>JBGTLI010000414.1:0-13847 GCA_041744195.1 Wenzhouxiangella sp. | reverse complement strand
AAGGCTGGCCCTGAACAGCTTTGACGCATCGTTTCAGCAGCTCGATGCTTACGTTGAGGTTGATGTCAGCCCACCTGCCGATCCGACCGCCAGCGGCAGTGCCGAATCCCTGCTCGACTGGGCAGAGCTTGGCCGCCAGGGCCGCCGGTTCGTTGGCGGCACACCAAGTTTGCAAGACATCATGAACCTGACGCCAGGGCCCTGGCAGCGCCCGGCACGGACCTATGTCGGGCTCAATTCAGCCGAAGACCCCAGGCAAAGGGTTCAACTGGCGCTGGCAGAGATGAAGCGAATAGGCGCCTTCGATCGGGAGCTTCTGGTGGTTGTGATGCCAACCGGCACCGGCTGGGTGGACCCGGGTGCGATTCGCAGCATTGAGTATCTCTTTAGTGGCCGAGTGGCCAGTGTGGCCGTACAGTATTCCTACCTGCCCAGTTGGCTGTCACTGTTGGCCCAGCCGGATTCCGGACAGGAAACCGCGCGTGCCCTGTTCGAGGCGGTTTACGACCACTGGCGAGGATTACCCGCCAACAGGCGGCCCCGGCTGTACCTGCACGGGCTCAGCCTGGGCGCGCTCAACTCCGAGCGCGCGGCCGATATCTGGGACCTGATTGCCGACCCGATTGACGGTGCGCTTTGGAGCGGCCCGCCATTTCGCAGCCCCACCTGGCAGTGGGTCAGCCAGAATCGACTGCCGGATTCTCCGGCCTGGCGGCCACGCTTTCGGGATGGTTCGGTCATTCGATTCGCCAATCAGGATGGTGGCCTGGAGGACTTCAATGCGCCCTGGGGACCGCTGCGAATTGCCTACCTGCAGTATGCCAGCGATCCAGTCACCTTCTTTGAGCCCAGTTCTTTTTATCGTGAACCGGCCTGGATGCGCGACCCGCGCGGCCCGGACGTCTCGGATCGCCTGCGCTGGTACCCCGTGGTCGCCTTTCTGCAGCTGGCCGCCGACATCGCCGCAGCCGAGGTCGCGCCCATCGGCTATGGCCACGCCTATGCCACCGAGCACTACATCGACACCTGGTTTGCCATGACCGAGCCGGCAGGCTGGACAGAGGCCAGCCTGGAGCGCCTCAAGCGGGATATTGGTGACCTGAAGCTGGATTGATTCTGGTCGGCTCAAAACCGCTTGCCTGGGGGGTGGGGTCCATATATCTCCCGAATTGCCTTACACTGGCGCGAACTATGTTGTCGCCGTTTTTCCGTTATTTATGACTGCCGAGACCTTGCCCGCATTGGACGACTGCTTTCGCATCATTGAGGTGTCGGACGGCCGCTTTGTCGCTGGAACGATCTTTGAGCGCAAGCTGGGCAGTGAATTGCCCGACTATGGTCGTCACCTGGTCGCAATTTACCGCAATTCGCTGTTGCATCTGATCCCGTTGGGTTACCTGAATATTCTCGAGCACGAATCGGTCGCGCTGATCGGCGGTGGCTGTACCGACGGCCGCGCGTTCGCCGAAGTCCCGGATGCGCATTGCCGCGCTATTCGCGACCGGGGCGGCGTGCTCTACGCTCTTTTGCGTCATGCCTTTACCGAACTGGCCAGCAACTATGAGGCCTTCTTCGGTTATTGTGGAGACGCACGCGCCGAGGAAGTGGACTTAAAGGCCGGATTCTGCCAGACGCGGCATCCCCGCCTGCTGGCCCATTTCCACCGACCGCTGCCTGCCGAACGCGAGCGGGAACTGACCGATCGAATATTCGCCCTGGGGCCGTTCTAACGGCGGGCTCCGGGGCCAGGTGCTCACGGCACTGATTTTCAGGTTTTGCACAACCCGACTATTCCAGGCCGTCCAGCAGCTTATGCGTGAGCACCAGATCGAAGCATTTTTCAACCGCGCGCGCCCACTTGGGAGAACCAACGGCAGCGTAGCGTGCAATCTCACGCTCCGTCCAGGCTCTGAGCGCGGGCCAGTTGTCACGACGGCGACGGATATGATCGACAATCTCGCGAAGTACGCAGTAGTTATGGCCAGATCGAGACACGCGCAGATCCCAGAAGAACGGGTCGGGTAAGCTGGTCAGTCGAACGAAGAACGGAATATATTTGCGCACGAGCGTTTGATCCACTTCGAGCCGTTCCTCAATCTCCTTGAGGTCACTGGTGGCGGTCACGCCAAGCGCCGCGCGCAGCCCAGCCCAGTCGGCCGGGTGGCGCGCCTCGAACGCCTTGAAGAACGGTGTTGTACTTTCGTATGGTCTGTCGTCGATCAGGCAATGGGCTGCCAGCCGGTACATCCGCATTTTCAGAAAAGCCATTCTCGTGCCGTAAATCCGGCCGTCGAAGGCATCAAGCATGGGTGCGGAGCTGTCGATACTGACCGCGCGCGAGCCTTTCAGCAAGAAACCCAGCATCATGATCAGAACCGGAGTGCCGACCCCCAGCACATGAACGGGGACGTCATCGGCATGCCCATTGATGACACCCAGCGTCAGGGCATGGGCGGCGATATAGGATTCGGGCAGATTTTCACCCAGATCCTCGACCACATCACCAATCCTGATTTCACTGATCCAGCGCCGACTGGCCATGGGCGCGCCAAAACTGATTGCGATCCCGTCTTTGACAATACCGCGTGCCGCGGCGGCGCCTTCACGGGCGCTGGCGTAATCAAAGGCATGGACGACCAGATAAAGCGCCGTTTCTGAAAGTGACTGGGCAAAGCCGAACTGCCCGTCGATCTGGCGCGCGAACAACTCGCGGGTTAACGCCTGGTAGGGGGCAACATCCTTCGGCTCTGGCGCGAAGACCCCATCCATGAGGCCGGCCATCATCATCACCGGCACCGTGAAGTCTTCCAGGCCGATCATATAGTGCGGGCGCATTTCCAATTGGGTGGCAATCAATTGAGCAACATCGAGTTCGGCAAGCGCGTCGGCGCAGGCGGCCGCGATTTCGGTCATCATCGCGGCACGATCGTCCAGCGTGGTTTGGGTCACGCCACCCGCCTCGAATTCCGCCTTGGCGCGATTCAGAAGCTGGGTGCCGGGCGCGCTGAATTTGCGGCCAAGCGCGTTCATTCGGGTCCAATTACCATTGTCGCTGATCATGAGATTGCGCCGGGCACGTGCGATCGCTGCCAGCTGCAAGGTTTCTCTGGTCGTATAACGCTCCGACAGCAGATAGCCATCGCGCAGCAACGTGTCGGGCATGTCCAAATCCAGCGTGACCGGCCCGAGATTGGAAATGAACGTAAAGGCATCACGCTTGTAGCGCGGCACGACGGGCCGGAGGTCGGCCGCGGCGTCGGGTGCAACGGCAGGCTGCACCGTGTCCGGTGGAGGCACATGGTTCAACTCCAGCGCGTCCGACAGGTACATAATCATCTCGAAGGCGCGTGCGGCACTGACCGCATAGCCCAGCCTGCCCTCCATGGACCGGCGCAGCACGTCGAAATCCGGATCGACACGCAGCCGATCGAAATCGGCCAGATAGTCCAGATACCGCGGCACCGAGTTGGTCTGGGGCGGGTTGTTGCCATGCATAAACCGGTTGATGCGGCTGTCCCAGATCGGATAGATTTCGGGGGCCAGAAAATGCAGCAGTTTTGAAGTGCCGACGATCGAATTGTTGATGAGCGCCTTAAGCCCTTCAATTTCGTTGGTGGAGAGTCTCCGGCCTGTGTCGCGCAATGCATTCAGCGGCCTGAGAAATGGTTCCGTATCGCCATGGCGCATGTTCATCGCCGTGGGCATCAGTCCAAAAACCATGGCGATGGTCGCATGCAACTCGTCGATTGATATGCGTGCGAACCGGGCGACCGTGCTCCGCATGTACGGGTAGGTGGCCAGATAGGTGTATAACCGGCGCTCGGCGCGACTGTGCGTCTGGGCCCATCGCGTCAGATTCAGTTCAAGCTGATGTTCGAATCCTGCAAGATGGCGAACACTCAGCGACGGCATCGCCCGCTAACCGTTTTGCCAGGGGGCATTACTGTTTTCGCAATGGGCGTTATACGAATTCAGAGCCTCGTTAAACTCCTGTTCGGCGCCTTCGAGGTCTTCCTGCTTTTCTTCCAGCTCAGCGATTTTTTCCATCAGCGCAGTCAGCGAAGCGGCGAGTTCATCTTCTTTGCCCTGAAGTTCATCCTCTTTGTCCTGGAGCTTCTTCAGCTTTCCCTCAAGCTTGTTCTTCTTTTCGTCGCGACTGTTTTCGGCCTCAAGCAGTTCATGCGAGGCGGCGACCAACTCCTCCCAGGCGAGATCGCGCTCTTCAGTCTTGCTGTCGACCACTTGATTGAGTGCTTCCAATTCAACTTGCAGGGCCGGGATGGTGGTCTGCTCAAGCGCCTGGGCTTGCAGGGCCAGTGCATTGATCTGGTCCTGAATTGCATCGATCTGATCCTGAGTGAGGCTGTCGTCTGTGGCAAGTTGTGTTGCCAGTATTCCGATCTCGATATAGATTGACTCCAGCTCCGCCTGCGCTTCCTCCAGCGCCAAAAGGCGCATATCGGCCTGTGATTGCGCCTGGTTTAGCGCATCCTGCTTTTCAAAATATTGCTGCTGCTTTTCGTCCCGCTTCGCCTCCTTTTCCTCGACTTTTTCTTCCGCCTCGTCGAGGTCGTCTTCCGCTTCCGGAATCTCTTGATTCTTCAGCTTGAGAATGTCTTCTTTCTTTTCCTCGATCTCGCCGATCTTCTCGTTGATCTGACCTTCCTTGTCCGCGATTTCGCCCATCTTCTCGTCAATCTCGTCGCGCTTGTCTTCAAGTTTGTCGGATTTTTTTGTCAACTTGTCTTCTTGCTTTTCGCAATCATAGGCCATGGCTTTTCCCTCGCTCCCTCACAGCCGCCCGTGCAGCTCGTTGCGTCCACCGATCTGGTGAAGATCAGGCAATTCCCACAGCATATCGATTGACCCGGGAACAAGGTTATAGGCCGACCGCGTTTCCGAGATCAGATAATCCTCCCAGACTTTCGCTGCATTAACCGAAATTGGAACCAGGCCAACCTGCAGAAATGAAACACCTGCATCTTCGGTCAGTGTGCCCGCGAGGTACACCCAGGAGCCCCGGGCCAGTCCAGCACGCTGCGCATTGCGTCGCGGCAGGCGCAACTGGCTCACCTGGCCAGCATTGACACTGACCCTGGTGTAGCCATCGCCATCGTCGATCCATGAGATGTCGGTGCAGCGGGCTTGCAATCGCACACGATCGCCGACCGAGGCGCCCGTCACCCGGGTTACAGCCGCGAGCATCTCGGCCCAGGGTCGAGCCAATTGGGTACGGTTCTGGGCCACCTGGCGGAGGCCCGCGGCCTTCGCCGAATTCGTCAGACGGAACATCAGCATCAGGGTAGAGGCGCTCAGCATTGCCAGGCGCCTGGTCGCATGGGCCACCCGGATGGCGGCCAGACCAGCGGATTTCTGAGTCTCGTCCTGCCCACCCAGTGCGACGGCGGCATAGGCCAGATCGCCCGCAACGGTATCGAGACTTGCCGATAATGCCTTCGCCAATCGCTCAATCCGGCCGCTTTTGGCCGCTGATCGGGTATCCAGCAACAGGGCGGCGTAGCGTGTCTCGGCCCGCCCGATGGCGCGAAGAATAAATGTCGGATCTTCGGTCGTGGGAGCCAACCTGCCGGCCTGATAGCGCGCGGAGATGTGTGCATGAACTGCCACCGCAGCGAGTCGCGCCAGCCGTTCGACCGCGCGTTCGGACAACACCTGGTCCTCCGTCACCACCGGCAGTTTGCTGAGCGTCATGGTCCCGCCGACAAGCCGATCAAAAGCATCCAGTGACAATGGCGAAACACCCGCGGTGGCGTCGCGATCATAGGCTGCCAGAATATCGATCACCCGGCCCGTTGCGAATTGCCTCAACTGACGCAACTCACTGTGAAGGAGAAAATCATCAATCGAGATCGTACCCAACTCGTTCTCCCAGAAACGATTGCGGCCAACGTTTTGCGAGCATATATCTGGAATTCCCTGATTTCAAGAACTATTGGCCGACTCACTGCAGAGGCGCTGCAGCAGCAGATCGTCACTCCACTGGCCGGCGCAAACAGCGAACGCGAGACCGCTACCCGTCCGGTGAGCGGCACCAGGCGAGCTATCAAGGTCATCAAGTAGGGCGCCACAACAGAGGGGTTTCAGCCTGATGAAACTGCGCATTCCGTTGTCCTCCTGTCCCCGTTTTTCGCGATTGTAGGAATGAGTCCTGATTTCGCCGGGCGCAGCAAAGCTTCGTTCAGCCGAAGCAATGCAGCGATCTGGCAGCGGGAGTGCGACAAACGAGCAATTCACATCCACAAGGGAGTTAAAACCATGCAACCCAACACCCCTCAATTTACTCGCCGATTGATGACACCGACAGCATTTCTGTTGATCGCCGGTTTGACGATCGCCGGGATCGCATCTGCGGAGCCGTCTGCGGCGGCCGAATCGGCGCCGGCCTGCGCCGCCGATCCGGCCTGGATCACGAACCCGAGTCTTCCAACCGAAATTCCCGGGGGTGGAGACAATTTCTGCCAGTTCTACCAATACGCCTGGCAGACCTTTCTTTATCTCGTCGCTCCGTCCGGCGGCGATTCCGAACTGCGCAACTTCGAAGTTCAGGCCGATTTTCCGACCCTGCTCGCCAGCGGCGATTCCTGCGGCACCACATCCTCCGGCCCTGGCCTTTTCGTACGCCAGGTCAAGGACAACGACCCCGGCCAGGAGTTCGTGATTCCCGAGCGAATCAACCAGGCTGGCGACTCGGCGACCATTTACGACCAGAACGGCAACGTGGTCTATTACGACGTGCGCTTCGATCGTGGACTGTGTTCGGCCTCGGCGTCAGGCGATCTGCCGGCCGGCACGACCGAACTGAAATCGTCCTGGCGCGTATTGCTGGACAGCGACGACGGCGACCAAGGCAATTACTTCACGATGGATGCCGTGATCACGGGTATATCAACTGATCCGGTCACCCTTGGACTGGTGGGATTCCATTTGTTCCGAACCACGCCGGATCACGCCGAAGGCGTCTGGATGACCTGGGAACATGCCAACAACGCGCCGGACTGTCTAGCGCCGCAAAGCGCACCCGCCGTGGGCTGGTCGTTCACCAGCGCCACCTGCGCCCAGTGTCTGGCAACCTCGACCACCGGGCCACTGGGCTGTTCGAGTTGTGACTTCAACACCGCCAGCCAGAATTCCAGCCTCACCGGCACGCCCACTGAAATCTGTCGTGTTTACGCCCATGGTACCGGCCCCGGTGATCACAAAGCCGTCGAAAACATTGCCGACGTGCATTCACTCAATCAGCAGCTCACCGGACCGGACGGCATGCTGGCCAAAGCCGACTCCTCGCTGGAGATGGGAATCTGGCAGCACTACTTCAATGTCGGTGGGCTGTGGGTATCCGACCCCAGTCAACCGTCGGACTCATCCAACCAGCGCGGTTCGCTGCAGTTGACCAACACCACGATGGAAACCACTTTCCAGGGCGCGTTCAAGCAAACCGGCAGCGGCGTAACGCGCGGCGGCGCTGTGAATTGCTTCGCCTGCCATGCCTATACGCCGGAAAAGACCGCCACCACTGGATTGAGCCATATTTTCAACGGTATCCACGGCACAAAGACCGCGGCGACCGCGCACTTTGACGCCCATGAGCTACGATTCGTAGGCATGGGCATGCCAGGCGCGCCAGCGCCGAACGCCAACTGATTTCGGCCCACCTTTGACACGGCGCCGGCCGCAACTGGTCGGCGCCGATTTTTTTCAACTGATGCCTGTCCCCAAATTGTTGGGCGCGATCGGGGCCTGAGCCGTGTCTTCTTGCGACGAACCCATCGTCTGCTGCTGCCCCTGGCTTTTGGCATGCTGCTGATCGTGCCGATCCAGGCCTACTGCGAGGCGGTGGCTAACGGCACCTTCGAAGCCGGCTTCGGCGCCTTCCTGTTCCGCTACCTGCAACTTCGACCCTGGCCGGAAGGCGGATTTGCCGGCGCCAGCCACGGCGTCACCTGGAATCATCTGTGGTACATCGCCTACCTTTGGGTCTACACGCTGGTGCTACTGGCCCTGTTGCCGCTTCGTCAAGGCCGGTTGGGTGCCAAGCTGGCAGAAAGTCCCATGGCGCCAGCCGCCTGGCACGGCATCCTGCTGATTCTGATTCCCGCCCTGTACTTCTCGGCCTGCCTGTATTGGCTCCAGCCCCGATTCCCGGAAACCCATGCCCTGACCGATGACTGGTTCGGCCACGCCAAGTACTTTGCGGCATTCCTCCTCGGGTTCGCCCTGGCCCGTGATGACCGGTTCTGGCGTCGGATCGATCGCATGCGCTGGTGGACACTGGGCCTTGCGATTGCCAGCCTGAGCCTGTACCTTTTCCTGCGACTGGCTGGCCGCGAAATGGTGGAAGTCGACTGGGAAAGCGTACCGGACTGGAACTGGCATGCCATATCACGATTGGCCCATGGCGTGTACCTGTGGATGGCACTGCTGACCATCCTGGCCTTTGCCCATCGCTGGCTCAACCGCCCATTCCGCTGGCTACCCCGGGCCAACGAAGCCATCTACCCGTGGTACATCCTCCATCAAAGCCTGATCATTCCCCTGGTTTTCATTTTGACCCCACTTGCACTGTCCGGCTGGCTCGAACTCGCCCTGGTCCTTGCCGGAACCCTCCTCGGCTGCCTGCTGTTCCACGAACTGCTGATCCGACGAATCCGCCTGCTACGGCCCCTGTTCGGCCTGCCAGCCAAACCCCCGGCCCTGCTCGGTGCGAGACTCAAGGCATAATGACCAAGCCAGTGATCCGGCGGCGGCGCATCGTTGACGAGGTCTCACGCAGTGGCGGCTACGCCGTACAGGGAACCGAGAGCCTGTACTATCGCGCGATTGGCTCGGCCATTCTCTGCGCAAGCGCCCTGAATTCGCTACACTTGGGCCATGGAAGAAGCGCACCCTAAGTCCCATTTGTGATCCGGGCATGATCCCTCGCTGATACGCTGGTTTGCCAGCCTGTCACCCGATCAGCGGCTGGCAGAGCTGGAATCTCGCGTTGCCTTCCTTCACTCCCTGAGGGCAGGCCATGACACCGAGCTTTCGCGAGATTCTGCAAGTTCTCAATCAACACCACGTTGAGTACATCGTCGTTGGCGGGGTGGCCGCAGCGCTGACCTTGGCGCAGTTTCGGCTCAAAGAGCTTCTGCCGATCGCTAAATTAGGCTTGGCGTCGGTCGCTGGCTCTCCTTCTAATTGACACCTGTCCCTAATTGCCCTTCCCAGGCGCAACTATCAACTATTATAGACTAAAAAGGAAATTAAGCATGCTAAGTCTGTTTCATCATAATTTTACCCGCCTATTTCCCTCGTGAATTCACTTTTTAAAATGCTAAAGTTAAGAATTTTGGCAGATTAATTACCAAAAAAAGAGAAAGTATATGGATAAGTTAACCCAATTTTTCACCGGTTTATTAAGCAGCGCGGATAAATTGGCTCAGTTTAATTCGGGCTCTTGTGAAACAGAAATTGCTAATAATCGGCGCAGTATGTTGGCTGAGGCCGGTGTACAAGATGGGGAAGAAATCATTGGGTTGTCTCCCGGGGAACTGTACAAGCTGATGGTCAAAAAATGTGATGCACAAACCGGCAGCAATGTACGACCAATGGCAGCTTCCCGGATGCGGGTAGAACCAGGGCAAAAGGAAAGCCAAAACTCGAAAGAAACAATCTGGGAGCTGATCGCACAGCAAGCGCAGGCGTATCCGGAGCGTACAGCCATTATTGATGGCGAGATAACTATCAACTTCAGGCACCTGATGGATCGGGCGAATGCAGTTGCAGGCGAGCTTGTCACTCGTGGCGTAGCGCCGGGATCTCTGGTTGGCGTGTGTATGAGTCGCAGCTGGGAACTTGTCGCGACTTTACTTGGTGTGTTGCGGGCAGGCTGCGCCTATGTACCCCTTGATCCCGACTATCCACAGGAACGGGTCCGCTATATGCTGGAGCACTCTCGTGCGGCCGCAGCCATCGTGGATGATCAGAACTGCGGCGAACTCTGCAAAGGAGTGCAGGAGCTGATATGGCTCGACAAAGTGGGGCAACAGTCAGCGGACGGGCGGGGAGGACCTTCTGCGAGCGATCTCGCCTACGTGATCTACACATCGGGATCAACAGGGCAACCAAAAGGAGTCGCTATTGAGCATCGAAATGTGGTTGCGATGATCCGGGCCATGGGGAATATGCTGAATGATGAGGAATTGGAGGGAATGCTGGCTGCGACCTCGGTCTGTTTTGACGTATCCGTCATGGAAATCCTGGGAACCTTGTCATTAGGAGGAACGGTAGTGTTGGCGAGGAACATGCTTGATTTGCCGGCACTGGATTCGGCAAACCTGATAAAAAGTTGCGTAGTGGTTCCGTCGGCGATGCAGGCCTTGCTGTCATCAGGATGGGTACCGGGTGGTATCCTATGTATTGTTTTCGGTAGTGAAGAACTCAAACAGCCGCTGGTAGAAAAACTTTTCGCGCTGAAAACGGGGGCTCGGGTGGTAAATGCGTATGGCCCGACCGAAGACACTGTGTTCTCAACAGCAGTGGAGATTTTTGAAGAAGCTCAAACCATAACAATCGGAAAATCGGTACAAGGTTCTCGCTCCTACGTACTCGACGATTTCATGAAGCCAGTTCCTGATGGTGTTGAGGGTGAGCTGTACTTGGCGGGATATAAGCTTGCGCGTGGTTACCTGTATGACGAAGCACGTACCCGGGAGCGTTTTATCGAGTTGGAACCCAATGACGCGATTCCCGAGAAGCGGCTGTACAGAACAGGAGATCTTTGCCGAAGGACAGAAACCGGAGAAATCAAATTTCTCGGTCGGGTTGACCAGCAGGTCAAGATCAGGGGGTTCCGGGTTGAACTTGGAGAGATCGAGACTGCACTCGAATCGATTCAGGGAATTGACGCTGCAGCAGCGGCCGCCGTAGATGGTGGCGCTGGGCAAAAAATACTTATGGCCTTTGTGGTGAGTCAGGACAATGCTGTAACGGATGGCAAAGTAAAAGCATATCTGGCGCAACGACTGCCAAAGTATATGATCCCTCAAGTCGTGATACACCTTAAGGAACTGCCACTCTTGCCCAACGGAAAGCTCGACCGCAATAAGTTACAGCACTTAAAAGAGACCCTTCATGCTGAACAGGCTCTACCGCTGCCTGACGCAAGCTTAGGGGCCATCCACAAGCCCGGCGGCCAGACACAACAGCTGGCAGGTTCTGGCGCCAGGCAGCAAGCATCCATACTGTCGATAATTCAGGGCGAGGTCGCCTCTCTCCTGAATATTAGAGAGCCCGAACAAATATTGCCGGACGATTCCTTCGATAGCCTGGGTATTGACTCCTTGACTACCCTGGAGTTGAGCAGTCGACTTTCTAATATCCTGAATCAAACGCTGCCTATAGCAGCGCTTAGTGAGCACTCTACCCCTGGAGCGCTGGTCAACTATATTCTGAAACTGACGGGCAACACAGATAACGAGCCAGTGGAGAAAGGGTGTAGATTAGCTTCAGATTCTCTTGCCACTTTTCAGGCGCGTATCCAGTCCAGCCATCCCACCTTTCAGGCGGCAAAAGCCTCCGCCTGGTCCGCTACCGATAAAAGTAAGCTCGTGCAGGAAGTGATGCGCATGGTGAACGACCTTCGCAGAAATCCCTACAGCAAGGTACTCCGCACAGGAAGCGCAACTCGGGGAACTGTATCCGACGCGTACAACGATGAAGAGCAGGATGCCATTATATGGACCACCAATCTGTACCTTGGCCTGAATCGCGACAAAGAAGTAATTGAGGAAGCCTCTAAAGCCTTGTATCAATTCGGGACCGGAATGGGTACCTCTGCAGCGGCCTCCGGTATGACGGACCTCCACCTGGAGTTCGAAAAAGAGTTTGCCGAACTGGTAGGAAAACCCAGCGCTTGCCTGTTCCCTACAGGCTATACAGCAAATGTTGGTGCCATTGCAGGACTTCTGGGTACTAATGATGTAGTTGTGATCGATCAGCTCTGTCACGCATCTATCGTTGACGGCGCTCGTTTATGTGGCGCGACAATTAGAACATTTCAACACAACAGTTCATCTGATCTGGAAGCAGTTCTTAAGTCGGAAGTATCGCCCTACCGCTCTGTCCTCGTCGTGCTCGAAGGCGTATACAGTATGGGCGAGGGCGCGGCACCCGTTGCAGATATCGTGCGAACAGCGAAAAAATACGGTGCGCTTGTGTTGGTGGACGAAGCCCATTCTTTCGGCTTTTACGGTGAAGGTGGAGCAGGTATTTGCGCTGCGCAGGGCATTACTGAAGAGGTAGACTTCATTATGACCACCCTCAGCAAAGCGCTTGGTAGTCTTGGGGGTGTAGTTGCCGCGCGAGAGGAGCACATTGACCTGTTGAAGTCCTCAGCGAGAGCATACATCTTTCAGGCTTCCATCAGCCCTGCTGATATGGCTGCAGCCCTTACCGCTTTGCGTCGGCTTCGTTCAGACGACGAACTGCGTGAGCGGCTTTGGGATACGACCCGATACATGCGTCGACGATTCATCGAAGCTGGCTATGACCTGGGGACAGGGGACGGCCCTATCGTTACCCCGCATTTTAGCGACAAGGATAAACTTTATGCCATAGTGCAGAACATGTATAAGCGCGGCGTTCAAACATCGGCAGTAACCTACCCGATTGTAGAAAGCGGACGTGGTCGCCTCAGGCTCATCTGTTCAGCTGCTCATACAAAAGAGGATGTCGATAAGACCCTGAAAGCCCTTATCGAAGCGGAGCGAGAAGCCAATGAGCAGCTAATGGTTGCCCGGGCTGATACAAAGGAGTCGGATATTTCGCGATCCGAGGTAGGGGAGTGGGCCAATGCCTTTTCTGCCTGGTTGAAAAAATCGGTGGCTAAAGTCCCTCACCCGACTCCGAATCTTGCCGTGTATTTCTATCTTCCTGATCAGGAAGAGCCGATTTCAATAGTGATCAATGAGCAGAATGTCACCCTGGGTGTAGAAGAGATACTTGATCTTCCGAGTTGTTCATTGATTCTTAGGGACAATCAGACGGTTTCCGCTTTGCGTACATCAGACGTTCAAGGGTTGCTTCACAGCATTAGCAAGGGTAGTTGTGCGTTAAAGGGCCAGATCGAGCCGTTTATTTGGCTCTTTGGACGAATGGTCGAACAGCAAAGGGACGCCGAAAGCCGCCATGAGCAACCCTCAGTTCGGACTGGAAAGCATCTTTGAAGAGGACTTTCTGGACTTCTACGGTTTTCTCCCGCGCCCAGGCCAACATCAAGCGCTGGATACATACGTACAGGCGCTTGCTGCCTTGCGTTACCGCTTGACTGGGGGGAGGCGTCCATATATGTCCCGAATTGCCCCCGCGAAATCAGGAAATGGGCCGCTTAAACTTCCTATACACTATGCTGGCAAGGTGCAGGCCAAGTACGGCAGCCTGAAAAGTGAAGCAAAGGCGGATACGAAATAGAGGAAGAGGGCGTGGCCGTTCGTCAAGCGGAATAAAAATTTCTATGGTCAGTGACAAAAAAAACGGCACCCCGATTAATGAGGTGCCGTGGATTAAAACTTACAACAATTGTTGGCGTTACTTACCTGGAGCCAAATGCCTGGTATGAAAATTTCTGCCCGCCGACTGCAGCTTCTACCATCAGTCCACGTTCAGCCATGGTAAATACGGCCACGCCGTCTCTGAACTGGGCATTCGCGCCTTCACCGGAGTGCAATGCAACCGCTGTAGCCTGGGCGCTGAACTCAAAATTGCCGTTCTGGAACCTGTTCAGTGCATGGGCATCTTCAAATACCAGGATCTGGGTGTAGCTCTGGGCACCAAGCTGCGCGCCGACG
>JBGTLI010000413.1:0-2568 GCA_041744195.1 Wenzhouxiangella sp. | reverse complement strand
ATCGTCGACGAAGCCGACCTCGAATCCGAAATGACTGTCGTTCGCAACGAATTCGAAATGGGCGAGACCAATCCGATCGGCGTCCTGGTGCAGAGGGTCATGTCCACCGCCTACCTGTGGCACGGCTACGGCCGTTCAACGATCGGCGCGCGTGCCGATATCGAAAATGTGCCGATCGAGCGCCTGCATTCGTTCTACCGGCGCTATTACCAGCCCGACAACGCGGTGCTGGTTTTGTCAGGCAACGTCGAACCTGAACATGCCCTGGCGCTGATCGAGCAACACTTTGGGGCAATTCCGGCGCCGGAACGCACTGGTGACATGACCTTGTGGCCCACCTACACCCGCGACCCGGTCCAGGATGGCGAGCGCGCCGTGACAGTGCGCCGCTCCGGCACCGTGCGCGCTCTGATGGCGGCCTACCATGTACCGGCCGCAGCACACGAAGACTTTGCCGCCGTGGAGGTGCTTGCCTACATTCTTGGCGATATGCCCTCCGGCCGCCTCTACCAGTCACTGGTCGACCCCGAACTGGCCAGCCAGGTCGGGGCCTTCAGCCTGCGCCTGGGCGAGCCCTCGCTGCTGATGCTGTTTGCCCAATCACGCGATGGCCAGGATATGGATGAGGTTCGGGCGGAACTGCTCAATACAGTCGATAGTCTGGTCGAGCAGCCGCCAGCAGAGGACGAGGTTCGCCGTGCGATCAACGCCCTCCAGCGCAGCATGGAAATGACCCTCAATGACAGCGGACGGGTGGGCATCCAGTTGAGTGAATGGGCCGCGGCCGGCGACTGGCGCCTGATGTTTTTGCACCGGGACCGGCTGGAGCAGGTCAGCGTCGATGATGTCATTCGGGTGGCAGGCAAATACCTCAAGCGCGACAATCGGACAATTGGACAATTCATCCCCGACAGCCGGCCTGAACGGGCGGAGATTCCCCATGCACCGGATCTGGGCCCGCTGCTGGCAGGTTACGCTGGCCGCGAGGACCGCGCCTTGGGTGAGGCCTTCGACCCCAGCCCGGAGAATATCCAGGCGCGCCTGATCGAATTCGAGTTGAGCAATGGAACCCGCGTGGCCCTGTTGCCGAAGCAGACCCGCGGCAACCGCGTCCACGGCCAGATCGTGATGAGAATGGGCAACGCCGAAAGTCTGTCGGGCCTGGGCAACATCCCCTCGACCACCAGCGCCATGCTCTGGCGGGGAACAGAGAATCGTAGCCGCCAGCAGTTGAGCGACCGCGTCGATGAACTGCAATCGAGCCTGAACATCGGCGGCAACTGGACCCTGGGCATGAGCCTGGAGTCGCGCAGGGACAGCCTGCTCCCATTGCTGGAACTGCTCGAAGATTTGCTCAAGAACCCGGCTTTTCCGCAACGCGAACTGGCGGAAATGAAGCGTCAGCAACTGACCGGACTGGATCAGCAGCGCGACGACCCCGGCGCGGTGGCCTCGCGCCAGCTCAGCCGTCACTACAACGTCCATCCATCGGAGCATCCTGAATACACCCCGGACTGGGATGAGGTGGCTGCCCGCGTTGATGACCTGGATCGTGACCAGTTGATCGAGTTCCATCGCAGCCACTATGGTTTCGGTCCGCAGAGCGGCATCAGCCTGGTCGGTGATTTCGATCCGGAAGAAGTCCGTGCCGCGCTCGAATCCCTTTTTGGTGACTGGGAAAGTGAAACCCCATTCGTGCGGATTGGCTCGGACTTCGTCAATATCGAGCCGGCCAGTCTGCAGGCCCAACTGGATGACAAGGCTAACGCCGTGCTGATCGCCCGCACCAACTTCCCGATGCGCGATGATCACCCCGACTACCCGGCCGTGAGCCTGGCCGGCCACCTGATCGGGGGCGGTTTCCTGAGCTCACGCCTGGCCAATCGAATCCGGGATCAGGAAGGCCTGAGTTACAGTGTGGGTGGTGGCTTCGGCGCGAGCCCGATTGATGAACTCGGTTCGTTCACTGGCTACGCCATGTTCGCCCCGGAAAACCGGACGCGCCTGATCGAGGTGCTGCTCGAAGAGCTCCACAAGGTGATCGCCGAGGGATTCGAGGCGGAGGAATTTGAGGCCGGCCGGCGCGGTTACCTGCAACAACGCAACTTGCAACGCAGTAACGACGGCTCCCTGACCAATATGCTGGTCAATAACCTCTACCTGGACCGCGACATGCACCATCAAACCCGGTTCGAGGAACAACTGGAGGCGCTGACGCTGGACGAACTCAATGCCGCCGTCCGCCGCCACTTCCATCCCGATCGAATCAGCTACTCGGTCGCGGGCGACTTCGCCAACGAATCCGACGACTGAGGTCAAAAGCATTTCACCACGGAGGCACAGAGGGCGCAGAGGAAATAAACTATAAAACAATACTTTATAGGTGCTTTCCTCTGTGTCCATGCGCCTCTGTGGTGAGCTTTTTCTGGTGTGTTTCACGCGCCGATGTTCTATGATCAAGGAATGATCACTCACACGCCGTTCTGGAAGCGCCCGTTGATGATGCTGCTATTGATTGGGCTGGCTGTTGCCGGCGGTGCCTGGCTGGCGTTGGATCGGCCGATGCCG
>JBGTLI010000412.1:0-7081 GCA_041744195.1 Wenzhouxiangella sp. | reverse complement strand
TCCAGAAGCGTGGCGCCAATGACCGGCAGCATGACGTTAAGCTGGAAGTTGCCGGATTGGCCGGCAATTGTGATCGTGGTGTCGTTGCCGATCACGCGGGCAGCAACCATGCAGACAGCTTCCGGGATGACCGGGTTGACCTTGCCCGGCATGATCGAACTGCCCGGCTGCAGGGCTTCGAGCTCGATTTCGCCCAACCCCGCCAGTGGGCCGGAGTTCATCCAGCGCAAATCATTGCCGATCTTCATCAGAGCCACGGCCACGGTCTTGAGCTGACCGGAAAGCTCGACGGCGGCGTCCTGGCTGCTGATGCCTTCAAATTTGTTCACGGCCGACTCGAATTCGAACCCGGTCGACCGGGCCAGATGAGCCGCCACACGCTCGCCGAATTCCTCGTGAGCGTTGACTCCGGTGCCTACCGCTGTTCCGCCCTGGGGCAACTGGCGCATTCTCGCCAGAGCGTCAACCAGACGGCCACCGGCACTTTCGATTTGCGCCGCCCAGGTGGCCAGTTCCTGCCCGAGCGTCACCGGCATGGCATCCATCAGGTGCGTACGACCGGTTTTGGCGACATCACTCAGCTCCCCGGAGCGTTGCAAAAGCACTTCCTGCAAGTGCTTGAGCGCCGGCAAAAGCTGCTCGGCGGTCAGCAGGCAGGCGCTGACCTGGATGGCGGTTGGAATCACATCATTTGAGCTCTGGCTCATATTGACGTGATCATTCGGATGAACGCCCAGTTCCCCGCCTGGGTCGGCCAGCCTGGCAATGACCTCATTGGCGTTCATGTTGGAACTGGTGCCTGAACCGGTTTGGTAGATGTCGATCGGAAAGTGGCGGTCCACCTGGTTGCCGGTCACCTTGGCCGAGGCTGAGATGATCGCTTCGGCCAGATTGACGTCCAGCAGTTCCAGGTCGCGGTTGGATTCGGCACAAGCGCTTTTGATCAGGCCAAGCGCCCGAATGAACGCCGCTGGCATGGGCTTGCCGCTGATCGGGAAATTATTCACCGCCCGCTGCGTCTGAGCGCCCCAGAGGGCGTCCCCGGGCACCTTCAAGTCGCCCATGCTGTCACGTTCAGTACGATAGTCGCTCATCTGGAAAGGTCCGGTTCAGCAAAGCCCACCATTATAAACCCCAACCTTGAGGCCTGACCGGTACAAGCCGTTCGCTCAGTGTCAGTTTCAGCTCGAATCAGGCAGTCGAGAAATCGTAAGGCGGACGGAAGGCGCCTTTTTCGGTGACGATGCAGTCGATGAGTTCGCCCGGCGTGATGTCGAATACGGGGTTCCAGGCCGAAAATCCGGCCGGGGCCTGGTCCAGGCCGGCGGCTTTCCATATCTCGCCGGGATCGCGCTGCTCGATGGCAATGTGTTCTCCGGTGGGCATGGCCGAATCCAGGGTCGACCAGGGCGCCACCACCATGAACTTGACGTCATGATAGTTGGCCAGAACGGCCAGGCTGTAGGTGCCAATTTTGTTTGCTACGTCTCCGTTGGCCGCAATTCGATCGGCGCCGGTGATCACCCAGTCGATCTTTCCGTTCGCCATCAGAGCCGCTGCGGCACCCTCGACTATGACCCGGGCCTCAATCGACTCCCGCGCCAGCTCCCAGGCGGTCAGACGCGATCCCTGCAGCCAGGGACGCGTTTCGTCGGCAAAGACGCGTCGAATCAGGCCCTTGCGAACCCCGCTGACAATCACGCCCAAGGCGGTCCCGATACCGCCGGTTGCCAGCGAACCGGTATTGCAATGAGTCAGCACGCCCGATCCTTCAGCAATCAGCGCACTGCCGATTTCGGCCATGGCCCGATTGGCCGTAATATCGTCGTCATGAATCGCCCTGGCCTCCTCAGCCAGCCGTTTTTCGTCGAGTTGCTCAGCCTTGCCCGCCAGCTGGCGCATGCGCGCAACCGCCCAGCTGAGGTTGACCGCCGTTGGACGCGCGGTTTCCAATCGGTCCAGATCTCGCCGCCATCCGTCGCGATCAGCGCCACGGGCCCGGGCCGCAATCACGGCGCCATAGGCAGCCGTTATGCCGATGGCAGGCGCACCGCGCACCGCCAGATCTCGAATCGCTGCGACAACCCCGTCCAGGTCCCTGATTTGCAGCCACTTTTCTTCGGCGGGCAACAGGCGCTGGTCGAGTAGATGGAGTGTTTCGCCATCGAAGCGAATGGACTGGAAGCCATTGTCTTTTTCCGGGGCAGGTTTAGTCATGAGTAAATTCTACCAATAGGCGACGGACACGGGTCGCTGACAAGTTCCTCGTAAGAAAGTATGATTGGCACCCCCTAAACAAATATTCGAAGTGGAGCAAGCTGGCTATGCGAATTCTTGCAATTTTTTTGCTGCTGCTGCCTTTTTTGGCAGTTGCTGACGAGGCCAAGCAATCGGCCGACACTGAAAATACGGAGTATCCCAACGTGATTTTGCATACCAACCATGGCGCCATCAAGGTCGAATTATTCCAGGACAAGGCGCCGGAGTCGGTCAAGAACTTTCTACAGTACGCCCGGGACGGCCATTACGATGGCACCCTGTTTCATCGCGTCATTCCGAATTTCATGATCCAGGGGGGCGGTTTCGATACCGACTTCCAACAAAAGCCGGTTCGCGAGGCGATCAACAACGAAGCCGACAACGGCGTGGCCAACACCCGCGGTACATTGGCCATGGCGCGCACCAATGCCCCCCATTCGGCGACATCCCAGTTCTTTATCAACGTCACCGATAACGCATTTCTGGACCACCGCAGCAAGCAATCCGGTCAGACCTGGGGTTATGCCGTATTCGGACAGGTCATCGACGGCATGGACGTTGTCGATGCCATTCGGCAGGTCGAGACCGGCAACCATGGCCGGCACCAGGACGTGCCGACCGAGCCGGTGATCATTGAGCGGGTCGAAATCCCTGAGTGACCGTCCGGTCTTTTTGATCTCCGATCTGCATCTGGAGGTCAACCGACCGGAGACCACAGCATTGTTTGTGGACTTCCTGCGCGGCCCGGCACGCCGGGCCCGCGCGCTTTACATCCTCGGAGACCTGTTTGAAACCTGGATCGGCGACGATGCGCCGGAGCAGTCCGGCCCGCCGGCCGGACTTGCGACCCGGGAGCTGAGCCAGTCCGGGGTACCGGTTTTTTTCGTCGCCGGCAACCGGGATTTCCTGGTCGGGCCGGACTACTGCGCCCAGGCCGGCATGACTCTGCTTGAAGAGCCGGTCCGGTTACCGGGAACCAGCTCCGGGATCATCCTGATGCACGGTGACATGCTTTGCACGGACGATATCGCCTACCAGCGCTTTCGCCGCAAGGTTCGAGACCCGGCCTGGCAGCAAAAGATATTGGCGCGCCCGGCCTGGTGGCGCCGCCTGCTGGCGAGATCGGCCCGCGTCATCAGTCGTCGCAAAACCGGCAACAACCCGCCCGAAATTATGGATGTCAATACTCAAGCCGTACTCGATTGCTTTCGCCAGCACAAGATTCAAACCCTGATCCACGGCCACACCCACCGGCCGGCCATTCATCAGGTCGATGTCGATGGCCGCTCCTGCCAGCGTGTCGTGCTCGGCGACTGGCATCACAGTGGCAGCGTCGTGCGCATCGACAATGATCGAATCGAGCTGCTGAAAATCCGACGTGATCAAAAAGAAGAAATCGAACTGGTGCCTTTCCAGTCGTAGGATCGGCAACGTGAGATCGGCAACGTAAGATCAGGACATGCCGCAACGACGATCCAGCATGACCTTCGCTGCGGCCTGACCACTTGACCAGGCCCCTTCGATCCGATTGCCCGCGCACCAATCTCCGGCGATCACCAGATTCTGCTCCTCCAGATGCAACAGCCCGTCGTCCAGAGGCTCCGGGCTCAAGGCAAAGCGCCAGCGGTGCGCCTGGCTGAATGCTGGCTCGACATCAAGGGCGGCCGGCATGACATCCTGGAATGCCCGCAACAGATCCTGGGCAACGGACTCAGACTCGGCCTCCAGGTTGGCCTGTGACCACTCGGGTGTCGCATGGACGACCCAGCCTTGACCAGTGCGACCGGGCTTGCTGCCGTTGCAGGCCGCCCAGGACAACGGCCCGTCGTTGATGAACAAGGCGTCAAGTGCGGTATCAAGCGGCGCGCAATACCCCAGCATCACGGCCCAGCAGGGCGCCATGGGCACCGATTGCAATCGGGCGAACAGCGGATGGCCGCCGCCCAGAAGTCGCGCCGACTGCGGCGGCGGGGCAGTCAGAACCAGGTGATCGGCGACAATGGCGTCGCCACCGGGTGTGGTTGCAATCCAGCACCCGGGCCAGGCCAGATCAGTCACGGGCCATCCAAAACGGCAATCGAGCGTCTGGCCAATCGATTGCAGGACGGCGTTCATTCCCGGCACGCCGACCAGCCGCTCGCTGGGGCCGGCGCTTTCATTACCGGCAGGCTTTGGCCCGACAACTCCGACCGCTGCAGGCCATGGCGCCACGAGGCCGGCGCGGCGCCATTGTTTGACTTGCCGGCGAAAGCCGGTACCGCGGGCGGTGAAATACTGGGCGCCATGATCAAACGTGAATCCAGCCTCGCGGCGAGTCGAGCTGCGCCCACCCGCCCCACGCGCCTTGTCGACGACGACGACCGTCCGGCCAGCCTCCTGCAACGAACGGGCGGCTGTCAGTCCGGCCCAGCCGGCGCCGATAACCAAAATGTCAGTCTTCGTCATGCGGCTGCATCAGCAGCGAGTCGGTATTAAATCCCTGGTCTCGGGCCTGATCGATCAGACCGCGCAGCAACTCCGGCTCGAGCTCGGTCTGGCGGGCCAGTATCCACAGGTAGTCGCGATCTTCGGTGCCCACCATGGCGTAGTCGTAGTCCTGACCCAAAGCGATGACCCGGTATTCCCCCCAGACAAACGGCAGCCAGGATAACCAGCGCGGGGCAAACCGGACTTCGAGCGCGCTGTTGGGACCGTCCGGATCGGCTTTCCTGGCGATACCGGAGGCCTGATCCATGGAGCCATCTTCCGTGCGGCATCGATTGACAACATCAACCCGACCGTCCTCGCGCAGGCTGTAATGGGCCTGGGTATCGCTGACGCAGTCATCCTGGAAGCGATTCGGCAATCTGGCGATCTCGAACCAGCGCCCCTGGTAGCGTTCCAGATCAAGGTCTTCAACCAGATCCAGTGGCTGATCGGCCGCCACTGCGCTTGGCATAACAATCGGGACGATGGCCAATACGAGCAAAAAGCAAGGCAAATTCATGATGGTCTCCTGTCAACGCACAGGATTCCAAGCATATATCGATCCGGTCAGGTCCGGGTGAAAGTCACTTTATTGAGTCTCTGGCCGCAGATAGGGGAACAGCAATACATCCCGGATCGAAGGCGAATCGGTCAGCAGCATGACCAGACGATCGATGCCGATGCCCTCCCCGGCCGCTGGCGGCATGCCGTATTCAAGCGCGCGGATGTAGTCATGGTCGAAATGCATCGCTTCGGCGTCGCCGGCATCGCGCGCATCGACCTGGGCACGAAATCGTTCAGCCTGGTCTTCGGGGTCGTTGAGCTCGGAGAAGCCATTGGCGATTTCGCGGCCGGCGACGAACAGCTCGAAGCGATCGGCCAGTTCCGGATCGTTGTCGTTGCGACGGGACAGCGGCGAGACCTCGATCGGATAGCTGGTGACGAAGGTCGGCTGGATGAGCTGGTGTTCCACCCGATGCTCAAACAATTCCATCAACAACCGCCCCCAGCCCCAGGTCGTGTCGAAGCGAATGTCGTCCTTGTGACAGGCCTGGCGCAAAACTTCCAGATCACGCAAGTCGGCGTCGGCCAGGTCCGGATAGTGCTCGGCCACGGCCTCGGCCACGCTGATGCGCCGATACTGGCCGCCAAAATCAATTTCCTCGCCCTGGTACACCACCCGCCCATCCTTGAGCCCCGGCAAAACGGTCACGACCGCGTGCAGCATCTCTTCGGTCAGTCGAATCAGGTCGTTGTAATCGGCGTAGGCCCAGTAGAATTCCAGCATGGTGAATTCGGGGTTGTGCCGCGTTGATACCCCCTCGTTGCGAAAGTTTCTATTGATTTCATAGACTTGCTCGAGGCCGCCAACAACCAGTCGCTTCAGATGCAGCTCCGGCGCGACACGGAGGTACAAATCAAGATCCAGTGCGTTGTGGTGGGTCGCGAATGGCCGCGCCGTCGCCCCGCCCGGGATATGATGCATCATCGGCGTTTCGACTTCGAGAAAACCGCGCTCATCGAGAAAGCGGCGGATCTCTCGAACGACCTGCGAGCGCCGAACGAAAGTTTCGCGCACATCCGGATTGACAATCAGATCCACATAGCGCTGACGGTAGCGCGTTTCCTGATCGGTCAGCCCGTGCCACTTTTCAGGCAAAGGGCGAAGCGACTTGACCAGCAACTTCAATTCGCTCGCGTGCAGACTCAATTCGCCGGTTCGAGTCCGCATCAAGCGGCCGGCCACGCCGATGACATCACCGATGTCCCAATGCTTGAAAGCCTGGTAAACCCCTTCGGGCAGGTCATCGCGACGCAGGTAGACCTGGATCCGTACTCCGGAGCCGTCCTGAATATGAACGAAACTGGCCTTGCCCATGACTCGCCGGCTCATGAGCCGCCCGGCCAGCCGGAACTGTTCATCCAGTCCTTCGAGCGCGGCCTGGTCCCAGTCGCCTTCGTTGGCAAAGCGCAATTTCAGCGACGCCGCATCATGGCTCACCCGCCAGTCATTGGGATAGGCCTGCCCCTGCTCACGCAAGTCATCCAGCTTGCCGCGCCGCTCGGCAATCAGGCGGTTTTCATCGTGCTCGGGTGTCGGATTGAGTTCTTTATCAGTCATTTCAAATCCAGTTGATCAATGGCAACAGCGGGCAACGCTGATCATTCGAGTCCGGCCTTCAACGAGGCAGCGATGAATTCATCCAGATCGCCGTCCAGAACTTTCTGGGTATCGGTGCGCTCGACACCGGTGCGCAGATCCTTGATCCGCGACTGATCGAGCACATAGTTGCGAATCTGGCTGCCCCAGCCGATATCGGACTTCTCGTCTTCGGCCGCCTGGGCCTTGTCGCGC
>JBGTLI010000411.1:0-10598 GCA_041744195.1 Wenzhouxiangella sp. | reverse complement strand
CGTCAAGAGTGATGAATTGGGTGAGCGCATCGGCTACCTGCAGAACGCCTCTGGCGGCGTGCAGGGGCCATTCGATTCCTTCCTGGTAATGCGCGGCGTCAAGACTCTCGCCCTGCGCATGAAAGCCCATTGCGAAAGCGCAGGCAAGATCGCCGAATGGTTGCAGACCCAGCCCAAGATCGAAAAAGTCATCTACCCCGGTCTGGATTCCCATCCGCAAAAGGCCCTGGCGGAAAAGCAGATGTCTGGTTTTGGTGGCATGGTCAGCTTCGACATCGGCGGCGATTTGGCCATAGCCCGGCGCTTCCTGGAGAACACGCATCTGTTTGCCCTTGCCGAATCCCTGGGCGGCGTCGAATCCCTCGTCAACCACCCGGCCATAATGACCCACGGCTCCGTCCCCAGGGACCGCCGCGAAGCCCTCGGCATCACCGACACCCTGATCCGTCTGTCAGTCGGCGTCGAGGATATCGATGATTTGATCGGCGATCTGGATACGGCCTTGAGGGCAGTTTGAAGGGGCGGTTGACTGGTTAGAAAAGCGGTTGGCTGGTTGGCTGGTTGGCTGGTTGGCTGGTTGGCTGGTTGGCTGGTTAGCTGGTTGGCTGGTTGGCTGGTTGGCTGGTTGGCTGGTTAGCTGGTTAGCTGGTTAGCTGGTTAGCTGGTGGTCGGTGGTCAGTGCGGCGGTTTTCCTTTCACCTTTCACCTTTCACCTTTCACCTTTCACCTTTCACCTTTCACCTTTAACCTTTCACCTTTAACCTTTAACCTTTCACCTTTCACCTTACTCTTACATCCCCACCGCAAACAACCCCAGACACAGCAACAATCCCAGCACCGGAATAATCACCGTCAGGGCCCCCATCGGAGCGTAGGCGGCGGCGTGGGTTTCTTTGCAGATGGCGCGGATGGTGGTGACGACGTAGCCGTTGTGCGGCAGGGAATCCAGGGCGCCGGAGGAGATGGCGACGACGCGGTGCAACTGGTCCGGGTCGACACCCTGGTCCATGTAATGCGGGCCGAGGATGGGCAGGGCGATGGCCTGGCCGCCGCTGGCCGAGCCGGTCATGGCGGCGATGGCCGAAACCGCGACCGCGGCAGCAATCAGCCCCGAACCAGGCATGCCGGTCACCCACACCACGGCGGCATCGAAGGCGGGTGACACTCGCGCTACGGTGCCAAAACCAACCACCGCCGCGGTATTGCCGATGGCGATCAGTGCTCCGGTGCCGCCTTCGGTCAGGGCCTCGCCGGGCTTGTGGAGGTGGCGAACATTGATCAGGGCCGCGCCGATGCATCCGGCCAGCAATGCCACGATCAGCGCCGAAGTACCCAGTTGATCATGAGTGGTAAAGGAGATGCCCAGTACCAGCAGCAGTGGCACGGTGGCCAGGGCGGGGTGGGGCAGGTCGCCGCGATCGCTGGTCGGGTCATCGCTGCGTTCCTCGAATACTTCGCCGCGCTCGACTGCGCGCTTCAACATCCAGCGCAGCCAGAAATATCCGCTGGTGGCCATGAAGATCGCCACCACCAGGCTGGCCTCCCAGGCGGCCAGCGGACTGGTGCCCAGGTGCTCAACCGGAATCCAGTTCTGTATTTCGGGTGAGCCGGCCGAGGTCATGGTGAAGGTCACCGAGCCAAAGGCCAGCGTGGCGGGAATGAATCGACGCGGCAGGTTGGCATCGCGAAACAAAGCCAGGGCCATCGGGTAGACCGAAAACGCCACCACGAACAGGCTCACGCCGCCATAAGTCAGGATGGCACAAGCCATGACGACGGCCAGCGCGGCCCGTGTTCTTCCCAATCGGGAGATGATGAAGTTCGAAACGCTGTCGGCACCGCCGGATGACTCCATCAGCTTGCCAAACAGTGATCCGAGCAGAAAGATGAAGAACCAGGAAGCGATAAAGCCGGTAAAACCGCTCATGTACTGGGTGACCAGATTGACCCCATCCTCGCCAGCGAACGGCGGCAGCAAGGGCACGCCGGATGTCAGCGCCACCAGCAGGGCACACAGCGGGGTGGCCACAAACAGGCTCATGCCGCGCATGGTCAGGTAAATAAGCAGGCCTAGGCCGCCGATCAGGCCAATCAGGCTGAGCATGGCTTGGTTCCGGATCAGTTATGAAGACGGCTCACATAGTCGCGCGAGCCCTGTGGGCCACGGAACTGTACCAAGGTACAAGTTACAGCCGTCACTTGATTGCCTAGGCTTGCCCTACACCAGTCGAACCGGTGGCACTGAATGCCGGTTCAATGAAAAAAATTGCCCGCGAGCCACGAGGGAAGGGAATTGTCATGGAACTAAAGCATTGCATAAAACTGGGTCTGATCATGATGCTGGGTGCATCGGTCAGCCTGACCGTCCAGGCCCAAGAACAAGCGCAGGAGAACCAGAATGACGAGGTCGAGCGCGCCGACCGTGCCGACGTGGATCGCATCCAGGTGACTGCGCGCCGCCGGGAAGAATCCCTGATTGATGTGCCGATCTCGGTAACTGCCTTTTCCGGCGAACAACTGGACGATGCCGGCGCTCAGGACATTACCTATCTCAAGCAGACGGTTCCCAACACCACCCTGGAAGTCTCGCGCGGCACATCATCAACCCTGACCGCCTTCATTCGCGGTATCGGCCAGCAGGATCCGGTGGCTGGCTTCGAAGCCGGTGTCGGCATTTATATCGACGATGTCTACCTTAACCGCCCTCAGGCTGCGGTACTGGATATCTACGATGTCGAGCGCATCGAGGTCTTGCGCGGGCCACAAGGTACTTTGTACGGTCGCAACACCATCGGTGGCGCCGTCAAGTACGTGACCCGACGCCTTGGGCATCAACCGACCGCCAGCATTCGCGGCAGCGTCGGCAGCTATTCGCAACGTGATCTGGTGGTCAGCGGTGAAGTACCGCTTGGCGATCATTTCGCCGTCGGCGCCAGCATCGCCTCGTTCAACCGCGACGGTTTTGGTACGAACCTGTTCCAGGGCGTCGACAACTACGACAAGGATGTCCTGGCTGCCCGGGCGAGCGTCGAATGGGTGCCGGCAGACAATCTGTTCGTGCGCCTGAGTGGCGACTATTACGAAGACAATTCCAATCCTGTCGGTGGCCATCGTCTGATTCCCGGTCTATTTTCAGGCGCACCCGTACTCGACAACGAGTTCGACTCCCGCTCCGGCATCACGGGGCCGCACTTTGTCGAGCAATACGGTCTTGGTCTGTTGGTCGAGTACGACATCACACCCAACCTGCGCTTCAAGAGCATTACCGGCTATCGCGACGATGAAAGCATCCAGCAGATCGATTTCGAGGCGCTGCCGGTGGCCGATGTCGATGTGCCGGCCATGTATGAGAATGACCAGTTCAGCCAGGAGTTCCAGCTCGCCTACACCACGAATCGACTGAGCGGCGTGGCCGGCGTCTACTATCTCGATGCCAACGCCTTCACCGCGTTCGATGTCCTGCTGGCTGCCACCGGCGATGTGATCGGCCTGCCCGGTCTCAATGCTTTCACCCTCGGCGATGTTGAAACTGAGAGCTGGTCGGTGTTCACCGACGTCAGCCTCAACCTGGCCGACGTGTTCGACCTCAATACCGGCCTGGAGCTGTCGCTGGGCGGCCGCTACACCAGCGACAAGCGGACCTCGCGGGTGTTGAGACAGACCATGATCGGCGGCAACTCCGAGCTGTTTGGCGGGGAAGGCTTTCCCATTGCAACGACCTCCGATTTCCGCGGTTCGCAGACCTTCACCGACTTCTCGCCCCGGGTCAGCCTGGCCTGGCAGCCAACGCCTGATCAGAACCTCTACGTTTCCTTTGCTCAGGGTTTCAAGGGCGGCGGCTTTGATCCGCGCGGGGCGACCACCGCCGCACCGGATTTGGACGGCGACGGGGTTGTGACTGAAGAGGAAATCTTCGAGTTCATGAGCTTCGACTCCGAAGAGGTCGACAGTTGGGAAATCGGCCTGAAATCGCGCTTTGCCGACGGCCGCATCAACACCAGCCTGGCGTTGTTCCACAGCGACTACACCAACATCCAGGTGCCCGGATCGATCGGCGTCGATACCACCGGCGACGGCATTTCCGACACCTTTACCGGGGTCACGACCAACGCCGGCAAGGCGACAGTCAAGGGCATCGAGTTCGAAGCAACAGCGCTGATCGCGCGCGATGTCATGACCAGCGGGGATGCCTTCAACACCACGGTGGCACTGGGCTATATCGATGCCGAGTACGACGAGTTCATCACCGCTGTCACCGACCCGGTGACTGGCCAGACCGCGCTGCGCAACGTCGCCAACGAACGCACCTTCCAGAACACGCCCAGCCGCACCGCGCATTGGTCGCTGCGCTACGACCGGCCGCTGGCCCTGTTCGGCGCCGAAGGCAGATTCAGCGTGCTAGGCGCTTGGTCCTACCGCAGCAAGACCAACCAGTTCGAGATACCCTCGCCCTTGCTCGACCAGTCGGCCTACTCGCTGTACGACCTGAACCTGATCTGGAAGCGCAACGATGGCCGCTACGAACTTGGACTGCACGGCCGCAACCTGACCGACACCCGGTACCAGGTCTCAGGCTATGTCTTCGCCACCCCCGACGGCTCGGCCTCGACACTCGGGCTGGAAGGGGTCATGAACGCCTTCCACGGACCCCCACGCACCGTCACGCTGACCGGGAAGGTCAATTTCTAGCGCACTAGCTAAAGGGGCCGGCACTGCCGGTCCTTTTTTGTGCGCCGGTGGTCGGTGGTCGGTGGTCGGTGGTCGGTGGTCGGTAGTCGGAACCGTAAACCGAATCCAGAACCCTTCTTTTCCTTTCACCTTTCACCTTTCACCTTTCACCTTTTACCTTTCACCTTTCACCTTTTACCTTTCACCGCTCTTCTCACTCCACCCCCTTCAACGCCGACACCATATCAAGCCTTCCCAGCCGCCGGCTGATCAGGATCACCGACAGCGAAGACGCCATCACAACGCCGGCGGCCGCGAAGGCATAAGTCTGATGGGTCAGGTGGAATGGGATACGCATCATATCCATGCTGAACGCCAGGCTCAGCAGCCAGGAAAACAAGGTGCCCAGGAGCCAGCCCACCGGTATCGCCAGCAGGGTCAACAGGGCAATTTCGCCGACCAGTATCCACCCGACCTGGCCACGGCTAAAGCCCAGAACCCGCAGTGTGGCCAACTCGCGCTCCCGCTCGGCAAAGGCAATGCGGGCATTGTTGTAAACCAGCGCGAAGGTGATTGATCCGGCCAGCAGCAGCAGAATCGCCATCATCACCAGAACCGTGTCGTCCAGATAGGCGCGCAGCCCGTCTTCGGCCTCACTGATCAGCCCGATGCCAGCGACTCGTGACGCTTCCCACAGACGTTGATAGAGCTCGGGGCGCGCTTCGACATCGGTCAACAGCCAGGCACCGCTGAGCGCAGGTCCTTCTCGCATCAAGGCGTTGAGGGCTTCGCGACTCATATAGGCGCTGACGCCCAGGGGTTCATCCACCGTCCCGGCCAGGGCAAGCTCCAGGGTGCGTTGCGAACCTTCCATGATTTCCACGCTCAGGCGATCACCAACCCGCAGGCCCAGTCGACTGGCCAGAAACGATGTCATGTACAAGCCTTCGTCCGGCAGGGTCACTGGCTGCAGATCGACATCGATCAGGCCGCGAAGTTTCGGGTTCTGCGGCAGACCCATGATGCCGGTGCGTTCACTCAAATGCCGATTGCGAAGGCGCACCGGCACGCTTCGATAGCCTTCGGCGTAGTACACCCCCGGCATGGCCTTGAGTTCGGCCAGTACCCGGGCCGAGGTCGGCTCGACGAACGTGACATGGGTATCCTTTTGCAGCACCTTGCGGTACTGAACGTCAATCACGTGACCAACCGCGCCGAATTGATAGCTGCCCAACAGCAATAGCGAGGCCGACAGCCCGATGCCGGCGACGGTCATCGCGCTTTTCCACTTGCTGCGCGATAGGTTGCGCAGGATGATGCGGGTGGTCTGGGTCAGCCGGCGTCCGGCCCGCGAGCGATCGAACCAGCTTTGCCGGAAAACGGCCGGCGCGGGCGGGCGCATGGCCTCGGCTGGCGGCAATCGAACCGCCCCGGCCACGGCACGCCACGTACCGAGCCCGGCTGCCGTGGCAGAAACCAGTACCGCTATCGCCACCACTCGCGCCTGCAGGCGGGTCACGGTCTCAGGAAAGCGAAAGTATTCTGCATACAGCGCAGCCATGGCATCACCCGCCCACAAGCCGAGCACGACGCCGAGGACAATGCCCACGGTCACGATCAGCCCGGTCAGCAGCGCATAGTGCAGGGCCAAGTCCCGGTCACGGTAGCCGAATGCCTTGATCACCGCGATCTGTTGGCGCTGGGTATTGACGATTCGCCCCATCAACACGCTGAGCAGGAAGGCCGATACGCCAAGAAACACGCCGGGCAGCACGATGGCCGTGACCCGAAGCTGCGCAATTTCGTCGCTCAACATGCGGTGCGACATCAACTCGTCCCGGCCATGGGCGCCGATGCCGCCGAAGGGTGCGAGGATGCGGTCCAGCTGGTCGATGACCTCGTTCGGATTGACCCCGGCCTGCAGACTGGCCACCACGTTGTTGAAGGCGCCGTCCATGCCGAAGGCATTGCTGAGGGCACGGCGGTTCATCCACATGACGGCGTAGCGCTCGTAATCCGGCAGCAGATCGGTTGGCGCGACCTGGTAAACGAATTCCGGCGACAGGGCGATCCCGCTGACGCTCAGGGTCTCGTAGCGTCCGCGGATAATGACGCGCAACGGATCACCGGCACGCAGGCCATGCGCTGCGGCAAACGGCTCACTGATGACGACCTGATCGGCGCGACCCGATTGCGGCAGGCTGCCGGCACGCAGGTAAAGGCGGTTCAGGCCCGGCTGACGGCCATCCGGAATCGACAGAATCTGACCCCGAACCGGATCCGGGTAGTCCGGCACCTCCAGGCGGACTGGCGCCACGACGCGGGTTTCAAGCCGGCTGATACCGGGAATGTCGGCCAGGCGCTCGGAAATGGCTTCAGGGGCGCGGATGATGTTCGCATATAGGTCGGCAAACTGGTGGCTGTTGTAGAAACGCTCCATCGACAACTGGATCGCATCAAGCGAGGTCACGGCGATCATCAGCGTCATCACCCCGGCGGCAATGACCACGGCGATCGCCGCCACCTGACCCTTGAGGCCGGCCAGGTCACGCAGGAGCTTGCGATGCAGGGCCGACATCTACCAGGCCAGGTCGACCGGGTCGGCGCGGGTCGCATTGTGTTGAATGTCATCGACCCGCCCGTCCTTCAACCGAATGACACGATCGGCCATGCGCCCGATAACCGCATTGTGGGTGATTACCGCCGTGGTCGTGCCCAGTTCCTCGTTGATATGCTCGATCACCTGCAGCACCTTGATCCCGGTTTTCGAATCCAGCGCCCCGGTCGGCTCATCACACATCAGCACCGCCGGGCGCTTGGCGATGGCGCGGGCGATGGCGACCCGTTGCTGTTCACCACCGGAAAGCTGGGAAGGAAAATGATCCATGCGATCGCCGAGACCGACCAGTTCGAGCGCCTCTTCCGGGCGCATCGGCGCGCGCGCAATATCGGTCACAATGGCGACGTTCTCGCGCGCGGTGAGGCTGGGGATCATGTTGTAGAACTGAAACACAAAGCCGACATGATCGCGGCGGAACCTCGTCAGTTGACGGTCGGTGGCACGACTCAGGTCCTGATCACGGTAGACCAGGCGCCCTTCGGTCGCCGCATCCAGCCCGCCCATGATGTTGAGCAGGGTCGACTTGCCGGATCCTGACGCGCCCAGCATCACCACCAACTCGCCGGCGAATAACTCCAGATCAACGCCGCGCAGAGCATGGATGGTCACCTCGCCCATCCGGTAGACCTTGGTCAGCCCCCGGGCGGTGAAGACCGGCCCATTTCTGTCAGTCACCCTGTCGGACGATTCAGCCTCGTTCAACGCCAATCTTCCCACCATTGACCAGCTTTCAGCATAGCAGGCCGAAGTTGCACCGATTTGATCCTGCTCAACCGCGCCCATCACGCCGCGGTTGAGCCTGCGGCCGTGTCGGCCTAAACTGGTCGCCCAACCGGTTCGCCGGTGATGTAAAAAAAAACACAGCGACGATGCTCAATCCCTGGACTCAACGTTTTCTCGACCTGGCACTACGCTATCAGGCACTGCGCTTTGGTCGCTACACGCTCAAATCCGGCCGGGTCAGCCCGTATTTCTTTAACGCCGGCAACTTCAATGACGGCGCTGGCATTGATGGTCTCGCCCGCTGTTATGCCGAGGCCATCGTCGCCAGCGGCATCGAATTCGACATGCTGTTCGGCCCAGCCTACAAGGGCATCCCGCTGGCTGCGGCGATCGCGATCAGCCTGCACCGTGATTTTGATCGCAACGTGCCGTTCGCTTTTGACCGTAAGGAAGCCAAGGATCACGGCGAGGGCGGCCTGATCGTCGGCGCGCCGCTGGCCGGCCGGGTTTTGATCGTCGACGATGTCATCTCCGCCGGCACCTCGATCAGGCACTCGCGCGACCTGATCACCCACCCCCACGCCGAGCCCGTGGCGGTCGGGCTGGCGCTCGATCGCCAGGAGCGTGGCCAGGACAACCGCTCGGCCGTGGCCAGCGTCAGGGCCGATGGCCTCGACGTCGTCGCCGTGGCGACTTTGGCCGACCTGATCACCTGGCTGGATCAGCACGCTCCGGCCGACGCCGATCTTTCGGCAATGATGAACTACAGGAAACAGTACGGGGTCTGATGAAGCCATGAGAACTCCCTCCCCCTTGCACTTTCACATGCACGCCGCAGCCATGCTGTTGTCGGCGCTTGTCCTTGCGGCAAGCGTTTTGATCGCCCCGGACGCCCATGCCCAGACTGTCTACCGGTGGGTCGACGAACACGGCGAGGTCCATTATGGCCATGCCGTGCCACCCGAACATGCCCATCGGGGTTATGAGCGATTGCGCCGCGACGGCTCGGTCAGAGAAAGCGTCGAACGCGCGCTGAACCCGGAAGAACGCGCCGAGCGGTCTGCCCGTCTCGCCGAGGAAGCCGAAGCCGAGGCGCTACTGCGCAATCAGGAAAGCCGGGATCGCTTGCTGCTGACCGCTTACAACAGCGAGGAAGACATCACCGTCACCATGGATATGCAGATTACCGGCCTCAACAGCCAGCGCGACCGGTTGGAACTGGGTTTGCAGCAGAGTGCCGCAGAATTTGAACGACTGGTCGCTCGTGCGGCCCAATTGACCCGCGACGGCCAGGTCGTACCTGCTCAACTGACCAGTTCGATCCAGCAGACCCGTAGCGAAATGCAGCTCGCCCGCCAGGAACTGGACGAGCTCGACGACCGCGAGGAGGCCATCCGCAACCATTTTGCCAGCGAGCTGGAGCGGTTCCGGCAACTGACCGGCTCCCCCTAGCTGCCTTAAGGCTGACCCGTGTACACTCGCTGCCCATCCTGCCAATCTGTTTACCAATTGGCGGCTGATAATCTGGCCGAAGCAGCCGGCGTTGTGCGATGTGGCAATTGCGGCAAGACGTTCAATTCCCTCAACCAGCTTTTTCGCGACCATCCACAGGCCGATCAGGAGCCCTGCGAAGGCAAGGGCACGCCGCCGCTGCTTGAAAAGCGCTCCTTGGTCCAACCGAGCCTGCCCGGCTTCACACTTGAAAATGAGCCCCCACAGACCCCACGCCAGCCCGGCCCCAGCCTGAGCCTGCCGCCGCTGCACGAACGGCGCAGCGGTGAGAAAAACAGGTTCTGGATGCTCGTCAGCCTGGCCATGATCGCGCTGACGATCGTTCAGCTCGGATGGCAGTGGACCACGCCCGGCTCCGCGCTCCAGCGCTTGGCCCAAGCCGCTTCGACCGGCTTGAGCGGGGCAGAAGCCGCTGAAACCATCCAGATCGTGTCGCGCGACATGCATCGCCACCCAACCCTGGACGATGCGGTCATCATCAGTGCCACCCTGCGCAATCCGTCAACCCAGAACCTGCAATGGCCGGTCCTGGAAGTTCGGCTCTACGACCCCAGTCAACAGGTGCTTGGCGCCCGCCGGCTCGATCCACAAGAATATCTCCACAACGCACGAGACCTCGAACGCGGGATGAGCCCGAACCTGATGGTGCCGGTCATTCTCGAGTTCGTTGTCGGCACCACCGACCCCTCCGGATTCGATTTCAGGTTTTTTTAGCCTCCCACTATGCTATCTTTATTGACCGCACCTGCTGCGGACAAACAGATTATGCGTTGAGGGATAGTTTTGAGTTTGAGACCGAAAACCGCCGGCATTTGCCTGCACGAATTCGTGCAAGGCGTCGCCAAGCAATACCTGGACGACATGGGCTCCACCCCACCAGACAATCTCTACCAGGTGATGATGGCCGAGGTCGAACGCCCGCTGATCCGTACCGTACTCGACCACACCGGCGGCAACCAGTCGCGCGCCGCCGAGCTGCTGGGCATCACCCGCGCCACCCTGAGAAACCGCATCCAGCGCTACGGCCTGGTGTAATTCATCTCCACCACTGATCACCACCATGCCTCAACAACCT
>JBGTLI010000410.1:0-2098 GCA_041744195.1 Wenzhouxiangella sp. | reverse complement strand
TCGACCTGGATACGGGTGTTCATTTCGATGAAATAAAATTCCCCGTCTTCGTACAGAAATTCAAAGGTTCCGGCGCCCAGGTAGCCGATCCTCTTGCAGGCATCCGTGCAGATTTTTCCAATTCGCGCTCGTTGCTCCGGCGTAATCCCCGGGGCCGGCGCCTCCTCGATCACTTTCTGGTGACGGCGCTGCATTGAACAGTCGCGCTCGCCGAGGTGAACGGCATTGCCGTGGGCATCTGCCAGCACCTGGATCTCAACGTGTCTCGGGTTGGTCAGGTACTTTTCCATGTAGACCGTATCATCCCCGAATCCGGTCTTTGCTTCCTGGCGGGTCAGGCTGATCGACTTGATCAGATCTTCCGGCTGGTGGACGACGCGCATCCCGCGCCCTCCCCCGCCAGCGGCTGCCTTGATCAGGATTGGAAAACCGATTTCAGCGGCCAGGCGCGCCGAGCGTCGCTCGTCACCGTCCAGCGGACCGTTGGACCCCGGTACGCACGGCACACCAGCCTGGCGCATGGCGTTGATCGCGGAAACCTTGTCGCCCATCAACCGGATCGTTTCCGCGCGCGGCCCGATAAAGGTAAAGCCTGACTCCTCAACGCGTTCGGCAAAATCTGCGCTTTCGGCCAGAAAACCGTAACCCGGATGGACGGCCTCGGCATCAGTCACTTCCATTGCAGCGATGATCGCCGGCACGTTCAGATAGCTCTGCCCGGCCGGGGCGGGCCCGATGCAGACTGACTCGTCGGCCATGCCAACATGCTTGAGATTGCGGTCAACGGTCGAATGCACCGCCACTGTACGAATATCCATGGCCTGGCAGGCGCGCATGATCCGCAAAGCAATTTCACCGCGGTTGGCGATTAGAATCTTCTTGAAGTGGGCCATGTTCAGCCCTTCTTGATCACGAACAGCGGCTCATCGAACTCCACTGGTTGGCCATCTTCAACCAGCACAGTCATGACCTTGCCGGAGATTTCCGACTCGATCTGGTTGAACATCTTCATCGCCTCGATCAGGCACAGGGTGTCTCCCACGCTGACCGATGCACCCACCTTGACGAAAGGCGCCGACTCCGGATTGGGCGCGGAGTAATAGGTGCCGACCATGGGTGAACGCACAATCTCGCCGTCGGGCAGGCCTTGTTCTTCGTCAGCTTCGGCCGGTTCCGCTCCAAACGCAGGCGCGGCGACTGGCTGGACCGGTGCTGCCGGACCGTGAAATGCTTGCGGCCCTGAAGGCTGAGCATGATAGCGAATCAGGCGAACGGATTCTTCACCCTCGTGGATTTCGATCTCGGCCAACTGGGACTCTTCCAGCAACTCGATCAATTTTTTTATTTTTCTTAGATCCATATCTTTCCTTAATCTGAAACGTCGGTCCGGCTGATCACAGCCTGCAACGCCAGCATGTACGATTCCGCGCCAAATCCGCAAATTCTGCCAACAGCCAGGTCGGAAAAATACGAGCGCTGACGAAACGACTCGCGGCGGTCCGGGTTACTCAAATGTATTTCGATAAACGGCAGCCCCACCGCACTCAAAGCATCGCGCAAGGCAATGGACGTGTGGGTCAGCGCAGCCGGGTTAATCAACACCCAGTCAGTGCCATCGTGCGCGGCGTCATGAATTCGCTGTATCAGTTCATGCTCTGCATTGGACTGAAAACTGCTGAGGTCCACACCGCAGCTGGCAGCAAAACGGGCCAGCTGAGCGTTGATCTCATCCAGCGTACTCAAGCCATAGATTCCAGGCTCGCGGGTGCCCAACAGATTGAGGTTGGGTCCATGAACGACCAGCACGGCAGTCATATCGGCTCCCGCCTGTTAAAGGTCGATAGTGTGCCCCAAAGATGCGGAAATGTCCACATGATCGGCGACGTTTGGCGCAGTAAGTCTAGGGAGCCTCTGAGTAACTCTGCATGGGGCGCGACGGGGCCTGTTGTTCAGAGGCTCCTAGTGTAGTGTCGGAAATAGATTAATGAGATAGAAGGGCTTCACGTGCACGTCCGACCTTAGCGAGGATGTCATTGGCTGTTTTGGTCCAGACGAACGGCTTGCTATTAGCATTGTGTGATTCGATGAACTCATAGAT
>JBGTLI010000409.1:0-1875 GCA_041744195.1 Wenzhouxiangella sp. | reverse complement strand
GGCCGCCAGCGTGATGCGTGGTTTCGCCAGCCGGGTGAATATCGACCGGGAAGGGCTGACCGACATCGTCGGCACCGGCGGCGATGGCGCCTCTTTATTCAACGTGTCCACGGCCTCGGCTTTCGTCGCCGCCGCGGCCGGAGTGCGGATAGCCAAGCACGGCAACCGCTCGGTTTCCAGCAAGTCCGGTGCTGCCGATGTGCTCGAAGCCGCCGGTTGCCGGCTGGACCTGAACGCCGACCAGGTCGCCGGCCTGATTGACGAGCTGGGCGTAGGCTTTCTGTTCGCCCCACAGCACCATGGGGCCATGAAACACGCCATCGGCCCGCGCAAGTCGCTGGGCTTGCGAACCCTGTTCAATCTGCTTGGGCCGCTGACCAACCCGGCGCTCGCGCCCAATCAGATCCTCGGCGTTTTTTCCGCCGACCTGGTCCGGCCGATGGCCGAAGTGATGCAGGCGCTGGGCAGTCGGCATGTGCTGGTTGTGCATAGCCGGGATGGCCTGGACGAAATTTCGCCAGCAGCGCCAACCCGGGTGGCCGAACTGAAAGACGACGCGATTCATGAGTTCGAACTGAACCCCGCTGATTACGATGTGCGTGCAGAAGGTCTGGAACCACTGATTGTCGCTGATGCCACCGCCAGCCTGGCGTTGATCGAAAACGCGCTGGACGGCCAGCCCGGTCCTGCCGCCGACATCATTGCCCTCAACGCCGGCGCGGCCATTTACGTATCCGGGCAGGTGCCCGATCTGGCAGCCGGCATTGTCAAGGCGCGCAGCGTTTTGGCCAGCGGCGCCGGCCTGCTACGCCTCCAGACCTATGCTGCGCGGAGCCGGGCGCTGTGAGCGCCGATATCCTTAAAAAAATCCTGGCGGTCAAGACGCAAGAAGTTGTGGCGGGCAAAGCAGAGCGCAGCCAGGCCGAGCTCCAGGCGCGCGCGGACGATCAGCCGGCCTGTCGCGATTTTGCCGGCCGATTGCGGCAGCGGGCGGAAGCCAGCGCCGATGCGGTCATTGCCGAAATCAAGCGCGCTTCACCGTCAGCCGGCGTGATCCGCCCCGATTTCGACCCGGCCGACATCGCTCGCTCTTACCAGCGTGGCGGTGCGACCTGCCTGTCGGTGTTGACCGACCAATCCTTCTTTCAGGGCCATTCCGACTACCTGGTGCAGGCCCGGGCTGCCTGCGACCTGCCGGTCCTGCGCAAGGATTTCATCATTGATGCCTGGCAGGTCTGGGAAACCCGCGCCCTGGGCGCCGATGCGCTGCTGCTGATCGTCGCCGCCCTGGATGATGCTCAACTGGCCGATCTGGCCGCACTGGGCAAGGAGCTTGGCCTGGCCGTGCTGGTCGAAGTCCACGACGAATCCGAACTGACCCGCGCCCTGGCCGTGTCTGGAGAACTCATCGGCATCAACAACCGCGACCTGCACCGTTTCGAGACCAGCCTGGAAACCAGCCTCGAACTGGCCCCCCGCGTACCGGCCGACCGCCTGGTCATTTCCGAAAGCGGCATCCACACCCCAGCCGACATCACCCGGCTCCGCGCCGGCAACATCGGCGCCTTCCTGATCGGCGAATCCTTCATGCGCCAGCCCGACCCCGGCCAGGCCCTCAAAAATCTGTTTGCGGACGCTTAACCAAAGTCGGTTGTCGAAAGCAACAAGACAAGCTCACCACAGAGTGTACGAGTCCGTCCCCGAACCCGCTGTCGCGCAGCAAACATCCAAGAGCCTCTCGCGCAGAGACGCTGAGGCGCAGAAGTAAAAGCAGTCAAGTGCCTTTTTCCTCTGCGTCCCTGCGTCTCCGCGCGACTGGGTTTGAATTTGTTTGATGAGAGGCACGGAGAACACCGAGGAAATAAACTGCTGAAT
>JBGTLI010000408.1:0-5895 GCA_041744195.1 Wenzhouxiangella sp. | reverse complement strand
ATTCAGCAGTTTATTTCCTCGGTGTTCTCCGTGCCTCTCATCAAACAAATTCAAACCCAGTCGCGCGGAGACGCAGGGACGCAGAGGAAAAAGGCACTTGACTGCTTTTACTTCTGCGCCTCAGCGTCTCTGCGCGAGAGGTTCTTGGATGTTTGCTGCGCGACAGCGGGTTCGGAGACGAACTCGACCACTCCGTGGTGAACCTGATTTGTCCTTTCCATGAGAGACTGCTGTGCATGTGTGTGATTGCGCAACTCCAACAACTACTGGATGCTGACGGACTGTTGCTGGCTACTGACGACCTGGCACGCTATACACAGGAGCCTCGCCATCGTTACCAGGGCCGTCCACTCGCGGTGGCCAGACCGAGCAACACTGGCCAATTGGCCGAGGTCGTCAGGTGGTGTCGCGGACAGGGGATCGCCATGGTGGCCCAGGGCGGGCACACCGGTCTGGTCGGTGGTGCAGCGGTACCTGAAGACCAGTCGCAGTTGATTGTCAGCATGGAGCGCATGCGAAGGATTCGCTCACTAGATGTCGCAGACGCCAGCCTGGTTGCCGAAGCCGGCTGCACCCTGACGGCGGTGCAACAGGCAGCCCTTGACCATGGACTGTTCTATCCGGTCAGCCTGGCATCGGAAGGGACCGCAACCATTGGTGGCACGATCGCGACCAATGCCGGAGGCAACCTGACGATCCGCCATGGCAATACCCGGCGCCAGGTTCTGGGCCTCGAAGTGGTCCTGGCCGATGGCCGGATCTACCAGGATCTGTCGCCACTGCGCAAGGACAACAGCGGATACGATCTCAAGCAGTGGATTATCGGCAGCGAAGGCACGCTTGGCATCATCACCGCAGCGACCCTAGCGCTGCAACCTGTTGCCCGCCAGTCGGTGACAGCCATGGTGGCCGTGGCCAACCTGGAAGATGGCCTGGCGTTGTTGACGCAGTTGCGCGCCGGGCTCGGCGAGACCTTGTCAGCCTGCGAATTCATGCCGCGCCTGGCCATGGATTTCGTCCTCGATCATCTGCCCCAGGCTCGTGACCCGTTTGAGCGGACTCATCCCTGGTATGTAACGGTTCAGGCCGACACATGCGTGGCGGGCGACTGGCTTGAGCCGGCCATCCTGGCAATCTTCAGCCGCGCGCTTGACGGTGGCCTGGTCCACGATGCGGTCATCGCCGACAGCCAGGCCCGGGCCGACGCGCTGTGGGCCTTGCGCGAAGCCATCTCTCCGGCGCAGCAAACCGGTGGCGTCAGCCTGAAACATGACATTGCCGTGCCCGTTAGCTGCATACCCGAGTTCGTCAACCGAGCCACGGCCGAGCTCGAACAGGCGGTCGCCGGCATCCGGCCATGCATCTTTGGCCATCTGGGCGATGGCAATCTGCACTTCAACCTCAGCCAGCCCGAAGCGATGCCAGCCGAAAAATTCCGTGCCTGCGAACCCCTGTGCAACCGGATCATCTTCGACCTGGTCCGCCAATACCAAGGCTCCATCGCCGCCGAACACGGCATCGGCCAACTTCGGCGCGATGAACTGGCCACCGGACAACCTCTCAAGGTCGAACTGATGAAGCAAATCAAGACCGCCCTCGATCCCCACAATCTCCTCAACCCCGGCAAAGTCGTTTCCTGAAGTCATGGAACAAAAAAGCAGGTTTACCACGGAGACACAGAGCGCACAGAGCAAAGTCTTTTAATACTTTATTGATTTATATAAATAAATAGCTTTTATTCTTCTTTTCTCCGTGACCTCCGTGCCTCTGTGGTGAGCATTCTTTTTCCTTTCGCGACAGCGGGTTCCGGGTTGGACTATACAATGCCCTCATGCCCGCATTGACCACCCCATCCCCATGCATGTCGTAGTCATCGGCGCTGGCGTAGTCGGCGTCACCACCGCGCTGGCCCTGGCCGAGCGCGGAGTTGAGGTCACGTTGATCGAGCGCCATGGGATCGCGGCCGAGGAAACGAGCCACGCCAATGGCGGCGGCATCACGCCCGGTCATGCCGAACCGTGGAATTCGCCCGGCATCGCCCGACGAATGATGACTCGTTCTGGCGCCGGCGAGCCGTTCCGTCTTTATCCGCACGCCTTACCCGGACTGCTTTCCTGGGGAATCCGCTTTCTGGCCAACTCGACCAGCAAGCGTTATTACTGCAACGCGCGCCACAGTACCCGGTTGGCCGTCTATTCGGGAATCTGCCTGCGCCAACTGCGCGAGCGACACCAACTCGAATATCACCATTACGTCGACGGCTCGCTGGAGTTGTATTTCAACCAGTCCGAACTCGATCATGCCCTGAATCTGCGCCGGATGATTGGTGACCCGGGAGTGCAGATCCGCACCATCAGCGTCGATGAAGTCATCGCCATGGAACCGACCCTGGCGCCGGTGGCCAGCCGCATGGTCGGTGCGATGTTGCTGCCACTGCACGAATCGGGCGATGCCTGCCGTTTCTCGACCGAGGTGTCCGAGCGCGCCGAGGCAATGGGTGCGAGATTGCTGTTCAACTCGGAAGTCAGGGCCATCGAGTGCGACAAGGGGCGTATCAATGGTCTGGTTCTGGATGATCAGACGATTGATGCCGATGCCGCGGTTTTGGCGGCCGGTTGCAGCAGTCGCCGTCTTGCCCGACCTTTAGGGTTACGCCTGCCAATCTATCCGGTCAAGGGCTATTCGGCCACGCTGGAACTGGAGCAACCGGATCTGGCGCCGACCATTCCCCTCCTCGATCTGGAACACCGCATTGTGACCGCGCGCTTTGGCAACCGGCTACGCATCGCCGGCCTGGCTGATTTTGACGGCTACAACCGCGACATCCGGCCCGAAAGGATCAACTGCCTGCTGAATTCGGCCTGCGAACTGTTGCCAAACCTCGCCACTGAAATACGCTCAGGCCGCGCCAAAACCTGGGTCGGTCTGCGCCCAATGACCCCACAAGGCCCGCCACTGCTGGGCCCGACCCGCATCAAGGGCTTGTACCTCAATACCGGTCACGGCTCCATGGGCTGGACCCAGGCCGCAGGCTCCGCCGAAGTCATCGCCGACATCATCACCGGCAAAAAACCCGCAATCAACATGCAAGGTCTGCTGCCCACCGAACGCGGCGCGTAGCGGGGGACCAACCGCGAAGACCGCGAAGGGAAAGCAAAAAAGCAACGTCAAAAGCTTACCTGATTATGTACGTAACTCACCGACAGGGGTGATCGGCGCTTATGATGTCGGCTGACATTCCGGGGCCGGGGACCCACGAATGCCCGCTGGTAAAAAAACCGCAGTGGATTGGATTTCCTAAAAAGTTCTTTCGTTCGCAACGAGGCTGCTGGGTTCAGTAAGATTTCCGCGCCCCGGCCAGGCCAAAGCCCTCGACACCCCCCGATGTTTGGAGGTTGCGAGTTTGTTTAGGGCTAAAGACACACCTTTCTACCTTCCGTTCACTCCTCAAGCTTCTCCAATATCGCCCCAACAATGTCATTCATCGTCAGGATGCCCTCGAGTTCGTTGTTGCTGGCGACGATCAGGCGCTTGATGCCGAAGTTGACCATCAGGCTGACGGCGTGGCGGACGCCTAGCTGGCGGGGTACGGTCAGGGCCGGTTTGCTGGCGATGTCGTAGACATTGATCAGGTCGACATCGCCATCTTCCTGAACAATGGTCTTGAGAACTGTGGTGTAGGTCAGTATTCCCCAGGCATCACTGTCGGTCCGTTTTTCGACCACGACCGATTTGACCGAATGCTGACGCATCAGTTGCATGGCTTCGCGCAGGGTCGCCAGGGGAGAGATGGTGACGACATCGGATTTCATCAGGTCTTCGACGCGCTTGCGGGATTGTTCGTTGCTCATGGTCAGATCTCGTCTTCGATTTTCTGGGTGAATTGGTCGATCTCGCGGGTATCGATGCCGCCAAGGTGTTCCAGCGGAAAGGTGAAAGCCACGCCCCGTGAATCATTTTCCAGGTCAAGCTCCCGGGTCAGGGACTTGAGCACCTTGACCGACAGCTTCTTCTCCAGCACAAACATCAGTACCGATTGGGCGCCTTCGTAGGTGAGGCCAAAAAAGGTCTTTTTCTCGTCACCGGTAATGCCGCGTGCATTCATCAGGGTCACCGCCCCGGCTCCAGCCTGGCGGGCGACATCGATGGCCTTGTCTTCCATTTCTTCGGCGAGAATGGCGATCAGTACGGAAAATTTCATCTGGATTGACCTCGCTTGGCGATCTGCTCGACCACGATGGCATAGAGCATAACGGTGATGATGGGGAAAATGGAGGCAAATGCGATTAGGCCGAAACCGTCGATCATGATGTTGCGTCCTTCGATATGGGTCGCCAGGCCGATGCCCAGCGCGGTGATCAGCGGTACGGTGACCTCGGAAGTGGTTACGCCGCCCAGGTCGTAGGCCAGGGCGATGATGTAGCGCGGCGCCAGGAAGGTCAGGAAGATGACCAGCGCGTAGCCGCAGATGATGTAGAGATGGATCGAGTCACCGGCAATGATCCGGTGCACGCCAATGGTGATGCCGATGGCCACGCCAACCGCCACGATCACGCGGATCAGGTTGCCGTTGATCTTGCCGCTGGCGGCTTGCTCGGCCTTGGCGCCGATCGCGATCAGGGCCGGTTCGGCCATGGTGGTGGCGAAACCGATGGCAAAGGCAAACAGGTAGATCCAGACAATCTGATCGTGGCCGATCAATTGCTCGGCCATACGCTCGCCGATCGGAAACAGGCCCAACTTGAGGCCGACCACGAAGGCGTAAAGACCGATGATCACCAGGACGAAGCCGAACGTCACCATGGCCGGTCGCGGGATGCGCTTGCGGATCACGGCGAACTGGAACAGCAGCACCACGGCGATGATCGGCAGCACGTCGCGCACCATCCGGCCCAGGTCGGCCAGCAGCGTGGTTCCCGGGGCTGCCGAAGCCACATCCGGGGCGAGGATGACCGGATCGGCCGGGGCCGCGCCGACCGCCCCCGACTCAGCCAGACTGAAAACGATCACGCCGTAAAGCTGTACCGTGATCATCGGCACCATCACCGCCAGAGCGACCAGCCCGAAGCCATCGATCAGCGGATTGCGGCCACGGATCGAGGCAGCCAGGCCCAGGCCGAGTGCGGCGATCAGCGGCACCGTGACGATATTGGTCGTTACGCCACCTGAATCGTAGGCCAGGCCAACAATCTCTTCCGGGGCAAAAAAAGTGACGACGACAACGGTCAGGTAACCGCCGATCATCATCCAGTGCAGCGGCAGGCCGAGAATGATGCGCAACACGCCGACCGCGATCACCGCCCCGACCGAGGTCGCGACCAGCAGGCGCAGGGTGAGCGGATTGATCCGGCCTTCGCTGATGAGGTAGGCCTGCTCGGCCACCGCGATCAGCGCCGGTTCGGCGATCACCGCCGAAAAGCCCATGAAAAACCCGAAGATCATCAGCCAGGGCAGCGAGCCCTTGGCCGCGAATTCATCCGACAGGCTCTTGCCGATCGGAAACACGCCCATTTCCAGACCCTGAAGGAACAGGGCAACACCGAGCACCACGATGCCCAGGCCAATCACAATGGAGGTCAGGCCATCCGGCACCTGCTGCAGCACCAAGAACTGAAACACCCCGACCACCAGGATGATGGGCAACAGGTTGCGCAACGAATGCAACAGGGTGTCGAGGAATTGACGGAGCAGGCGCATTCGTCAGTAGTCAGCGATCAGCTGAATCCCCGAACCCACTGTCGGGAAAACAGAAGTTAACCACAGAGGCACAGAGGTCACAGAGAAAAGCCAGATAATCGTTTTTATAGTTTATTCCCTCCGTGCTCTCTGTGCCTCCGTGGTAAACCTGCTTTTGTGACTTCAAGTTTTCCCTTAACTCTCTGTTGCTCTTGTCGG
>JBGTLI010000407.1:0-3478 GCA_041744195.1 Wenzhouxiangella sp. | reverse complement strand
CGGCGGCGGCAAACATGCCCTGGCGATCAATCTGGATTTCTCCGAGCAGCCTCGTCCGTTGCGAATCACGGCCGCGGCCACCGTTACCGATGTCAATCGTCAGGCATGGAGTTCGTCAAGCGAGATTCTCGCCCATCCGGGGGATGTCTATGTCGGTCTGAAATCAGAAACCTACTTCGTTGATCGTCACCAGCCGATGGTGATTGATCTTTTGACCGTCGATATCGACGGCGAATCAGCGGGTAACCGCCCGGTGGTTGTGGAAGCAAAAAGGATCTTTCATTTCTGGCGCGATGGGGGCGGCGGGCAGTCATCCGACGACGTTCAACGTTGTACCTTGTCGACGGCTGATGATGGGTTGGGTCGGTGCGAGTTCGAGACCGATATCGGCGGCCAGTACCAGATAACGGCGACCACCATGGACAAGGCTGGTCGGCGCAATGCCACGCGGATTGTCCGCTGGGTGGGTGGTGGCCGGATGGCGCGGGCAGAGCGGGTCGAGATCGAGGAAGTGATGCTGGTTCCGGACCGCGACAGACACGCTCCGGGCGATGTGGCAAGATTGCTGGTTCAGGCGCCTTTTGATAATGCGGAGGGTCTGCTGACCTTGCGGCGCCATGGCCTGGCCGAGCAACGCCGGTTCACCATCGAGGGTGGCTCGGCCACGCTGGAGATTCAACTGCGCCGCGACTGGTTGCCGAATATCCAGGCGCACGTCACCCTGGTGGGGAACTCGACACGCGGCGGCAACGAAGGCAGTCGCTCATTGCCGCCGCGACCGGCAATCGCGGTGGGAACACACGATATTGCCATTTCCACCGCCGAACGTGCGCTTGAGGTCAGAATCAGTCCGGCCTCAGCCGGTTTGGCGCCCGGCGAATCAACCGATGTCGTCCTGGAAGTACTTGATTCGGCAGGTGTTCCTGTCGCCGGTGCGGAAATCGCTTTGGTGGTGGTCGATGAGGCCATCCTGGCGCTGACCGACTATCGCATCACCAATCCTCTGGACGTGTTTTATCAGTCACGCCCGCCGGCCGTTCGCGACCATCATTTGCGGCCCAGCATCCGTTTGTTGAGTGCGGCGGACCTGATCGAGGAGCTGGCGCAGGATAAATTGGTCATGGAAGTTGGCATGGATCGGGCTGTGGTCACTGGTGTCCGCATGGGCTCGCCGCCCCCGCCTCCAGGTGCCGAAGCCGACCCGATCGATATACGCGAGGACTTCAACCCGCTGGCCGCATTTGTCCCTGCGCTGATCACCGACGAGGATGGGCGGGTCAGCAGCCGGATCAGCTTGCCGGACAACCTCACCCGCTACCGGATCAGCGCGTTGGCGGTGAGCGGGCCGACCTTCTATGGGAAATCTGAGGCGACCCTGACGGCGCGGCTGCCGCTGATGCTGCGCCCGTCGCCGCCACGTTTTCTCAACTTCGGCGATGTCTTCGATTTCCCGGTTGTGCTGCAGAACCAGACTGACAGCACGGTGCAGGTGCAGGTGGCAATGGAGGGCGCCAACCTGGAGTTGACCGGTAGCCGCGGGTATTCACTGGAAGTGCCGGCCAACGACCGGGTCGAGGTGCGTTTCCCGGCGGCTGCCCGCAGTGCAGGTACAGCGCGTTACCAGATGGCCGTGGCCACCGAAAACTTTGCCGATGCCGCCCGCGGGCAATTGCCCGTGTGGACGCCGGCCACCACCGAGGCCTTCGCCACTTACGGCGTGATCGACCACGGCGCAATGGTTCAGCCAATCGTCGCGCCAACGGATGTCTGGCCGCAGTTCGGGCAGTTGGAGGTGACCAGCACCTCGACGGCTGTGCAGTCATTGACTGAGGCCTTTATTTACCTGCACGAGTACCCCTTTGCCGGCAGTGAGCAGATCGCCTCACGCATGATCGCGGTGGCCGCGTTGCGTGACGTTCTGGAAGCCTTCGATGTTGCCGACATGCCCAGCCCGGAAGAGATTACGGTCTCGATGGAGCGTGATCTCCAACGCCTGGCCGGTTTGCAGAATCCCGATGGCGGGTTCGGCCTGTGGCGTCGTGGTCATGACTCCTGGCCGTATTCAAGTCTGCACGTGGCCCATGCGCTCGTCCGCGCCCGCCAGAAAGGTTACGAGGTCGAGGCCGGATTATTCGACAGGACACTGAATCACGTGGCCCATATCGAGCAGCATATTCCGCCGGCCTATAACGACTGGGTACGCCGGCATATCGTCGCCTACAGTCTTTACGTTCGCAGCCTCAACGGTGATTTGGACCGAGCGCGGGCCAGGGCCTTGATGGATGAAGTGGATGATCTGGCCGACCTGTCCTTCGAGTCGATTGGCTGGTTGCTTGGGGTATTGACCGGCGACCAGGCATCTTTGGCGCAGTTGCGTGAATTGCGTCGCTTCCTCGCCAACCGGGTGACCGAAACGGCGGCGAGCGCCAGCTTCGTCAGCGCCTGGCGCGATGGTGCCCATTTAATCATGCAATCGCAGCGACGCGCCGATGGCGTCATCCTCGAAGCGCTGATTAATGACCAGCCGGCCTCCGATCTGATCCCGAAAATCGTTAATGGCCTGCAGGCTCATCGTACCCGCGGGCGCTGGGGTACTACCCAGGAGAACGCCTTTATCCTGCTGGCCCTGGACAAGTATTTCCAGGTTTTTGAAGACGCGGAGCCTGATTTTGTCGCCCGAACCTGGTTGGGTGAGGAATTCGCCGGTGAGCATCATTTTGAGGGACGCAACACCGAGCGCCACCATATCGATATCCCGATGAGCTGGCTGGCCAGGGGCGATGGCAGGCATGACCTGATACTGGACAAGGACGGGGCAGGGCGGCTGTACTACCGTTTGGGTCTGTCCTACGCTCCCCGCGACCTTGATCTGGCTGCGGCCAGTCACGGTTTCGAGGTGCAGCGGATTTACCGTGCGGTCGATGACGACGAGGATGTGCGTCTTCGCAGCGATGGCAGCTGGGAAATACGGGCCGGCGCCCGGGTCGAGATCGAGTTGACCCTGATCGCCCCGGCGCGGCGCTACCACGTCGCCCTGATAGACCCGCTGCCAGCGGGGCTGGAATCAATCAACCCGGCGCTCGCGGTCAGTGAACCGATCGATCAAGACAACGATGTGGCGCCGATGCGCAATCGAGGCTGGTGGTGGGGGCCGTGGTATGAGCATCAGAATCTGCGTGATGAGCGAACTGAGGCCTTTGCGACCCTGCTCTCAGGTGGCGTCTATACCTACAGCTACTACGCCCGGGCAACGACGCCCGGTCAGTTCGTGGTGCCACCGGCCAGAGCCGAAGAAATGTATCACCCCGAAACGTTCGGCCGCAGCGCTTCAGCCAGAGTTGTGATTGTGGATTAAACCCACCTTATTCACCACCCTGCCTACTGTGACACCGCCATGCCCCGCGTCTGGGGCGTTTCGCTCGGTCACGGGTCCTCACCGTACAGGCGAGTACGCCTCCGGCCCGCTCGGTCGCGAAAC
>JBGTLI010000406.1:0-4136 GCA_041744195.1 Wenzhouxiangella sp. | reverse complement strand
TTCACCTTTCACCTTTCACCTTTCACCTTTCACCTTTCACCTTTCACCTTTCACCTTTCACCTTTCACCTTTCACCTTTCACCTTTCACCTTTCACCTTTCACCTTTCACCTTTCACCTTTCACCTTTCACCCGCTCATCTGTCACAATACCCAGTTACTCAGAATCCCGAGCCCCCATGACCAACAAACCCGAGTCCCTGAGCTATCGCGATGCCGGTGTCGATATTGATGCCGGCAATGCCCTGGTCGAGCGGATCAAGCCGCTGGTTGCCATGACTCGCCGGCCAGAGGTCATGGCCGGGCTCGGTGGATTCGGTGGCCTGTTTCATCTTGGCGATCGTTACAAGGACCCTGTGCTGGTTTCGGGTACCGATGGGGTCGGAACCAAGCTCTTGCTGGCCCGCCAGCTTGAACGTCACGATACGATCGGCATCGATCTGGTCGCCATGTGCGTCAACGACATCCTGGTTTGCGGCGCAGAGCCATTGTTTTTCCTCGACTACTTCGCCTGCGGCCGACTTGAGGTCGACAGGGCTGCCAATGTTGTGTCCGGCATCGCCGAAGGCTGTCGGCAAGCCGGCTGCGCTCTGATTGGCGGGGAAACGGCGGAAATGCCGGGCATGTACGGCGATGGCGACTATGACCTGGCCGGCTTCACTGTGGGCGCGGTCGAACGTGAAGCGCTGATCGACGGCAGCCGCATTGATGAAAACTGCGTGGTGCTCGGCCTGGCCTCAAGCGGACCTCACAGCAACGGATTTTCGCTGATTCGCAAGGTCATCGAGCACAGTGGCGCGCAGCTCGACAGTAAGTTGGGCGACCAGACCCTGGGTCAGGCCCTGCTGGCGCCAACCCGGATCTATGTCGACCCGGTTCTTGATCTGATCAAGCGCTTCGATGTTCGCGGCATGGCCCACATCACCGGCGGTGGCCTGACGGAAAATATTATCCGGGTGATTCCGGACGGCTTGGCGCTGGAAATCGACAGCCACAGTTGGCCTGTGCCGTTGGTGTTCGACTGGCTCCAGCAGGCGGGCAATATCGAGAATTCGGAAATGCGCCGGACTTTCAACATGGGCATCGGTTTCGTGCTGATCTGTGATCAGTCCGAAGCTGAGGCTATCGTCGCAGCAATAGACGAGCCGGCCATGGTGATCGGCCGTGTCGTCCGGCACGAGCGGGGTGAGCGGGTGGTCTTTAACCGGTGACGGCGGCCAATCTCCCCAGGCTGGTTGTCCTGTTGTCGGGACGCGGCACCAATTATGCAGCGCTACAGGCTGCGACAAATGAATGGCTTGAGGCTCGTATCGCCGGGATCATTTCGGACCGGTCGGCTGCTCCGGCCCTGAACCTGGCCCGACTCCACGGTGCCGACAGCGTCTGTATCGACCGCACGCACCATGCCGACCGCGCAGCCTTTGAAACCAGCCTCGCCGCCGCCATCGACGGGTTTGCGCCAGCATACATCGTGCTCGCGGGGTTCATGCGCGTACTCAGCGCCGACTTCGTGGCTCGTTACACAGGCAGGATGATCAACATTCATCCTTCACTATTGCCCCGCTATCGTGGTCTGCACACTCATCAGCGCGCGCTGGACGCCGGCGACGCCGAACATGGCGCCAGCGTCCATTTCGTCACCCCCGAACTCGACGGCGGGCCAGTGATCAGCCAGGTTCGCATGCCGGTGTTGGCCGACGATGACGCCAACCGCCTGTCTGAGCGGCTGCTGGCTCTTGAACACCGGCTGCTGCCATCGACGATGGCACTATTGCTGCAGGATCTGGTCGAACTGCGCGATGGAGAACTCTATGTCGAAAACCGGAAGCTTGATCATCCGCTTCAGCTTGATCGTGACCTGGATGTCCGTGGTCGGCTTATCGGCCGCGGCTGAGCCACCAGAGCAGGCCCCGGGTCAAAATGACGAGGCCGCGCCGCTGCCTGAGCACACGGCGGTCTATGAAGTGTTGCGGCGTGGAAGCAAGATTGGTGAGGTTCACGTTTCATTGAGCGCCAATGACCAAGGGGTGTGGCATTACGACACCGAAACGGTGGCCACGGCGCGCATGGCACGCATTCTCGGGGCTTCGGCCGAAGAATCGGCCTATTTCGTATGGCGCGGGGAGAGAATCCAGATGCTGACCTATCGTCAGGTCTCCCGCGCCGCCGGCCGGGAACGGTTCTGGCAGCACGAACTGGATTGGGAAGAGAACATATCGCGGACTCACACCTACGAAGGCGATCACCTGATTGAGCTTGAGCCCGAGATGGTCGACCCACTGACCTTGCGTTTGCAACTGGCCGTTCTGCTGGCTGACCCTGACCGGCGCCAGGCAGATCATGAGTTTCGTGTCCTTGAGCGCGACGAGATTGAGGAACAGCAATTTTTGTTCCGCGGCACAGAAGCCGTCACGGTGCCGGCAGGCTGCTTCGAGGCCGTAAGAATGAAACGTTTTCGCCGCGAAGGCTCCAGCCGCAATTACGACTCCTGGCACGGCGAAAGCTTTTACTGGATGCCCTTGCGCATCCTGCAGACCAAGAATGGCCGGGAAGAGCTGGATATTCGCCTGATCGAGACCGACCTTGCGCTGGCGAATGATGATTGTGGCAAGATCTGAATTTGAAGCGATAACTCGAGGAGCCCCGCAGTCGCTCGCACATTTTGCCAGCGCTCATCTCAAAAGGCTCCTTCGGTCGTTCGGACCCAGCTTATGTGCTTTAACGAACGGAATAACGGCTCGGTTCAATCTATACTGACAGGATCATCAACGGGAGTCGAAGATCCATGAGATTGCCAATTGCTTTGGGCGCTCTGCTGCTTGCCGCCGGCTGCGCAGTCAATCCAGTGACCGGTCAACGCGAACTGAGCCTGTATGGCGAAGAGTGGGAGCTGGAAATTGGCGAGCAGTACTACGCGCCAATGCGCCAGTCCCAGGGCGGCGATTTCGTCCTTGATCCGCAGTTGATCAGTTACGTTCAGGAAGTTGGCCAGCGGGTTGCCCAACATTCCGATCGCGAGCTCCCCTACGAATTCCAGGTTATCAACAGCTCGGTACCCAATGCCTGGGCCCTGCCCGGCGGCAAGATCGCTATCAACCGCGGTCTTTTGACTGAGATGGGATCGGAGGCGGAATTGGCCTCGGTGCTCGGCCATGAGGCCGTGCACGCGGCCGCCCGTCATGGCGCCACCGCCCAATCCAGAGCGGCACTGGCCCAGGGCGCGGTCATGGTCGGCGGTCTCGCTGTCGGCATTGCCACCGAAAGCGAAACCTACGGCGCAGTCGCCATGCTGGGCGGCATGATCGGCGCCCAGTTGATTACCCAACGCTACTCCCGCAACGCCGAGCGCGAAGCTGACCACTTTGGCATCATCTACATGCACGAAGCCGGCTACAGCCCTGTAGGTGCGATCAACCTTCAGGAGACCTTCGTCCGGATGGCAGAAGCCCGCGAGCCGGGCTTCATGCAGGGTTTGTTCGCTTCGCACCCGCCGTCAATGGAACGTCTTGAAAACAACCGGCGCCTGGCCGATGAATTGGGTCGCGAAGGCACCATGGGCGTCGAACGTCACCAGCAGATGGTCTCCCGGATCAAGCGCCTGGAACCGGCCTACAAGGCCCACGACGAGGGCCGCGTCGCGCTGGGTGAAAAGCGCTTTGACGATGCCCTGGCCAAGGCAGAGCAGGCGATAGCGCTGGAAGGCCGCGAGGCAATCTTTCATGCACTGAAAGGCGATGCCCTGGCATCAAAGAAAGACTATGGGCAGGCTGAGCGCGCCTATAGCACCGCCTTGCGACATGACAGCAGCTGGTTCTACCAGCACCTGCGCCGCGGCATGGTTCGTCACGAACTGGGTAACCTCAATGGCGCGCGCACGGATCTGGCGGCCAGCATTGAGCGCTTGCCCACCGCCCAGGGACATCTCTACCTGGGCAATGTCGAACGGGCTGCCGGCAACCGTGCCCAGGCCGTTGAGAACTACCGCATTGCCGCCCAGTCACAAGGCGAAGTTGGCCAGCGCGCCCGTCAGGCGCTCAACGAAATGGGCATTCAGTAGTAAAGCGCATCGGTCACCGGCCATGGCCGGTGCTACCATTGGCATCCCTTGAAGTAAATGCCAACGGTTGATTGTGATGAC
>JBGTLI010000405.1:0-6776 GCA_041744195.1 Wenzhouxiangella sp. | reverse complement strand
GACCGGCGAAAGCTATCGAAAGCGAGCTCAATCCACTAGGAAAAAGGAGAAACAGGAACAAAAGTGCTAGGCAGGAAAAAACTCTAACCGACCGGCCATTTTAATTGTCGCCGACCGGACAAAGTAATTGACGCGAGACAGCCGCTGCACACGCCCCGCAAGTTGGATCAGGGAGCGCATTGACGAGGGCTCAGCCACAGCCCAGTCCGCATCCCAGTCCCTTCCGACTTCACAAACGGGAGAGGCCAAAACGACGAAGAGATGATCCTGTTCGGGGTAAGCGTCAAGCAGGGCTCGGATTGCCGGAAGCTGATAGACGCTCTGACCGTCACTGCCACGCCGGTTGAAAGCAGTATCGAGTTGATACTCAATTGCCGAACGCTGGACCAAAGGGAAGCGCGCGTGATAGACGCACAGGTGAATACGGGTACCTTCCGGGGCGCCAAACTCGAAAAAGGACTGCGCCACGTTGATCAGCGGCTCAATGTTAGCCATGCGCACCAAGCCAAAGCTGACCCGTTTGCTGCTGAGCGGATCGACTTCGGCATGGTCGGCATGCAGACGAAGACAGGCGGAGTGGACATGGTGCGCAAACTCGGCATGGACCTTCTCTTCGGCAAGGTTGGCGGCGATGTCCAGCTTTATCAGCTCGCCACGCCGCAAAGGTTCTGCTTTTTCCAAGTGTGCCGTGCGCTTTCTGACAAACTCCATGTGCTGGCCATTGAAGTCAGTTCCGGTGCCGCACGAAGCCGTATGAACGCCGAACTCGTCGGTCCACAAGCAGGGAATATCCAAATTGGCAGCCGCTTGATCGACAAGGCTGCCACGGTTCTTCCGATACTGGCTGCGTCCGGCATGGTAGGCAAGATACATACCCACCACAAGGGATGGCGGCAAGGTTGCCGAAGAGAGCACCAGGCGGGAGCCCAGCATGCCAGCCCAGTGCACCAGGCGACTCAATGCCGGCAGATCGTCCAGGTCGAAGTCATCCAGTTCGTCAAGTACGAGATCGCTACTCATCAAACGCAGCATGGGGGCAATCTGGCGACCCGCGCGCAATGCTTCAGTGGCGGGCGTAAGGTGGTCCACCGTACAAACGAGCATTGGTGCCGAAAGGAGTTTCCGAATGGCGCCATCTTTCAAGGCGCGGGAGAGCAAGGGATGGTCTGTGGTATTGCCTTCGTAGAAAACGTGACTGTCTTCCTCAATCAATTCTTGCGCCGAAGCAGAACCACGGGCTTCGGCCTGGTGCTCGTAAAATTCGAACAGGCTGCGACTGGCAGATCCCCCGACATGAACAGCCAATTGATCATCGCCAAGGTGCAAATCGTTGCGATAGCTACGGCCGGTTTGCAAAGTGAGGGTGCGCAGACCCAGGGCAAAAGTGGCGCGGAACCCCAATTGAGGATCTGCCAATGCGTTGAATATCCGAGCGTTGGCAAGAGTTTTGCCGCACCCGGTAGACGCCATATTAACGATGAAAGCTCCGTTTTTCCGTGCCGATTCACGTAGGGAGACAACGGCGTCGGCAGCCTTGTCTTGCCAGGAGAATTTCGGATTGGCTGTGCGCTTGCGCAGACCGCGATGATTTGCGAGTCGTGGCAGGTGCTGTTCGAAGCCAGGCAGGGAATAGGCGATCAAACCAGCGCCGTGTGCGACGCCAAGCAGGTGTTCGTCAAGGGGCTGTTTAAGGCTGCCATCATCTGCGGTATTGGCGTAGAGCCGGGAATTGCCGTCGGCTTGAACCCGCTCTGGTGATGATTTCGGCAAGCTGGAGTAATGGTGATCGGCCAACATCAAGCTGAGTCGGGCAAGATGCAAAACATAAGGATTGGCTAGCCAGTTGCCATCGCGACGATGCCGAAGCTCCAGTAGACGCTTGGCCAAGCGCGCGGCGTGGTTTCGCCATTTGGGCTCGACTATGGGCAAAGGGCCAGCAGGCTCCCAATATGGTTTAATCTGCTCGTCCTCGGCAGACTGGAAAACTTCATTCCAGCTATGCGCTACCTGTATCAGCGGGTCCTCCAGCCAATCAGCCCTGAAGTGCCTTGCACGCTTCCCCAACCAGGCCTGAGTGCCATCGCCGTTGTCATTTTCTACAGGTATTAGTGGCAGTCTGTGATGAGTTAATACAAGCCATGCCACCGCAGCGGCCAGGGGCGGCAAATCACGAAACGGATAGGGATTCGGTGCATCCAGTCCATCCCGGTGATATCGCCCTGGCATGATCCAGGCCGACTCGTCGTAACCTTCCGGATCAGTCAATCGCTTGAGCCAGTCTTCGTCGCCATCCTGGCCTACGAAGGCCTGAAAGAGCCGCAACGAGACCCATTCGTGCCGGTAGAGGTTTTTCTCTTTCAGTTTCCCGCGCAGCCTGGCCTGGAATGCAATACTCGCTTTGCCCAAGTCGTGTAGTAGCGCCGCCAATTGGGCGAGCAAACGTATGTCCTGGGCCGTGTGCCAGTCGTTCTCATCAGCTCCACGAAGAATATTGCGCCGTGTGGTATTGGTTGGCACAGCACCCTGTCGGTTGAATCGGCGTGCATTGCCGACGATCCATATCAGTTCGCTATGGTCTCTTCCACGGATCCAGTGGCAAGCCACTGCCGTGTTTTTGCGAGCTGTCTTGCGAAGAAGCCTGCGTAAGGTATCGAGTCCGGCCATGGTGATTGGCGTCTGCCAGGTGCGGTCACCACGTCTTTCGGCAAACTGATCCAAAATCCGGCGAGTCTGCTTCAGTGCGTTTTTGTTGCACTGCGACACAAGGACAACGTTCACGCGATCTCCTGAACCCGCTGAGCCATTTTTTCTGATGTCTCTTTCAGAAGGTCGATCATGAAATCCAGTGATTCAGTTCGCACAAGCTGTTCAATACAAGCTTGACGGAACTCCTGTTCCTCGTCACCTCGCATTGCAGAAACGAATGCCTGGGGCAGGATGATGGCATCCTTGACCAAATCGGCGACATCAAATACCAGCCCACCGCGCCGGGTCTTCCCGTGAAGGATGGACAAACCATGCGGCAGACCAAGCACCCATGTCGCTGTCGCGGCAAGCCCATAGGCAAGGTAGTTTCCATGGTCCAGGAACCGGTTGGCCGGATCGCTGCCCGTACCCCGCTTGGCGCGCACAAACTTACCGTATTTGATTGTCCTTGCGGCAAGCTTGAATAGTCCCTTTGTCAGGCGTGCTTCTGTGGTCAGCAGGTCAATAGTCGAAGTTGCTCTAGCAGCCTCGCTTGCCGACTGGTCAAGTAATCCGGCGAGGGCCTCGGAATCAACCTGGAAATCAGCATCTCGAAGATAGCGGGAACCGAGCCAGTTTTCCTTCAACCGCTCCATTCTTGCACTCTGAAACAACTTTGCCGCTTCCAGTCTTAGGCTGTCATGGAACCAGAACGAAACCCAATTTTGTAAGTATTCCGTCGGTCGATACTCACTCTGTGGCGAAAACCACGCAACTTCGATATCCACTTCATTGGCGCTGAAAAGCGGGGTACCCCCTCCACCACAAAAGCCGACCAGAACACCAGCACGCGCGAACTCCCGGATGGCGGCCTGAGTGATTGATGTGCCGGTACCAAGCAGAACCGTTGTAGTGTTTGCAATTGGGATATTCCAGTAAAGGGATTGCTTGCCTTCCTGTGTTACGTATTCAACTCGGCCACCATTCACTAGAACCCGACAATACTGCAGGTAATAAATGTTCGCGCGCTTCGAATGCAGAATCGCCTTCAGATCGGTTGAAGTTATTTGGCTATCCACCCGCGGCTCCCAACGTGGCCCTTGACACGCATAATCTGAACTCACTTCGGCTTAGACCGAGACTCCACGGGTGTGACCTGACGGAGAAATCGCGACGCGGATAGCTGGAGTAGGGCTGTGGTTTGGCTCTCATAACGCCAAAGATACCTTCAAGCATTCTCAAAACCTGAGAATGCCCTATAGGTATCTTCCACACGAACGAACTAACAACTCCCACTTCCACCAGCAAACTCCCAAAATCACGCATCCGCCGACCCCACGGTAGGGCCGGACGTTCTTAGAATTGGGAGCTTCTAATGGTTCGCTGGAATGGCCCCTTTTGTCTCCACTTTAGCGCTCGGGCGGTTGGGGGTCAAGGTAGGATGTCTCGGTGGCGGTCTGAATCCGCTATCATCCCCGGCTTGCCAGCAGACTGAGACCAGGGAGGGGAGAATTGTGACGGCCGAAGCCCCCGACATCCCCTGATGCAGGAGATTGAAAGTTTGTTTGGGGAAAAACCTGCCCGTTGTACAACACTGTCAACGGGGAGTGGCGTTTCCTGCTGCTCGTGCCGTGGGTCGCGGAAGACGGCGTGATCCCTGCCGCATCCATCCCCATCCCTGTGCCATCAAGAAGGCTCACAAGCCCGGACGCCCGTTGAAGCCGTTTCAGTGGCACCAAAGCGCCCAGGAACCTTGGGCATTGATTCAATGCCGATCGACCCACGGCACGAGCAGCAGGTAACGCCACTCGCCGCCTGCCGCGATGGCTGAAGGGTGTACCAGCGTGGTCAGGAACACGGCGCTCTGTATGACCCCGCGGACAACCAAAGATATCCTGACCAACTAGGGTCGATCATTCTTCCCCGCTCGCCAACTTGACGGTCTTTCCGACTTCCGTCTCCCGTCTCCCGTCTCCCGTCTAATCCTCTCCCCGCTTCATCGCCGATAGCGAATCTCACCCCCCAAAATCGTCATCTCGACCTGCGTTTCCGCCAGTTCGTCTTCGGCCACGGTCAGCAGGTTGCGGTCGAGGACGACCAGGTCGGCGAGCTTACCGGGGGTGATGGTGCCGAGCAGGTCTTCTTCGAATACGGCCCGGGCGCAGCCGATGGTGTAGGAGCGCAGTGCTTCGGTTCGGTCCATGGCCTGTTCGGGGAAAAATTGTTCACCGTGGCGCATCAGGCGGGTGACCGAGGCGTGATAGGAGGCGATGGGCGAGATCGGCTCGACCGGCACGTCGGTGCCGTTGCAGATCACGGCACCAGCATCAAGCAGTGACCGCCATACGTAGGCGCGCTCACGGGCCCGGACGTGACCGAGCCGCTGCGGGACCCATGGCCCGTCCGAGGTGGCATGGATGCCCTGCATGGAAGCAATCACGCCCATGGCGGCAAAGCGTGGCACCTCATCCGGATGCAGGTTCTGGGCGTGCTCGATGCGCCAGCGCAGGTCGTTCTCGTCGCTTTCGGCAAATATTTCCTGGTAGATATCGAGTGCTTTGCGATTGCCGCGATCGCCAATGGCATGGGTGTTGAGCTGGAAACCGTGCTCAAGTGCAATCCCCGCAGTTTCACGCAAGGTATCCAGGGCCACCTGGGGCAGGCCCGCGGTATCCGGCTTGTCGCTGTAAGGGGCGAGCAGCCAGGCGCCATGGGTGCCCAGCGCGCCGTCGATCTGAATCTTGATGGCGCGTACCGTCAGCATATGGTCTCCAAAGCCGATCATCTTCAAATCACCCAGGTGCTGCTTCATTTCCGCATTGCTGTGGCCGCGTACGGCCATGTGCAGGCGCACCGGCAATTGGCCATCGGCAGCCACGGCTCGCAGTCGCTTGATTTCGTCAAAACTCGACCCCTGGTCGTGGAATGAAGTTACGCCATGGCGCAGGGCCTCGGCGCCGGCCAGTTCGACTTGGCGCAGGAAGCGGGCCTGGCGCTCATTGTCCGTCATCGATCGCTCGGCTTCAGTCAGCGCCCGGCGCACGGAACTTTGCGCGGCCTGGCGCAGAAAACCGGTGGGTTCGCCCTGGTCATCGCGAACGATGGTGCCACCTTCGGGATCCTCACTATTCCGGTCGATCCCGGCCAGGGCCAGGGCGCGGGCGTTGGCGAATGAGGCATGGCCACTGGCGTGAGTCAGCAAGACCGGATTGTCCGGGCTGACCGCGCTCAGGGCATGATGGGTTGCAACGCCGTCGAACGTGATCTCGGGCAGGGGATCCCAACGTTCCTGGTGCCAGCCGCGGCCCCGGATCCATTCACCGGGCTCGGCCTGCGCTGCAGCCGCTGCCACCATCTCGACGATCTGTTCGAAGGTTGTCGTTGGCTGCAGATCCAGGATGGTCATCGCCTCGCCCAGGCCGAGGAAATGGCCGTGGCCTTCGATGAAACCGGGAATCACAACCCGACCAACCAGGTCGATCACCTGGGTTTCCGGGCCGGCGAGTGCCTGCACATCGTCAGAACTGCCGACCGCCAGGATTCTGCCATCCAGTACAGCCACCGCATTGCCGTCCGGCACTTCGGAGTCGACCGTAATCACGGTGCCATTCAAAAGCACCAGGTCTGCCTGCGGTCTCGCTGGTTCTGCTTGATAGTCGGCAGTGTCGCAGGCTGCCAGAGCGAAGGCGGCGGCAAGCATCAAAAAAAGTCGGTTCATGGCGGGTCTCTACGGCAAGATTGGATTGGGTCGGCTCACAGAATACAAGAATACCTGGCGCCTGTTTTGAGGGTTCCTGGCCATTTTGGCCGAAACGATCAGGTCAGGTGCTGTCGGGATGTTCACGCCTTGAAAGGTAATTTGTTAATTTGGAAGACTGCTGGAAGCAACGATGCTCACAATACGATGCTTGTACCTTTTGTTCGTGCTGCTGGTGAGCGGATGCGCAACCTCGTTCCCCGTGGCCGAACCCGAGCTTGAATTTGACGACGGGCTGGATGCGGCGGCCTTGCTTGATCTCACCGTGAAGGCCCATGGCGGTGATCTCCGCGATGACACCGGTACTTTCACTTTGGCGATGGAGGGGGATTGG
>JBGTLI010000404.1:0-22067 GCA_041744195.1 Wenzhouxiangella sp. | reverse complement strand
GACCGGCGAAAGCTATCGAAAGCGAGCTCAATCCACTAGGAAAAAGGAGAAACAGGAACAAAAGTGCTAGGCAGGAAAAAACACTAACCGACCGGCCATTTTAATTGTCGCCGACCGGACAAAGTAATTGACGCGAGACAGCCAAGCGCTGACCAGGTAGGCGTCGTTCTAACAGGTCAAGCGTGGCGTCGAACTGAGCGTTGTCGAAGGCCTCGCGCTCAATGTCCGAGAACTTTGTCCCATTTAACTGATACATCTGCTCTACTAGACCCTTGAAGCCCGGCAGACCGGCGGGGTAGGAAATGCCGGCGCCGCAGAAAAACACCACGCGGCCCTCTTCATGCGCTTGGAGGAGTGCATCGGGAATGTCAGGGCCGTTGGTGATGAACTGCATTTTTTTGCTTCCGATAGGCTCATGGATTGTGCGCGACCGCCGGCGGGTGCTGCTGGATTCGGAACTACGAATAGGCGTCAGTGATTGCTACTCAATGCTGTAGACGCTGAGAGACCCTTGCCGAAGTGTCCTGCTGTACGGCGTCGTGGTCGTAAGACGAAGCGATACGCTCCAACACGCTGCCAACGTAGGGGTAGTAAAAATGGAGTTGTTCCGCCCATGCTCGATACTTCGCGGCGATTTCGCGCTCTTGATCTCCGCCTTGGCCGCGCCGGTGAACACCCCGGGCATTGTAAACGCCAATTATGAAACCCTCGGCGATATGTGTCGAGGCGATGTCTTCCATTACTTGACAGACTGCTTGACAGGGCCAAAGGCCGTCTTCGTCACCAGGCGCCCTAGCTAGAAGCTGGCCAATCTGCTGATCACCAATCTCCACGCGTGCATACTCCTTACACAAGTCTCGAACCTTGAATAGCCAATCACTAAGGTAGGAGACGTCAATACGTGCGCGTGTGTCTGTTCCGGGAATCCTTTTGAGTTTTCTAAGGAGACGGTGCGCTGCACGAGCTAAGGATCGCTTCTTGTCCGGATCTTCGATTTGCCATTCCAAAGAGTCATCACCATTGTCACTTCGCTTGTAAGCAAGCGCCACCGCTTGTACGAATTGCATCGGTGAACCGGCAATTTGACTTTCAAGATTAGGAATGCCGTGGTCGCTACCGTCGAGCGCCCCAATGAACAGAAATTCAAGCTGTGCCATCTCTTCAGAGCTGATCCCCGGTCGACCGTTGAGCGCGCTAAGTGCTTCCGAGATGTAATAGCCATTGGGTATGAAGTGACCTGAAGGTTCCTCGTCGACTGTTGCGACGTCTAGCAGAAGGCGCTTGAGGCGGGCGGTTTCGATATCCTTGAAGTTCATATGTACCGTGTGAAAGGCTGCGCGTGGACGCTTTGCTTCTAGCAGCTGATCGACTATCTCATTGAGGTCTGAGGGCGTATGTGGGCCCCAGTAGGGGAATACGTTCTTCCAATACGCGGCACGAATGACGGCCCCATATTGCTCCAGAAGGCGCCAACTCGACTTCTCGAAAGGCGCGGAGATAAACAGGTGTACTTGTTCATCATCGGAGAGTTCTTTGGCTGCGGCCTGAAGGATCTCGGCACGATCCTCTAGTTCGACGAAGGATAGGAACCCTTTCACACATGACTCAGCGTTTCCACGAAGATCGCCTGTCAGCGACAGGCAGTCCAGAATAAACCTGACGCGCTGCGATGACTCTGCGACGCATGTCGAGGCATATTGGCCGACGACCCCCGGGCTCCTGCTGGATTTCAGTAGTTGCAGTACGCCGTCAAACCCTCGCTTAGCCCAGACCTCGGCCATCGCCTCACATCGAAGCTTGTGGATCCGATTCTCATGCTTACGGTAGTCAAAACCTTCTTCTTCGATTTCGGCGACTGATTCCTGTACCCATGCACCCGCGAATAGCCACCCATGTCGGAAGACGGGATCAGGCGGACTGAGGGCTTCGTAGACTTGGTGGGCACGGTCTAAGTTTGCGTCGCCGAGTTCATTTAAGCGAGCCCGCCGAGTAAGGGCGTAACGACGGATCCGTTCCCGTAGCTCAGCTTTAGCGGGATCGCTTGCTTCTTCCGCCCACTGGTCGATTAGCGTCCAGACATTCGAATGATCCTCATCAGGCATAGTCTGAAGGCACTCGATAAGGTCGCCCAGCGTCTTTTCATTGTGGGTCGGCCAGGCAAGCATCAGTTCCAGGGCCTTTATGGCGAATTCATTCATCTCCTTGCGAGTCACGACTTGTCCAGCACCGGAGGCGTCGGTTCGCCAGCACGGCCTGTAACTGTATTCTCCAGTCTGGGAGCCAGGCTTGATTTGCTCGAGGGTGACCTCCCAAGCCACGTCGGGGAACTCGCGCACCAGCAGCTCCAACGTCTGGATTCTTTGCTGGACTGACGCTGCTGTCTGAGGCATCCATGACCGGAAGATTGCTTTCAGGCTTGCCTCTGGCTTATTGGCCCAGTTATCGTTGATCTTTATTCGGGCAAGTTTCGCTAGTATTCGCGCTACTCGAGTCAGGCTCTGTGGTTTCCACGCCAGGCACTCCAGCGCCCAGAGGATACCTGTCCGCGAAGGCGATCCCCAGACAGAATGGGTATCGGCTGGCTTAAGAATATCGAAAACAACCGGATCGTCCTGGAGAAGGTCTTCTTCAATTAGGGATAAGAATTCCTCGGGCGCGGCTTCCGCGTAACGGGGCAAGTGGCCGTCGTGCGACAGTAACTTCTCATTGGTTAACGGCGTCAGGAGATTCCTGATTAGGAAGCTAACGCGATTTTCGATATTGAATCCAAGCCGATCTTGGAACAAATTGTTGCCGTGTACCGAGAGAATGACAAGCGTTTCACAAATGCCATCGCGCAATGGTCCAGAATAATCTCGCTTTTTGTCATATATAGCAGCCGCCCATCTGTCCTTTTCTGGAAGTTCGAGCGCCGGATCTTCTTCGGACAGCACAAACTCAGCATATTCGAAAAAGCGATCAAGGTCGGCTTGCGTCAGCATCCGTGCAATTGCGAATAGGGCATCAATCTTAGACGTCACCCCGCGGCACTGTCCCGCTGACCACACAGGGCTGTCGTCAAAGTGGAGCAGGCGTACGATATCGTCCTCGATTTTCTCGTATTTCTTCTTAGCGAGGATTGATAGAATTTCTTGATCAGCTTTCGAATCAGCCCGCCAGGCACCAATAAGCGCCATTGGGACCAGCGCTTTCGCTGCTTCGTCATTGTCTGCCCATTCGGGGATCTTGATTGCGGCATTAGCCGACAAGCGGCGGCGCAGAATTGTCGGTGAACGCCCGGACTCCACCGAGAGTCGATCAATGTGGCCTTCGTCGACCCCCATGGCCGTGAGGGCTTTCTGGAAATCTTCGTAGCCAAGGAGATCAAGCGCGATATCCGGCATGGAGTCAACCTTATTGCGGGGTCTAACAACGATACAGTGGAGGCGCCGATGGGCATCTCTGAGTTCCCTTTCAGCATCTTGGGAATAGACGACTGGAATGAACGGTACAGCAGAATCGATCAGTGTCTTCAAGACTTGGGGTGAAGTGAAGACAGCGGCGCGGTCCTTGACCTGACAGAGTTCGTCATCATCGAAAAGGCACGCAATGAAGGCCAGGGCCTCGCCTGTGGAATCGGCGGCAATTACGAAAGGCTTGCTGCTGGGCTGGTCGAGCCAAGACTTGAAAGTGCTCCGGTGGGCCGCTAAAGATGGCGCAAAGATTTCGGGGGTGAACAAAGGCTCGCTTGCGGTGGCCCACCTAGACCACGCCTCGTCGAGCGTCTGATAGCCGTCTGTTGGTAGTCTCAGTTTTTCTGCCAGCCAGATCTGAGCGGGAATCGATTGCTCAAGCCATTGTTCAAGATCACTGGAATCGAAGGCTCTCACGGCTTTCCAGTCGCCGGCGTGATTCTTGCGCTCCTCCCATGCGGTCTTGCCATCCCAGTTGCGGGGTGTGACGCAAACATATGTGCTGTTTGATCGTTCGGTGGCGGCGATGGACTTGAGCCGGGCGTTGTAATCCTCTTCGGCTTTTCTATGCGGATTCTGATTGGTGCCAAATTCCCAGTAGGACTTGCCCTTTGGGACCCAAGGGGTGGCCGCTTCGGCTTCGACAATGCCATCGGGTCCTTTGCGCTGCGAATTGTCGTAACCGGGAAAATCGACTCGACAGAGGCCGTCCCCAGTAGAGTTGACTAGTTTTCGGAGGAGAACGGGAAGGAGTTCGCGAGACCGGATGTTGCTGTCGGCCCAATCCTCAATTTGTCTTGCCTTAATGGTAAGAAAGCCGGGAACGTAGGCGCGAACAGCTACACCGCTTTCGTTGGTCAGCTGTTCACACTCCTCGAATGCGCTCTGCATATCCAGCAGCAGCTTCCGATCAGCGCCGAAGGTCTTTTCCAACCTGATTGCCATCTCTGGCGACAGGGCGGCCTTCCCGTTGAGGAAATTGGACAAGGCTGGGCGGCCAATCCCAAGGCGTTCTGCCGCGTCTTTCACGGATATACCGCTTGGAATAACGTGCTTTCGAACGTACGCGCCAGGATGGGCCTTTTGTGCGGATGATCTCTCCATTGATGGAGTGTAGCGTGTAACGCTACACACGTCAAGACGCATTTGGCGCTTTATGAGTATTTCTGAGCTAAGAATCAAGATGTATAGCTCTGAAACCAGGTGCCGTAAGCTCTCAATTCTAAGTTAGCCAAGCTTTCCGTTGCTTTTTCGTGAAGATGATAGGTGGCAGCCGATGAACGGCTTTCGGAGGCGAAGCCGTACGGTACGGACTGCCAAGGATCATGGCGCGCTAGCTTCTGTTCGGGAAAATGAAACGTTTTCGGTTGCACATGGCCGGGACCGCGATGCAGTTTCCGCGTTCGTGCTACGCCGACGCCAGGCGCTATGAGAGCGCCTTCAGATCAACGATTGACCAAGCAATTCGTAGACGTGCCGACAAGTTGAGGAAAACCCGCTTTGGGGATGAGTTGAACTAAGAATTAAATTCTCCCCCATCGTTTTCGAAGTTATGCGGGTTGTGCATGAGCGTACCGATTGCGTCAGTAATGGCGCCGGTGTCCGGTTTCGCTTTGTCCACTGAAAGTACTTGCAGTTTGCCAAGTCTCCCGCCAAATCGTCTCGCTGATTCGTGGTGCTCGCCGATTGTGTCGAGTGCAACTGGCAAGATAGGCTTTGCGGCTCTTTCGGCCGCTTCCAGTTCTGCCGTTACCCACGGGCTCATTTCATCGTCGCTGACTAGCCCTATGACCGTGTCGGACTGTGCGATCATTTGATCGATTGCCTGGTTTATCGGCAGGCCGTGCTCAATGCGCGTTTGATCGAGTACGTTCAATCCCGCGTTCATCAAATCGGCTCGAAGCCGCGATGCAACCTGCGCATCCCGCGCACTGTACGAAAGAAAGACAGTGCGCGACTTTCCTGTGTCTACAAGACGATGTTCCTGTCGCTTACTTGCGGCGGATAACCCGTCTTCCGGATATTCAAGCCTTAAGGGGTGTTTGAGTACCACCGTTTCGTTTCCGATAGTGAGCACCTCAGCGCGCAATGTGAAAACTCCCCAACCGGCGGTTCTGATCCGAAAATTCTCAGAGCGCTCCTTCGAGACCTTATGCGGTTGGGGAAAACTCGGGTGTAACACCCAAGTTACCTCACATACACGGTCTAGCTCTGCCTCGCTGGCTTCAATCCACGCGCTCCATCGCCAGTAGTCGTTTCCAACATATTCAAAATCCTGAGCGATTCGATACGTCATGATTGCTTCTCCAAACTGACACCGCCCACGAACGGATTAATTGCATGTCGTGTTTGCCACGTGTTCCCTCCCTGGATAATTCGTAGACGAACGCGATCACTGTCCCGGAGTTTCGGCAAAACAGCGTAGGCGGCTCCTGGTTCTGGCCAAACCATTGCTGGCTTGTAGTCCTCGTAGCCATCGACTCCCGAAATCAGTTGGAACTCGCATCGATCACCTTGTGACTCGTCGTAACGTATGACAATCTCTTCTGGCTCGATACGCACGCGAGCCACTCGACCGTGTCTGCGTCGCCATACAGCAATTGTGCTGAGTAGTTTCACGATAACATCTGCCTCATTTCCAGAGCTGAACGCTATGTACTCATTACCCGCTCCAAGCCCGCGCGCCTCCAGACTATGGTGCAGTACGCGTACTGTCGGTTTTTGTTGTCCTTCCGCAAAGTGAAACTCGCTAAGTACGAAGGCCGGGTCCACTTCCTTGCCTTCGCCATCATCCTGGGGCGTTACCAAAGCAATCAAGGCATCAGCATCTTCGATGCGCTGCTTCAGCGCGGAATCGAGCGGCCGTCCTCCAACGTCCACACCGTCGATGACTCTCAAGCCAACCGCTTCGACTGCCTTGACGACGTATCGGTACAATCGATCCAGGTCCGTTTGATGATCTGGATGAGGTCGGTAGGTGTAGGATAGAAATATCGTTTCCATAATCAATCATATCTCAGCGAAGATAGGAGCGGTGCTCCAGGCGTATACTTTTCAAGCTAAAAAAGCAAGTCAATCCTTTCACGGGGCTGCATCGGGATTGCAAGCTTTCCATCGCTCTGATTACCTACTGGCAGCAAGGCAATTAGCAATGAGCTCGCCACACCCAGTGACGCTAAAGTTCGGCCTTTCAGTACTCACTGGCAACAAAGGTCTTGGCCATCAATGCGATCAGGCTGTACGAACTACTCTGGCACTTCTCAATTTCCATCGGTAATGTGTTGGTTCTGACTGGAGTAGGTTGTGCTTTCCGAATCGAGTTTATTGTCAGAGGTGATGCTGGAAATTGGTAAGCAACCTCGACATGAACCAAGTCCTATACATAGTAGTAGCATTAACATCAGCTTAAGAAAATTCATGGCTTTACCTCCACTGTGCGATTACTATTTCGTTAAGATTCAGTCAAATCATGTGTTTCAAGAACCAAGGCCTTTGAGTACCCAATCAAATAGTCTATTTCGCGTCGCGTTGTCGAAAATGCCTACGATCCCTATCAAAAGTCCCAAAAAAAAGAAGAGAAGCAGCTTCAGTTTTTGAATATTCTCCTTAAACGTCAAAATCGGAATACTGTCGAGCCACTCCCAAAGTTTCGAAATGCTACCGTGCACTCGTCGTACTGGCTGAAGCCCCGAAGCCGATCTTTTGACGTCCCTTATGAAACTGCCACCAGCATTGAACGTTTTGATGAAGATGAAGCAGAAAGCAATGGTCTGTAAAGAGATCGTAAGCGCAATTGAACTAACGTTGTCTTCAGCCAAGTTGCGACCAGAGTACATCCATGAGCCAGTCGTGGTGCCAATCACAGCAGTTGATAGTAGAAATATCGTCCAGATTTCAAGAGCTGCCCAGTATGCCGACCATTTTGTAGGCTTGGAAACTTGTAGCGATGCAAGTATCGCTGCACAAAATACGAAAGCAATGGACACTGCAAGAATAACTAGTGGTTCAGTTCTTGCTCCATGCGCAAAAAGACTAAAAAGAAGCACAAGAACCAACAACACAATTTTGAACACATCTATTCCCTCAAGAGAATATCAAAAATCACTTTAAATCGCTCTGGATTTTCTTCGCTGTTCTCCCAAGGGTGATGGGAAGCCATCTCATGAACTTGAATATCGAGCGAATGTCTATTTTTTCTAAGGCGGTGCGACCTCTCCTTTCTGTCATAACGATTATGAATCAGATGAAGATCAGAAAATATCTGACGATTGCTAGAAATGATATCGCGGGGCCAATTTTGATTGTTGCAACGAGCAAAGAGCCTTGCGAATAGATTTGTGGATTCATGTATAGCATCGAGTATGAGTCTTCGGTTCTGCGGAAAATCGAGGTTCTCGAGATCGGCAAGTTGAGCAGCCAAAACGTATATGATTCCGCCGAATGAGGACGCGTAGATATCCATTTTGCCGCCAAATTGCAGCTGGGCCTCTGATAGGGCATCAATCAACTGTCTGGCAAGTGTTTCCGAACGAATTGGTTGGTACTCATTTGAAAGATCGAGATGCGGATACTCAATAACCAAAACCTTACGAAATGAATCAAGGTCCTTCCCATGAAATTCTTGCGCTATCCATTGGGGATCCGTTGCATTGCCGGGCAAAATCACAAGGCTTCTTTGAGTAAATTTGCTGCCAGTTAACTCAATGAATTGCAGCGTGCCAAACTGGCGTCGAGACACAAGATAGTCTGAGTGCTGTCTCGGCTCCCGATTGCGTTGTAAGAGCTCTCTCGACTCCCTGGCATTGTCAATTTCGGTGCTTTCACTGCACAACGAAAAATCGGTTGACCACGCATTGAAAACAGCTAGTTGAAGCACAAATAGGAAAACTAGTTTGGTCGGGAACGACATTATAGATCTCCGGCATTTACACTAAAAACCTTCATAAAAACGGACGCTTGCGTCGAAGCCTTTTAGATCACACACTAGGAGACTGGGCAATTCCTGATATTTTCTCAGCTGGCTCCAGCAATTCACGCGAAGATGGACTCGCAAAACAGGCTTGAAAAGCTCTATAGCGCTCATGAATTTTCACCTACGTAGCGATGTATTGGATGGTATGGGATTCATAGTCACGTAAGCGCTCAAGAAACAGCCCGCAGATATGGCGGTCGGGTGGCGGAGCAGCGGTTCTGGGATGTGATCCCTTAAACGTGCGCCCACTGGCGTGACCCTGGCCAGCCAACTTTTGCAGATTAACGCATTGGCTTGATTGGCTGGCTTTCCTGTGTAGACGGCCTCGATCAGTACGCCTTCGCCCCTGGGGGCGGGGTTTTGCGCTGCGGCCGGGGCCTTCATTGAACGGACCAAAATCGATGCACCGTGCGCGCCCCGCAACATCTGCAGCGCTTCGACCAGATCGCGGTGCACGTAGGCCGGACCCGAGGCGTCGCGGAACTCGCCCAGGCGAAAGTTTGGGGAGAGGAATTGGTTGGTGCTGCCTTGCAGGTAATCGCTCATAACCGCTGGTCCGTTTCGATCAAGGATTTCTTGATCTCACTGATTCTTTCGTTAAAGAACTTGAGCCCCTGGAGATTTGATTTCGCGTGCTTTTCCGGACGGACCGCTTTGAGAATTTCGCGCAGATAGTCAAGCGTTTCCATGACCGAGCTCAGCGCGCCCTGATCGTTTGCTACCCGGGCAGCTTCCGCGTACTGCTTGCTTAGACCGGTGGCCTGCTTCTGTGACATTCGGCCACGCAGGAACGCTTGTGCCAGCGCCCGATCGGCCGGGACGATTCGGTCCCAGAAATTGTCGTGACTGCTGGCGACGGGGGGTTGTGCCGGCACCAGCTCCAGTTGCTGTCGGGCCTTTTCCTTGTCTTCTGGTTCGCCGTTTAGCCACCAGGCTGATGCATAGAGGGTGGCGGCTTGCAGCGGGCCGTAGGCGAGATCGCCAGCACGGGCCGGTTGGGCGCTGAGGTGTTCGCGGGTGAGTTGGCCGTGGCGCTGATAGGCCTCGGCGCCCTTGATCAGTGCGCTGCGAACGGTGGCGGCGTTGCCGCCGATGATGGCTTCGCGTTTGTAAGAGGACCCAAGTATGGCCTGGCGCTCGGGGGAGTCGGCCAAACTGATCAGTTTTTCGAGTTTGGCGCGGGCTTGGCGGATGCGAGTTCTTCGCTCGGTGACCGTCGCATCGCTTTGGTTTGCAGCCAGACGGCATTCCATGTTGACGTACTGCTCGACGGCCCCCATCGGCAGTTTGCCGTTTTCGTGGCTTTGCATGGCCAGGCCAAACAGTTCGGCCGCGCGTTCCAGGTCTTTGTGATAGCGGTAGCGTTCGGCCAGGTGGTAGAGCAGTTCACCATCCTGGAGCTGGCCCTTATTTCCCCATTCCTGTATGGCTTGTTGTTCCAGAGCCACCAGTTCGTCGAGGCAGTTGGTGCTTTCAATGGCCTCAAAGATGAACTGACGCGTGCCGGCGAACTGTTTCTGGTCACGCCGCCGCGCGCGGCTTTGCGGGCCTTGCAGGTTCAGCCGATAGGCTGGGTCGCCGTAGCACTGGTAGGCGGCCCAGGTGTTGGAGCCGGGGAAGCGCTTGAAGACGGCTTGCCGGGCGCGGCGTACGGCGTCGCCGAAGCATTGATTGTTGAACATTTCATAATAGAAGACTTCGGCAAAATGCAGGGCTGCCCGGTCTTCGACGGCCCAGCCGGCGGTGATCACGGCGCGTACGCCCTGCTTGATGAACTGCTCGCCGAAGTCGGCGGCCATGCGGGTACTGGCCCGACGACTGGCGATGCTGCCCAGATGGCAGCAGTTGAGGAAGACCAGTTCGGGCACTTCGCGCAGTTGGGCGATGTGTTTCCAGGTCAGGGTATCGGCCTGGCCGATGACGAAGCCGCTGGTCGGGTCTTCCAGGCGGGCGCCAAGATCGGGCTCGGCGACGGGCTCTGCCCTGCCCTCGGCGCGGGCGCGCACGACGGCCATCCAGTTGACGGCATCCTCCACCCCGTGGCCGGCCAGGTGAATGATGCGGTAGCTGCAACGGAACAGGGCCTTGAGGATTTCGTTGCCGTTGCTTTGGATCAGCGGCTGGCCGCAGTCGAAGTCGTTGGTGCTGAGCCATTGGCTGACCGAGCGGGCTTCCTGCTGGGCGGCGGGCAATTCGTTGAGGTTGCTTTTCGGGTCGCCGACGACCAGAACGCAGCGACCTTCGGTAACGCGCTGGCGCGGTTGCGCATCGTTGAACAACAGTTGGCGGACCATGCCGGTCTGGACCGACTGCGGGCGGGCATCGCTGTCGCGCCCGCATTGCGCGTTGCGGCTGGCGCTGTCGCGATCGGTCATCAGCTCCCAGGGGATCCAGGCGGTTTGGTGATCAAGCAGCAGGCGCATATCATCCTGCCTTGGTGCGGCCATTTTGAGGTCGTTGGGCACCAGCATCTCGAACAGAGCGACTTCCAGCGCCGGGTCGCGGCGCGCGCTTTTCAGGCCTTGCTGGATGAGGTTTTCAATTTGCACCATCTCGGCGCCAACGCCCCTGCGTTCACTGCGCGCGTGATCGCTGATGCTTTCGAAGATCAGTCGGTCATCGTCGCAGGTGATGCGCAAGGGCGCCCACCAGCCGGAATCTGAACCGATGACCAGACGCCTACGGGCTTTCTGGCCTTCCTTGACGGACAGGGCCAGGTTGAAGCGGGCAAGGAGAGGGTCAGCGCGATGCTGGTTGTCGAGCAGTTTGTTGAGTTCGTGCCAGAAGGAGTAGGCACGATCTTCGTAATAGTCGATGAATTCGATGCGACGAAGATTGAGGCGCGCAGCCTCTTCCGAACCCAGTCGACTCAGCGCCTGGGCCACTCCAGCCAGCAGGCTGTGGGCAGTATCGCGCAGGCTCAAGCCCCCCGAACCGCTGCCAACCAGAATCAGAGCCAATCCGATGCCGCGATCGTTGGCCACCGGCGTTTCATCGATCATGACTTCCGTCTGGGTCAGGCGTTGAGCGCTCAGCGTCTCCACCGCCCATTTCAACACGCCTTCGCGCACGGTCGCGGCCAGCTCGCCGCGGCCGAGGCTGCCGATCGTGCCCAGACCGACGACAATGACGCCGGGCAATGTCTTTTTCGGCCGACTGATGACCAGTGAGGTGCCAATCGCGCCTGGATACAAATTCAGCGCGTTGCGCCGCTCAAGCTCGCCGTCGAGCATGTCGTTCAGCGCGGCCTCGGCGCTGACGATGGTGTCGCCGCTGTAGTGGCCGACCACGACCGGGCAGGCGCTGTATTTCACGTCGCCCCAGATGACTTGCACCTGGATCGGTATCGGGGGCGACTGGCGACTGGTGTCGGGCTCGGCATCGCCGCCGATGGCCGCAGCCATCAAATCTTCGGCGTTGGGCAGAAAGGCCGGATCCTCATCGTGTTCAGGGTCATGATAGGGGTCGACGGATTCTTCGCTGGCCGCGCTGCGCATCAAGCTCAGGCCCGTGGACTCCAGACGATCGGTTTGGCCGCGTTCGAGCAGGTCGAGATAGGCTGCGTGCGAGTCGGTATGTGCCGGAATGGCGCCGTGTCTGGCCTGAACGAAGCCGCGCGAAATGCCGTCGGGAATGCCGCCCTTCCAAAGCACGCGGCCATCGCCCTCGGCACTGTATTTAAATCGCAGTTTTCGCAGCCCGCGGTCCGGGAGTTCAATGCTTTCAGGGGTCTTGGCGTGGACGCCGGCGACGTAGAAGACCCGTTGCGGGTCCAGGGTTTGGGCTTCGAGCCTGGTCCGCCAGCGGCGTGCACGTTCCAGCGCCTCCGGGTTGGGTCTTGGCCAGCGCCTTCTGCTGTCGAGCTGGGTAAGGATGGGTTCCCAGTCGGTGGCTTCGAAGTAGTCGCGTTCTGCGTCGTTTGGCGAGCGGGCCGGGAGCATATCCAGGGCGCCGTCGAATGCGGCCGCGACGGCCACGAGTTGATCTGTGCGATTGCGGAAGTCGGCGGCTGAGAGCAGGCGCAGCAGACGTTCGCGCCCGGTCAGAAGCAACGTGATGGCATGGGAGCCAGCATTGGGCGTGCCCATCATCAACAAGCGGCTACCCGGGTGTTCGATCATTTGATCCCAGGCGCTGTCGGCCTCCATCATCATCGAGCGCGCCACCAGGCCACCCATGGAGTGGGCGACGATGCGGACCGGCTGGCGCGAGCGGTCGATGCCAGCGAGAATTTCCTGCAGTTTCTGGTTCAGCCGCCGCCCACTGTCCTCGATAGACAGGCGCCAGTCATAGGGGAACGGGATGACCTGATGGGTTTCAGACAAAAACTCGACGATTGCACCGTAGGCCTTACCGTCAATGCCTGTCGCGACGACATCGGGATTATCGATATGCAGATCGAGGAAACGGCCATTGATCAGCCTTCTATATCGGGTCCAGACCCGCTTGCCGCGCACATCCAGGTAGGAACCCATGATGCCGGGCAGCACCACGCAGACCGGCGGATGACTGGCCAGGCTGCGAAGGTGCGGCCTGGACTCGACTGGCAACGCGCGCAGTTGCGACTGATCGACCGCGAAGGGCTCAAAGCCTGGAACGGGCCAGTCTGGAGAAATCAGGCCTTCGACGATGCGGTTTGCGGTCGCTGCATGGCTGAAATACTTGACATGGGTGATCTCGCTGTCGTCCTGGACCCAACGGATGCTGCTTTTTGGGGTGCGCAAATGACCGCCGAACATTGAGGGCGTATCGACAACCAGATCGTTGTCATTGCGGAAGTAGGCGCGCGCCAGCAATTGACGCAATCTTCTGACAATCCCGCTGCCGCGTGTTACGCCGGCAACCACGGCAAGCTGGGTGTCGACTGGCTCCTCGCTGGCGTTCAACAGGGCACGCAGCAGCGGATCACGTGGATCCATGGCTTGCAGGCCGGGAAGGTGTTCCAGATTGACCAGGTCCATCAACAGCGCTTTGATCAACTCGCCGCCCACGCGAACTACCGGATGCAAGGTCATGCCGGACGCGGCGCTGACGCCGTGCGCGCCCAGGCGGACCAGGTTGAGCATGACCGTCAGCCAGCGCTCAAGCCGTTTTGACGCCAGATTGGTTCCGCGCGCGGGGCAGGCGACGCGAACGAAGCGCTCGACCAGAATGCGTTTTTCGCGAAGCTGCTGATCCAGCTTCCTGACCTTGTCGACGTAGCGGTCGCCGCCGATTGCCCTTTTCAGTCGGGCCAGGTCGGCGTCGCTGAAGTAACCGTCACCGGTTCCCCGGCGAACCAGCAGTTCTCCGATCAGCCCGCCGCGAGAATGACTGAGCAGATGCAGGCGTGCGCCTCGGGGCAGCTTGGCGACCAACGCCAAGGCATTGTCCACCGGATCAGCGCTCATGGAAGGATGTTCGAGAGCCAGTATCCGGCTGGAGTCGCGATCCCCAAATTGTTTTAGAAGCTGCAGGAAACGAGCCCCACCCTCCAGATTCCAGAGGTCACCAAAACTGCCCTCTGTCGTTGAGAAGGTGCCGTGGAGCAGAACCAGCCAGGGCTTGTCGCTGTTGACCGCAACCGGCTCAGGGTTAAAGAGAGTGAATTCCGGCTCCCGGCTGCCGCTCAGTTGGTAAACGCCGTGGTCGTGGCCGTGCCCCTTTTCTATGCGCTTAACCAGTTCCCGCCGCGCGAGGTCTGACGCAAATTCCGTGGCTGCGGGGCGAAAGATGCGCAGTCGGCGCAGATGGCCAAGCACGCGTCCTCTGGTGGCGTCGCCCGTTGGAACAAGGCGCAGCACGCTGTCATCGCGAAGACGGCTGACATCGAACTCGGGCATGTTCTTGAGTTCGCTGCCGCGTACCCACTGCAGGATGCCGTCGTCGTCCTCGACCTCGCAGATGCAAGTTGCGAGCAATTCATCGCCAAGCCGGATATCCGCCCCCTGCTCGTCGCGGGTAGGGTCGGCCAGTTCGATGGATTGTTCGAGAGTTAGCGGGAGTTCGCTGCTGGTGTCGAACAGTGGCGAATCAACTGCACCCTGATTGCGCTGATCAATTCCGCGAATCAGGATGGCCACTGGTCAGGCCCTGTTAACGATTCCGGCCCCGGCCGGAAAGTTGCTTGGATTGGCTGCTGGCGGCGCTGCCCTCAGCCTGGCGGGGGCAAAACAGCATCCATGGCGAGGGCGGTAAGGCCCCCTCCTGTGATCCCGATATCTTGTTGGTAAGTCGCCCAGCAAAGGATCCCTCCTGAACCTCGCCAGTACCGTCTATGAGACCATACGCCTCCCGGATTATTTTTTCAAGCACCTCGTGAATGCATTTTTTGCGGCATCCGAATGATCGGCCTCGGCACAAGCACTTGATTGGTTTATGAGGTTGTTAACCCACCCTGCAAAAACGCGAGGTCTGACGGTAGATATAGCTGTCGTCCGATTGCGCGCTCATTGCCCGTCCATTTGCATCCTGAGCCAGCGTCCATTTGCATCCTCAATCGCCGGCCAATTGCACCCTGAATCTGACGTGTCTGTCAGACCGGGCTGTGCCAGAGCGGGGACAAGGCAGAACGACACTCAAGCGGCGCGCTCCATGCTGGGCGGGAATTGGATGTCCAGGTCTTCGGCCCGGGGGCTTCCAGGAAAGGTCGCCCCATAATCAAAGCGGCCGGCCTTGATCTCAGCTTCAATCCGTGCCAGCAGCCGCTGCACCGAACGCCGGTTGGCCGGCGTATCGGTCAGCGCCGTCTGCTCCCGGCAGCGCACTCCATTGAAGTAGAAGTCCAGGAACAACTTATCGTTGTCAGACCGCGCCCGGACTCTACCCATGAGTCACGGCGCCATTGGCCATCGGCACCAGCGGGGCGCTGTCCATCGAGAAATCACTCATGTCCTGCTCGATGGCCTCCCAGATGAACAGGAGTTTCCGCCCGCCGAATGGCCTGATATAGTGAATCCCTTCAAGAAGAACGGAATCCTTGAGGCGATTGCGGATAGTGCGCGGTTCGTAATGAATCCGGGCAGCGAGTTGTTCGGTCGCCAAATAAGTTTTCTGAATGTGATACTCCGTCATCTTGTGGGTGATATGCACTATTAGTGGTGCCTTCACCCCTAATATAGTGCCTTGATTGACGATGTTAACCCCAAGGTGCAAAATAACCATATATGGTGCAGAGGGTCCAACAATGCTTCGCTTCAAGCTCAAAGAGCTCATCGCGGAAAAAGAATTTCAGGAGGGGAGGCGAGTGACTGTCGCCGAGATAGCCGAAAGCACAGGCATCGCCCGCAACACCCTTTCCCGAATTCTCAACCAGCCCGGCTGGAACGTGAGGTCAGAGCATCTCGAAAAGCTATGCGCCTATTTCGATTGCCGAATCGAGGAGTTGGTGGAATACATTCCGGATAAGCAGTGACAAGAAAACACCACCTCTACTCCCAGGATGTCTGTAACCAGCCTGAACACGCCTCGATGCCGTCGAGCTGGAGCTGGTGCCGCACCCGGATCAACTCCGGCCGGAGATCGCCGAGATGGGCTACTGCATGCAGGGCGGCGTGCTTCCGATGAAGCTGCTGGCAGCACTGCGGGTTACATTCTTCGCCAATGGAGTGTGGAGTGTTCCCCCTGAGCGCGGCCATGAATTTCGGCTAAGGCTGAAAGACCACCTGGCGCTTTACGGTGTCAAGAATGCCATGTTGGCGCCAAGGTATTCGGAGCCGGATAAAAAGGAAAAGTCAAATGAATAATGTCTTCGATTTCCGTGACCAGCTTGTGGCGGAATACAGCGACTTTTCGCGCAGCTTTACCCGTATTTCTGCGCAAGACATCTTGCGTGAAGTCGAGCGTCAGTATGACGCCGGGCGCTACTGGCCAGAGCCACTGATTCAGATCAATCCCAACTATCAGCGTAAGGACGCTGTCCAAGCGCTGGTGACTGACGGGCTTCTGCATCAATCCTGCGCCGAAATTTTTCAGACAGGGAAAGCCGAGGGTAACCCTAAGCCACTGTATCTCTACGCTCATCAAATGGAGGCCCTGGCAAAAGGGCAGTCCGGGCAAAGCTACGTTGTCACCACCGGCACGGGGTCGGGTAAATCATTGTCATTTTTCCTGCCCGTCATAGATCGCATCCTGAAGGCTAAGCAGTCGGATTCGACGCCCCGAACCCGGGCCATCGTCATTTACCCGATGAATGCCTTGGCAAACAGCCAGCTGGAAGAGCTGGACAAGTTTCTCTACGGCTTCGCTGATGGGGGCAAACCGTTCTCGGTAGCTCGTTACACAGGTCAGGAATCAGCCGCAGAACGTGAGGCCATCGCGACCAACCCGCCGGATATTCTGCTGACCAACTTTATGATGTTGGAGCTTATCCTTACGCGCTATGAGGAGACCGACAGGCGTGTAGTGGAGCATTGCCACGATCTGGGATTTCTGATTCTCGATGAGCTTCACACCTACAGGGGGCGGCAGGGTGCGGATGTCGCCTTGCTGGTAAGGCGGCTGCGTCAGCGCCTTCAGGCGAAAGATCTCGTCTGCATCGGCACATCCGCAACGATGTCCAGTGCAGGTACCCAGGATGATCGCAACCGAACGGTTGCGGCTGTGGCAAGCAAGCTCTTTGGCACCCGCATCACCGAACATGATGTGATTGGCGAGACACTGGAGCGTGTCACAGATCCGGCAAAGGGCATTGAAGCAGTCCGCCCGTTGCTGAAAAGCCAGCTTTCAAAGGACGTTTTTTCCTGGGGCAGTTTTGCCGAGTTTCGCAAGGATCCACTGGCGATCTGGGTTGAGTTAAATCTTGGCGTTGAGCTATCGGCCCACGAAGCTCCGCGACGGGCCAAGCCCATCACCCTTGACGCAGCCAGCAAGCAACTGGCGGCTGATGCCGGCTGCAGCGCGGAATTGGCAAAAACCGCTTTGCAGCGCTTTCTTATTGCTGCCCACAGCGTAAAGACCGAACTGGGCCGTGCGCCCTTTGCCTTTAAGTTGCACCAGTTCATCAGTGGTCCCGGCAAGGTTCACAGTACGCTTGAACCCCTGGATACTCGACAGATAACACTTGATGCCCAGCGCTTTGCACCCGGTAGGCAGGCCGAGTCAGTCTTGCTGTATCCCGCCCATTTTTGTCGTGATTGCGGGCAGGAATATCACCCGGTATGGCGTTCTGAGCAGGGCCGGGTTCAGTATAGTCCTCGGGAAATCGATGACATAACAGCTGATGACAATGAAGACGTACGCTTCGGCTTTCTCTGCCCTAGGCGTGATGTCCAGTCGTATAAAGGGTTTATGGAAGACCTGCCGGAATCCTGGCTGGATCTGACCAAAGCCGAACCTAAAGTCAAAGGCACCTACAAGAAAGCGATACCCGTACCAACTCAGGTGGATCCCCAGGGCCTTGAGGGCAGAGGTGAATCCTTTTGGTACATTCCAGGTAAATTCCGCTTCTGTTTGAGTTGTGCAACCCTGCATGAAGCGCACGGCAAGGACATGAACCGGCTTGCCAGTTTGTCGGGAGAGGGGCGGTCTTCCGCCACTACGGTTCTGACACTAAGCGCATTGCGGCAACTGTTTTCGATCCGTGAGCTGCCGGAAGGCTTGCCTGACCCACGCAAATTGCTCGGATTTTCGGATAACCGTCAGGATGCAGCGCTCCAAGCCGGGCATTTCAATGATTTTGTCTTTCTGCTGACGCTCAGGTCAGGATTGATAGGTGCCCTGCAAAAGAATCAGGGCATGCTCACCGAAGAGCATCTTGCCGATGCTGTATTTAAGGCCCTTGGTTTTGATGCGGTCGATTACGCCACTCTAGCGGAGTATCTGCGCACACCAAAGTTGATGGGGCTGGCCCGCCAGGAAGCGCAGCGCACCCTCAGGTTCATCATTGGCTATCGCCTGCTGCGTGATCTGCGCCGTGGCTGGCGGTTCAACAATCCCAACCTGGATCAGTTGAATCTGCTCACAATTCGTTACCGTGGCCTGGATGAGTTCTGCAACGAAACTGCTCTGTTTGAGAGTGCAGGGTCAGTCCTGCGCAGACTGCATCCGCAGAATCGGGCAGCACTGTTCCAACTGGTGTTTGATGAAATGCGCCGTGGCCTATGCCTAGAAACCCGCTATCTCGACCCTGTAGAACAAGACAAGGCCCGTACCAGCGCATTCAGTTATCTGCATGAAAGATGGGCTTTTGCAGCTGATGAAAAGCTGGAAGCAGCGCGTTATCTGATTCTGGATAAACGGCCTGAATACAGGGGTAAACCGCGCAATGACCTGATGTCCGGTGGGCCGCGATCTCGGCTGCTCAAGCAGGTAAAAAACGCCGATGTCTGGAAGCAGACAGCGTTTGCTGATCAGGTGCACGCATGGAAGGAGGTGGACTGGGCCGAACTGATTGGCGCGATGCTCCAGGCCGGCAACCACTATGGCTATATCCACAAGCATGCAATTGATGACAAGTTGGTTGGCTGGCGGTTGAATGCAGCCGCAATGGATTGGTGTCTGATAGAGGATGACGGCAACGCCGGCAGGGTGAATGCCTTTTTCCGCCAGCTTTATCAGAGCATTGCCGTACTCCTTGAACAGCCGAGCCATCCGTTGTTTGATTTCGAGGCCCAGGAGCACACTGCACAAGTAGAGCCCGCACGCCGGCAATTGCTGGAGCAGCGGTTTCGATTCACTGATAAGGACCGCAAGGACTGGGATGGCAACCCGGCACACGAAGCGCCCCTTGAACGTCTGCCCGTGATGTTCTGTTCACCGACCATGGAACTGGGCGTAGATATTTCAGCGCTAAACACCGTTTACCTGCGTAATGTGCCGCCTACCCCAGCCAACTATGCGCAGCGCAGTGGCCGTGCCGGCCGTTCTGGTCAGCAGGCGCTGGTTATTGCCTATTGTGCTGCACTCAGTCCGCATGACCAGTGGTTTTTCCACCATGCCAGTGACATGGTGCATGGCGTGGTCAAACCCCCGACGCTGGACCTGGCCAATCGCGACTTGGTCGAAAGTCATCTGCACGCCGTTTGGCTGGCCAGTGCCGAAGTGGGACTTGAGACCAGTATTGCCCCCTTGCTGGAGCTTGAAGAACCCGGCAAGCCGGTCAAGCAGGCGCTTTACGAACGCCTTACCGATCCGGCGGTACTTGAGCGAGCACAAGTCAGTGCCCGAGGCGTTGTTGCCCAACTGGCCGAAGAGCTCAAGGACAGTGTCTGGTTTCGTGATGATTACGTCAGCGAGGTCATCAAGTCAGCGCCCCGCGCTTTTAGTGTTGCCCTGGACCGTTGGCGTGCGCTATTTGACGCCACACGCAAGCAAATGGAAATGGCGGATCAAATTGTCAAAAGTCATACCGCCTCCCATGCCGAACGTAACAATGCTGGTCGCCGCTACAGCGATGCGGCTCGACAGTTTGCTGTGCTCTTAAAAACCGGCAACACTCAGGGGTCGGATTTCTACACCTACCGCTATTTCGCCAGTCAGGGTTTTCTGCCGGGCTACAATTTCCCACGTCTGCCACTAATGGCCTGGATTCCTGCCCGAGGCGGGCAAGGCGCTCATGGCAAGGATGATGAGGGCAGTATGGTCAGTCGGCCACGCTTTCTTGCGCTGTCCGAGTTTGGCCCGCGCAGCTTGATCTATCATCAGGGTCGTATGTACCGGGTCGTTCGCGCCAAGTTGAACGCCGGCTCTTCCGATCATGTCTCCGGTAGCAGCCAGCTCAGCACTATTACTTCGCGCATTTGCAGCCAATGTGGTTATGGCCATCTCGGTGAGCCGGGCGAAGGAGAGCCACTGGTTGACCGCTGCGAAAACTGCGATGCCCTCTTGACGGATCACGATTGGGTTAGAGAGCTCTATCGTATAGAAACCGTGGAAACCGTTCCAGTGGAGCGTATCTCCATCAACGACGAGGACCGCCAGCGTCAGGGTTTCGAGCTGCAAACGACCTTTCGTTTTCTGCCGGGTCGCGATGGTCTTATTCAGAAAGCGCAGGCGGAAGTTCGGCAGGACGATGATGTCCTGGCGGGCTTGGTCTATACGCCGGCGGCGCGGCTTTGGCGTATCAACCGTGGCTGGCGCCGTCGCAAGGACAAGAATCAGTTAGGTTTTTACATTAACCCGATCACCGGCAGCTGGAGCAAGAAAGACGATCCTAGCGCAAACGAGGGCGATACCGCTGTTGATGAGCCGTTACTGGACAAGGTGCCTAACCAGCGCATCGTGCCTTTCGTTGAGGATCACCGTAATCTGCTGATCCTGACTCCGCTCCGGGAACTGTCGCTGGAAGCCATGGCGACCCTGCAGGCGGCTCTGAAGCGCGGAATTGAAATGACGTTTCAGATCGAAGAAGCCGAGCTGGTTGCCGAGCCGCTCCCTAATCGGGATGACCGTAAATCCCTCATGTTCTACGAGTCGGCCGAAGGCGGCGCCGGGGTTTTGACACGGCTCGCCAATGAACCCGGCGCGTTGGCCGAAGTGGCCAGTGCTGCCTTGTCACTCATACACTTCAACCGCCCAACAGGGCGATGGTCTGTAGCCGCGCTGGATGAGCTGGAGCAAAAGCAGGGCGAGCTGTCGATCTGTGAGGCCGGCTGTTACCAGTGTCTGTTGTCTTATTTCAACCAGCCCGACCACGACCACATCAACCGCCGCAACTCGGATGCACTGCAATTACTGGTAGCTTTATCCAATGCAGTAGTGAAACTCGCCGTCGCCGTGCCCGCCGGGACAGCGAGCCGTCAGAGCGCCGCAAAGGAAACAAGCGATGTGCTGCAACAATGGCTGCATGCTCTGGGTGAACAAGGATTGCGCCAGCCGGACGCACAGAATGTATCGGTCGGCCAGGACGCTGTCACGGCGGAAGCGCAATACAAGTCTAGCCGCACTTTGGTATTTCTGGCGCCTTTGGCCGATGACATCAGAAACGAGCTGACAGACAAAGGCTGGCAGGCGCTCGACTTCTCAGACAAGCGCCAATGGCCGGAGTTGTTCAACAAACATGCGAATGTATTCGGTGCAGCCGAGGGTACATCATGACCCAAGCCAATTTTCTTCCCGGCAATCTGGTGCGTGCCCGTGGCCGCGAGTGGGTTGTGCAAACCGACTCGCAGGCGGACTGGCTGCGGTTGCGGCCGCTCGGCGGCACGGACGACGACATCGTTGCGCTGATCCCCGAACTGGAACCTATACCGGTCGAGTCCGCCACCTTCCCCTGGCCTGACCCGGCGCGCCCGGGCAACCATGCCGCCGCGCTGTTGCTGCGCGATGCCCTGCGTCTTAAGTTGCGGGCCGGTGGTGGGCCGTTCCGTTCCTTTGGCAATATCGCCGTTGAGCCGCGCAGCTACCAGCTGGTGCCGCTGCTGATGGCGCTGCGACTGTCCACTGTGCGTTTGCTGATTGCCGATGACGTGGGCATTGGCAAGACCATTGAGGCGGGGTTGATCGCGCGCGAGCTGATGGATCGCGGCGAAATCGCCCGCCTGGCGGTGCTCTGTCCGCCGCATCTGGTGGAGCAGTGGCAGAGCGAACTAGTGTAGTGTCGGAAATAGATTAATGAGATAGAAGGGCTTCACGTGCACGTCCGACCTTAGCGAGGATGTCATTGGCTGTTTTGGTCCAGACGAACGGCTTGCTATTAGCATTGTGTGATTCGATGAACTCATAGA
>JBGTLI010000403.1:0-15770 GCA_041744195.1 Wenzhouxiangella sp. | reverse complement strand
GGTGCTGGCCATGGTGGCCGATGGTCAGCTCAACAAGCAGATCGCGGCGGAATTGAACATCCAGGAACGCACGGTCAAGGCCCACATGAGCGAAATCTTCCACAAGCTCGCCGTGCGCAACAGAACCCAGGCCGGCATCGCCTTCCGTCACCTCGAACTCGTAGACCCGGCCAGCAGGATGTAAAAGCAATAACCACAGCGTTTCCGAGTCCGTCGCGAAAGGAACAAGAAAAGCTAACCACAGAGTCTCCAACCCCGTAACCGGGCCCGCTGTCGTGGAAGGAACAAAGACAAGCTCACCACAGAGGCACAGAGGCCACAGAGGTTAAAAGAATTACTTTTTTCTTATAATTCAATTAGTTCCTACTGTTTTTCCTCTGTGCTCTCTGTGTCTCCGTGGTAAATCTGGTGTTTTGTTCCATGAGAGGGCACAGAGAGCACAGAGAAATTAAGTGATTGTTTTTCTCTGTGTCCTCTGTGACCTCTGTGGTTCAGTCTCTTTCTTCTTTATCGGCGTCGATATCAGAGTTTGGGCAGGATTCGCCAGAAGGCGTCGACGCAGGCCATGCCCAGTAATTGGGAGCGGCCCGGGTTCCAGCCGGTTTCCGGCATGGGAGCATCGGCGTTGTCCTTGAAGGGCATCTCCAGGGTCATGGCCAGGCAGTCGAAGGTTTCGGCCATGTAGTCGGTGCACTTGCGCAAGTCGGAGCTGCCCGGCGCGTCAACGTCATAGCCGAACTTCGTCTGAAAGTCCGGGCTGATTTCGGCCAGCAATCGCTTGAATGTGTCAAGTTGGTCCTGCTTGTGATCATTCCAACTGGCGATACCTTCGGCGCCGGCGATGAAGTTGTATGGCAGGGCTTCATCACCGTGCACGTCGAACGCGAAATCAACTCCGGTCTGCTTCATGCGCTCGATGACGTAATAGACTTCCGGCGACTGCTCGGGCGATGGCTTGGCCCATTCCCGATTGAGGTTGCGGCCGAGGGCATTGCAGCGCAGGTGGCCTCGCACGCTGCCATCTATGCACATGTTCGGCACGAGATACACCACGGCCTGTTCCAGCAAACGCCGCGAGACCGGATCTTCTTCATCCAGCAGACGATCGACAAAACCCTCGACCCACCACTCGGCCATGGTCTCGCCTGGATGCTGGCGGGCAGTCACCCAAAGCTTTTTCCTGGTGTCGTCCGGCTCGCCAATCACCAGGAGGGTATGGGCATGTCCATCTGGAGTTGCACAGAGGGTCTCGGCGCGCACCCGTGGCGAGGCAAGTGCATGGGCAATCAACTGCTGATGCCTGCTCAAGGGGTATGGCGCGAAGTAGGCGTAGTAAACGACATCAGCATCCGGATTGTCAGAGATGACCAGACGCTCGCCGTCAAACTCGGTCGGCACTCGATACCAATGCTCGCCATCAGTCGAAGCAACCGCCTGGTAGTCCTTGAACCCGCCGGGATAGGACACCTTGCCGGCATTGTCAATGCTCATCACGCAATCGATGTCACGCGCGTTGCAGAGCTGGAAAAAGAACCATTGCAAGTGCTCGTCGCCGGCATCGTGCCGGATTTCAAGATGAATATCATCGGCCTTGTCGGCACTGATGACCTTGATATTGCCGCCATCGAAATGGCTGAAAACGTGAATACTCATAATCTAAGAACCCAGTGTTGTGGATGCAGTAATCGGTCAGGCTATGGTACAGCAGCAAGCAGTCCGCGGCGTATGAAGACCTGGCCGATTTGGCGGAACACGCCGTACAAGGGCGCGGTCAGGCACAGACGACGATCCTCCGCGGGATGATCAAAGGCCAGGTTGCTCGAATGCAACAACAGGCGATCGCAGTCAAACACCTCCCGGAACAGGCGGTTGTGGCGACCTTCACCGTAGGTGGTATCGCCAATGACCGGGTGAAACACATGCTTGAAATGCCGACGGATCTGGTGCATTCGACCGGTTTCAGGGAAGACCTCCAGCAGCGAGTATCGAGCGCTGGGATAGCGACCAATGGCGATTGGCAGCTCCATGCGGCAAAGCCGAGTGTAACGGGTTGTCGCCGGCTGCGGCAGGCCCTGGCCATCGGCCTGGAGCGGATGATCGATCAGACCTGACGGGGCGGCATAACCGCGAACGACCGTGAGGTAGCGTTTGGTGATCGTCCGATCCATCATCTGGTGACCAAGCGTGGCTGCGGTATCGGCATCAAGCGCAAACAGCAACACGCCGGAGGTGGCCCGGTCAAGGCGATGAACCGGCCAGACGCGCTGGCCGATCTGGTTGCGCAACCGCTGCAGGGCGAAATCCGAATCTGTACTGCGGCTCGAACGATGCACCATCAGCCCAGGGGGCTTGTCGATGGCGCAGATCCAGCGGTCGCGCCAGATGATCTTCAGCGCCGCACCCGGGTTTCCGGGCGGGCGCCGGGCCGAACTCATTATTCTTTCTTGCCGCCGTCACGCTTGGCCTGGCGACGCTTGGTCGAGGCGCTGGTATGGCCCATCACCGCCCGGGAGCGGATATTCTGTTCCTGTTGGCGCTTGCTGGCTGCCGCAGCCTGCTCGGAAACAAAACGGCTGGCCTTGGCTGGGGCCTTCTTGCGGACAGCCTTCTTGGCAACCTTCTTCTTAGCGACCTTTTTGGAAACTTTCTTGGCAACCTTTTTCTTGGTTGCCTTTTTCTTGGTTGCCTTCTTTGAGACCGACTTCTTGCTCGCAGCCTTCTTGCTCGTAGCCTTTTTGCCTGCCGAGCGGCCCTCGGCCTTGATGGCCTTCAACCGATCCTCGAGGCGGGCCAGAGCTTCGGCGAAGATCGTTGCCTTTTGCTCCGTGCGAACGTTGGTGTCGGGCTTGATGCCTTTCTTGGTGCCGGTTCGTTCGCGTGTTGCAAGCCGCTGCCGCTTGTGCAGGTCGCGGTACTTGTCACGCAAGGTTCGGGTGCGCTTGATGTTGGCCTGCACACGGGCCTGCGGAAGCTTCTCGACCTCACCTTTCATGCTGCTCACGAACAGCGCGTATTCTGACTTGCTGCAGATCGCCTGAACCTGTTTGCGGTTGTACGCCATGTCAGCCTGCCTCAAATTGGATTAAGATTTTCGATCATAGCGCATGAATGACTCAGTAACCAGCAGGCTGGCGCTTGAAGTGAACGGTGCGGGTATAGTCGGCTGGGTAGATGCCTTCTTCAAGCGACTCCGGGCGCAAGGTGAAGCGAACTCGAAGCTCATGCGGCAATCCGTCTTCACCCATCACGAACCAGACGAATTTCTCACGCTGGGCCGGATTGCGCCAGGTGGCGAGGAAAGTATCAAAGTGCCAGTGTTCCAGATCAGCCGTTTGAGAATCATCCTGCCAGAATCTCAGCGCCAGGCCGGAATCAGTTTCCAGCACTTCAACCTGGTCGTACAGCGGATGGTGGTAGCTGCCCAGGTAAGCAGTCCGGTGATGACGGGGAGGTGAGTCCGGCTGCCGCTTGGCATGCACCGCTTCTCGTGCTGCGCGCGCAAGCTCGCGGTCGTTCAGCTCATCCTGGAATTGCTGCCCGGCCCAGTCGAACGGCTCATGTCCGGCGACCAAGTCAACGATTCGCCGCATGACCGGATCACGCAATTCAGTAAACCGGTTTGCGCTCATCACGATACCCAGCGCCAGTTCCGGAACCAGCCAGACCTGGGTGTTGAAACCATCGGTCGCCCCGCCGTGACGCATGACATGCAAACCCTGGTAACGGCCAAGCCCCCACCCCATGGCGTAGGCGTTGACGCTGAGCTCTGCATCATCGAATCCGGTCAGGTTGACCGGCGAATGAATGGCCGAAATCGTTTTGTCCGAAACCAGGCGCTTCCCATCGAGCACCCCGCGATCTCCCAGGTTCAGACGCATCCACTGCGCCAAATCATTCACACTGGCGTTGACTGCGGCTGCCGGACCGGCATAGCCCCAGTCGCGGCGGGGAACCTCGACCAGTTGACCGCGGATCTCCTGGTGCGGCCAGGCCGCGTTGTCATCCAACCGGTGGATACTCGTGTTCGACCGGTTCATGGCCAGGGGCGCGAACAGGCGCGATTCGACAAAATGCTCCCAGGTTTCATCAGACAGCACTTCGAGAATGGCGCCAGCTACCGTGTACATCGAATTGCTGTAGACATAGCCCTGTCGAAATGGCTGCTCGAAGTCGTGATGGCGCAGATGGCGCATGAACTGATCACGGGAGGCGGCGGGCATGAACGTCAGTCGATTGCCGAATAGACGCCCCACCCCGACTTGATGACTCAGCAGATCACGAACCGTCACGTTGGCTGTCACCCATGGATCGGACAGCGCAAACTCCGGCAAGTGGTCAACGACTCGATCAGTCCAGTCAAGCAGCCCTTCATCGACCAGCAGGCCCAGGGAGGTCGCGGTCATCGCCTTGGTCAGTGAAGCGATACCGAACTGGGTATCGGCATCGACCGGTCGGCCATGCTCCAGCCGGGTGGTTCCGAAACCACGGGCGAAAACAAGCTCATCATTGTGGACCACCGCCACCGCCATGCCCGGTATACCCCAGCGTTGACGTTCAGCATCAAGCCATTCATCAAGCCCGGCCAGCATTTCAGCGGAAGCCGAACAGGCCATCAGGCCTCCGGCCAGAACCAGGCCATAAGAAAAAAATCGCGTCATCTTGAAACGCCTTTGGTCAAAATCAGGCACCAGCCTAACTCAGCCGTTCGGTCGCGACCAGCAGTCGATCGATCAGTTTGTCCAGAACCTGCTTCTCGTTGTCATCCAACACATCAAGCAACTGTTGCTCGTAAGCCAGGGCAGCCGGCTCGATGGCTTTGTAGATCGCCTGGCCGGTCGTACTCAGGAACAAGTGCTTGGCGCGCCGGTCGGCATTGTTGCTGCGACGCTGAATCCGGCCTGCTTCCAAAAGCTTTCGAACCGCGCGACTGACAGCCACTTTGTCCATCGCCGACTTCTCGGCAACCTCGGTTGCCGAAATTTCCGGAAACCGCCCCAGAATGGCAATTACCCGCCATTCGGTCACGCCCAGATCGAATCGTTGCTCATAGGTCCGGGCGATTCCCCGGCTGATCTGATTGGAAAGCAACGAGAGTCGGTAGGGGAGAAAGTTTTCCAGCTTGAGCATATTGCACGGGTGTCGGGCTTGAAATTGGTTTCAAATGTAACTAATATCGGAGGCTTGAGCAAGTCCAAACTTTTGCTAGCCGAAACGAGTCGCCGAGGAGATGGCCATGACTGAACAACGCCCCAATCCGCTGGGAGTCCAGAAGTTCGAATTCATCGAGTACGCGGCGCCGGATCCAACCCTGCTGCACGAGCTGTTCCGGAATCTGGGTTTCAGCGCCGTGGCCCGGCACAAGTCAAAGCCGGTCACCCTGTACCGCCAGGGCCGGATCAATTTCCTGGTCAACGAAACCCCTGGCTCTTTCGCCAGTGACTTTGCCGCGGCCCACGGGCCGAGCTGTACCGGTTTCGCCCTGCGCGTTGCCGATCCGGCAGCGGCCTACCAATCGGCCAAGGCCACGGGCGCGAAGGACGTCGAGAACAAGCCAGAGACCCTGCCCGTTGACTGCCCGCGTATTTCGGGCATCGGCGACAGCGTGCTGTATTTGTGCGCCGGCATCGAAGATGTCGAGAAGCATTTCGACTTCGAACCCGGCGTCGAACGCAATCCAAAAGGTGTGGGCTTAAGCTTTATCGACCACCTCACCCACAACGTTTATAACGGCAACATGGGGGAATGGGCCGGCTTCTACGAAAGACTGTTCGGTTTTTACGAAGTGCGCTACTTCGACATCAAGGGCCAGCAGACCGGCCTGCGATCGAAGGCCATGACCGCGCCCAATGGCAACATCTCGATTCCGATCAACGAATCGGAGAACCCCAAGAGCCAGATCAACGAGTACCTGGATGAATACAAGGGTGAAGGCGTCCAGCATATCGCCCTTTACTCGGAAAACATCTATGAAACGGTCGAAGCATTGCATGCCAACGGGATCCAGTTCCTGGACACCCCCGATACCTATTTTGATGTCATCGACCAGCGCATCCCCAACCATGGCGAAGATGTCGAACGAATGAGGAAGAACAAGATCCTGATTGATGCCGACCAGAAAGAGCAAAGCAAGCAGCTGCTACAGATCTTCACCCAGACCAACATCGGACCGATCTTCTTCGAGATCATTCAGCGCAAGGGCAACGAAGGATTCGGCGAAGGCAACTTCCAGGCCCTGTTCGAAGCCATCGAACGCGACCAGAAGAAGCGTGGAGTACTCTAAAGGCGGTGAAAGGTAGAAAGGTGAAAGGTGAAAGGTGAAAGGTGAAAGGACGAGCCGCGCAGCGACAACGGAGCAAGCCACCATGAAGAACTGGATTACACACCCGAAAGTCGAAGGTAACGCTTCCCGGCAGGCGCATTGCGATCTGCCTGAAGGGACTTATGAGCGCGAGCTGGGCAAGGAAGGGTTTTTTGGTCCGGCCACGCACATGTATCACTCGCGCGTCCCAACCGGCTGGAGCGACTTCGAAGGGCCGTTGCAGCCGCGCGCTTTCGACACTACCCGGCTGGGCAAGGGCGACAACTCGCCCTGGGGCGCGGCTGAATTGATGAACAATGCCCACACCCGGATACGCAGTTGGCAGGCGACCGGCAGCATGGACCACCTGGTGCGCAACTCCGACGGTGATGAACTGTTGTTCATACACGCCGGCAGTGGCGACCTCTACTGCGACTATGGCCACATGAGCGTGCGGGACGGCGATTACGTGGTGCTGCCGCGAGGCACCATGTGGCGGCTGGCCTCCGAAGGGCCGATCAGCGCGCTGCTGATCGAGGCGACCAACTCCAGCTATATGCTGCCTGACAAGGGGCTGGTGGGGCCACACGCGATCTTCGACCCGGCCATGCTCGACACGCCGCGCATCAACGACGCCTTCCGTGCCCAGCAGGGCGATGATGAGTGGAAGGTGATAGTCAAGCGCGGCAACCGGCTCTCAACCATCACTTTCCCGTTCAACCCGCTCGATGCGGTTGGCTGGAAAGGCGATTTGATGCCGGTCAAGATCAACTGGCGTGATATCCGCCCGCTGATGAGCCACCGTTACCACCTGCCGCCGTCGGCTCACACCACCTTCGTAGCCAACCGCTTTGTCGTCTGCACCTTCGTGCCGCGTCCGTTCGAGACCGATCCGGATGCATTGAAGGTGCCGTTCTTTCACAACAATGACGATTTCGATGAGCTGATCTTCTACCACGCCGGCGAGTTCTTCTCGCGCGACAACATTCATCCCGGCATGATGACGCTCCATCCCTGCGGCTTTACCCACGGCCCGCATCCAAAGGCAATGAACAATGCCTTCCAGCCGAAGGCCAAGGCGACCGAGGAGGTGGCGGTAATGATCGACACCCGCGACGCCCTGGAAGTGACCGATGCTGCCGAGCAGATCGAATGGAAGGAATACGTCGATAGCTGGAAGGCGTGATTCCTTTTACCTTTTACCTTTTACCTTTTACCTTTTACCTTTAACCTTAAAACCTGATTTTATGAAACTAGCAACCCTCAAAGAAGGCAGCCGCGACGGCACTCTGATCGTCGTCAGTCGCGACCTCACCCGCGCCGTTCGCGCCACCGGCATCGCGCCCACACTGCAGGCCGCGCTTGATGACTGGGACCGTGCCGCGCCGCGACTCAACACACTTTATGCGGACCTGAACGCCGGTGACGCCGAGGACATGTTCGCACTGGACCTGCAGGCACTGGCAGCGCCCCTGCCCCGCTGTTACCAGTTTCTCGATGGCAGCGCCTACCTGCCCCATGTCGAGCGTGTACGCAAGGCCCGAGGCGCCGAAGTGCCAAAGAGCTTTGAAACTGATCCCTTGATGTATCAGGCGGTATCCGACGGCTTCATGGGCCCGCTGGACGACATCGCCATGGCATCGACCGAATGGGGCATCGACTTTGAATCCGAAATCGGGGTCATCACCGACGATGTTCCAATGGGTGCGACCGCAGAAGAATGCGCCGAGCATATCCAGTTGATCACCATCCTCAACGACGTGTCGCTGCGCAATCTCATTCCGGGCGAACTGGCCAAGGGCTTCGGCTTTCTGCAGTCCAAGCCGCGTTCGGCGTTGGCGGCCGTGGTTGTCACGCCCGACGAGCTCGGCCATGCCTGGGTCGACAGCAAGGTTCACCTGCCGCTGATCACCCACTTGAATGGTGAACTGTTCGGTCAGCCCGAAGCCGGCGAGGATATGCAGTTTTCCTTTGCCGAATTGCTGGCTCACGCCGCCAAATCTCGACCCCTGGCCGCCGGCACCCTGATGGGTTCGGGCACCATCGCCAACCAGGACACCGCCCGCGGCGCCTCCTGCCTGGCCGAAAAGCGCATGCTCGAGATCATTGCCAACGGCAAGCCGGAAACACCGTTCATGCAGTTCGGCGACCGGGTCAAAATCGAAATGAAAAGCCGCGACGGCGTGTCGATCTTCGGCGCGATCGAGCAGGAAGTCGTGGAGTACCGCCGCTAGTGGCTCTGACGCTCTACTCCTATTGGCGGTCCTCGGCCAGCTACCGTGTCCGCATGGCGCTGAATCTCAAGGGTCTGGACTACGAGATCCGACCGGTCCACCTGGTGCGCGACGGCGGCCAGCATCATTCGGCCGACTACGCGGCCCTGAACCCGCAGGAGCTGGTGCCGACTCTGGTGCACGATCAGCAGGTGCTCACCCAATCACTGGCCATGCTCGACTACCTGGATGAGCTTCAGCCCGACCCGCCTCTGCTGCCGCCAGACGCCGTCGGCCGGGCGCGGGTGCGCGCCATCGCCCAGACCATTGCCTGCGAAATCCATCCCCTGAACAATCTGCGGGTGCTCAAGTACCTGGTGAACGAAGTCGGGGCTTCGGAGTCAATGAAGATGGCCTGGTACGAACACTGGACTATTTCCGGGCTTGCCGCAGTCGAGCGTATGCTGGCCAATCACCCGCAGACCGGCGATTTCTGTCATGGTGAACGACCAGGCATTGCTGATTGCTGTCTGTTGCCCCAGGTTTACAATGCACGAAGATTTGACTGTAACCTGTCGGGGCTGGATGAGATCCTGCGAATCTGCAAGAACCTGGAAGCGCTCCCGGCCGTCCGACAGGCCGCTCCGGAAAACCAGCCCGACGCCGAATAATCGGGTGTCGGGGCCAAAGTGATAAACGACATCGTGACCCAGACATGAGACCAACCCGAATTTTTCCCTCCCAATTCTGCCTCGTCCTCGTCCTCGGCCTGATCGGCATGATCGCAGGTTGCGCCACCATCCCGCCCGACCCGACCATACTCGACAACGCCCGCGCCGCCATCAACCAGGCAAGCGAGGCCGGGGCCAGCGAATATGCGCCCCTGGAACTCAGGTTCGCCCGCGAGCGGCTCACCTCTGCCGAATTCGAGATTGAGCGAGGAGAAGGGGCCGCCGCGCGACAACTGGCTGACGAGGCCGAAATCGAGGCGCGTCTGGCCCTGGCACGCACCCAGGCCGCCGTTACCCGCGGTGACCTGGCAGACCGCCAGCGCGAGCTTGAGCAGCTCAGGGCTGATCTGGTCGAGGCTTTTGGAGACGAGGTGCTGCAACGATGATTATTCGCCATATCACCATCCTGATGGTCGCGATTCTGGTTGCAGCGTGCGTCGCCCAGCCGCGCGACGAAAGCGCACTCCAGAACCTGCGCGCCGATCTGGAAGCGTTTCGGGCCAACTCAGAATTGTCGGCCCAGGTGCCTCTGGCTCTGGCTGATGCCGAACGGGCGGTACGCCATGCAACCGCTGACGGACTCAGTGAGGACGAACGACGCCATCGTATCCTGCTGGCCGAAAAGCGGATCGAGATTGCCAGGGCCGAAGCCCATCGCGTTCAGGCCCGCGCCAGGATTGATGAAGTCGACCAGGAACGTACCCGACTGCTGCTGCGCGCCAGCCGACTGGAGGTCGACCAGGCCAGACGTGAGGCCGAGCAGGCCCGCATGGTCAGCACGGCGACTCAGGAGGAAATCGAGCGCACCCGGCGCCGGGCCATGACCGCCGATGAACAACGCGACGAGGCAGCCCGGCGTGAACGCGAAGCGCGGGAAGAAGCCGAAGCCGCAAGGCGCCTGACCGAAGCCCAGGCCAGCGAAATTCAACTGGCTCGCCGCGAAGCCGACCTGGCCACGGAAGCTGCCGCATCACTTCGTCGACGCCTGGAGATGCTGGAATTGCGCCAGACCGACCGCGGCGTAGTGATCACGCTGGGCGATGTGTTGTTCGCCGTCGGCCGGACCGATCTTCAACCCGACGCGCGCGAAAACCTGGCCGATGTCGTCGAATTGTTGCAGACCGAACCGGACAAGCGAGTGCGGATCGAAGGGCACACTGATTCGACCGGGCCTGCCATTGTCAATCAGCGTATTTCCCAGCAGCGCGCCGAGGCCGTTCTTGAGGAGCTTGTCGCCCTGGGGATCGACGCTGGCCGAATCCAGGCAGTGGGCATGGGTGAGGAATTTCCAATCGCAACCAATGAAACCGAAGACGGCCGAAGCAGCAACCGCCGGGTGGATGTGATACTGCTTGATGACTGACCGCAAAAAGACACTTGAACTCTGCCGGGGATAGGACTATAAATATCCTCATGGTGGATATATCAACTGATCCGCTCGCTGATTCCAGGGGCCAATACCACGATCTGTGGTCCCGCTCCCTTCCACGCTCTGTCCCCCGATCTTCCCGGCCCGAATGTGGCCCAAGTCTTCTGCTGCCCGGCATGACAAAACCGCGGTCAGCCGTCACCACGGAACCAATAAAGAACAGGAGTACATCAATGTTCGAACATCGTAAGGACCAAATGGAAAGCCTTCTAAAAGCCAATGTTGACTTCCGCCGTCTGTACAGTCAGCACCAGCAATTGGAAAAGCGTGTCACTGCCGCCGAGAATGGCACCGCGCCCATGGCAGACCTGGCCCTGAATCAACTCAAGCGAGAGAAGCTGAAAGCCAAAGACCAACTCAACCGCATGATGGAACAGGCGCAAGCCGCCTGATTTCAACCCTGTTTCGGATTCGCAAACCACAACCCGGTGAGTTCGCTCACCGGGTTTTTTGCAATTCGGCCCGCCACCAGCCTACCTGGCAAACGGGCAAACCAGCAAACCAAGTTACCCCGCCCTTGCCGCTACTGCTCAGTTCGGCTATCGTGAGCGCCCAATCCCAGCACTTGCCAACCCATGTCCGTTGTAGACAATGTTCTTGATTTGATCGGCAATACGCCGATTGTGCGTGTCAATCACCTCGACACCGGCCCCTGCGAGCTTTATCTGAAGCTCGAATGCAACAATCCCGGCGGATCAATCAAAGACCGGATTGCCCTGAAGATGATCGACGAGGCCGAAAAGCGAGGCGACCTCAAACCCGGGGCGACCATTGTTGAAGGCACCGCTGGCAATACCGGGCTCGGACTGGCGCTGGTGGCGGCGCAGAAAGGCTATCGCTTGATCCTGGTGATCCCCGACAAGATGAGCAGGGAAAAGATCTCCAACCTCAAGGCGATGGGCGCCGAAGTCGTCATCACCCGATCCGACGTCGGCAAGGGGCACCCCGAGTACTACCAGGACCTGGCCGCCAGCATCGCCGCGAAAACCGAGAACAGCTATTTCATCAACCAGTTCGGCAACCCCGACAATCCGCTCGCCCATGAAACCATGACCGGGCCGGAAATCTGGCAACAGATGGAGGGGAAACTCGACACCATCGTCGTCGGGGTAGGCTCCAGTGGAACGATCACCGGCCTGTCGCACTACTTCGCCCAAGTCGCGCCGGAGCTGGAACTGGTTCTTGCCGACCCGGAAGGCTCGATCCTGTCCGACTACATCGCCACCGGCAACGTGCGCGACGACGCCGGCGGCTGGCTGGTCGAAGGCATCGGTGAGGACTTCCTGCCCTCGATCAGTGATTTCACCCGGGTCAGCAAGGCTTATTGCATTTCCGATCGCGAAAGCTTCGAGACCGCCCGCGAGCTGCTGAAAAAGGAAGGCCTGATGGGCGGCTCGTCGACCGGCACCCTGGTTGCCAGCGCGCTACGCTATTGTCGCGAGCAGACCGAACCGAAACGGGTGCTGTCGCTGGTGTGCGACACCGGCAACCGCTATCTGTCCAAGGTCTACAACGACCACTGGATGCGCGACCACGGCCTGCTGCCGACCAGCAACCTTGGCGACCTGCGTGACCTGATCGCCCGCCCGATGTCCAGCCGCGATGCCGTTACCGTAGGTCAGGATGAAACCCTGGCCAATGCCTACAAGCGCATGATGCTGTACGACATCTCCCAGGTGCCCGTGCTGGATGGCGACCGGATCGTCGGCATCATTGACGAATCCGATATCCTGCTCGTGGTCTATAACGATGAATCGCGGTTCGGACAGCCGGTCTCGAGCGCAATGGTCCGAGAACTCGAATCCGTCCAGTACACTGCTTCCATCGACGACCTGTTGCCGATCTTCAACCGCGATCATGTCGCCATCATCATGGACGGTGAGCATTTCCTGGGCCTGATCACCCGCGTCGACCTGCTCAACTATCTCCGCCGTCGCGCCGACCGCCAGTGAGCCAATGCAAGCCGTGTAGCTAGTTGCTATCATCCCCGCAATTGCCGTTACACCACAAAAGAGCTAAACGATCTTGAGCACTGAAACCCCGACGGCCGACGGCTCGGCCAGCCAGCGCAACTGGTTTACCCGCTTTCTCGATACCGTGGAGTGGCTGGGCAACCTCCTGCCCCACCCGGTCACCCTGTTCGCGCTGCTGGCAACCGCCATGGTGTTTCTTTCAGGCTTGTTTGGCTGGCTTGGCGTCTCCGTGCTGGACCCGCGCCCAGGCGCCAATGGCGCGACCATCGAGGCCGTCAGCCTGGTCAATGCCGAAGGGGTGCGGATGATATTCGGCAACCTGGTGTCGAATTTCGTCAATTTCGCCCCGCTGGGCGTGGTCCTGGTGGCCATGCTGGGCGTCGGCGTCGCCGAAAAATCCGGATTGCTGTCAGCAATGGTGCGCGGCATCGTCCTCAACGCGCCGAAACATCTGGTAACCGTGGCCGTGGTGTTTGCCGGCGTGATCTCCAACACGGCCTCCGAAATGGGGTATGTCGTGCTTGTACCCTTGGCAGGCGCCATTTTCCTAGCCTTGGGGCGGCATCCCCTGGCCGGCATGGCGGCCGCGTTTGCCGGAGTCTCAGGCGGCTACAGCGCCAATCTGTTGCTCGGCACAATCGATCCCCTGCTGGCCGGCATCACCACCGAGGCGGCGCGCCTGATCGACCCGGACTACGAGGTCTTTGCCACCGCCAACTGGTATTTCATGATCGTCAGCACCTTCCTGATCACCATCATTGGCTCGCTGGTCACCATCTTCATCGTCGAGCCCAAGCTGGGAAAATACGACGATTCACGCGCTGACCCGTCAGTGCTCGACGACAGTCAGATGAAGCCGCTGACCGGCAATGAGCGCAAGGGCCTGGTCTGGGCCGGAGTCGCCGTGGTCGGCATCATCGGGCTGATCGCATTGCTGGTGGTGCCCGAAACCGGCGTGCTGCGCGATCCGGTAGCCGTTGGCGAAGGCTTCCTGGCCTCGAGCGGACCGTTTTTCCGCTCTATCGTGGCCTGGATTTTTGTCTTCTTCCTGGTCACCGGCTTCGCCTACGGCAAGGTCGTTGGTACGATGAAAAATGATCGGGACGTCATCGACGGCATGGCCTCGGCGATTTCCACCCTGGGCCTGTATGTCGTGCTGGTCTTTTTCGCTGCCCAGTTCGTCGCCTACTTCGGCTGGACCAACCTCGGCATCATCACCGCCATCGCCGGCGCCGATTTCCTGCAGACGATCGGTATGACCGGTCCGTTGGTATTTTTGTTTTTCATCATCATGTGCGGCATTGTCAACCTCAGCCTGGGGTCGGCCTCGGCCCAGTGGGCCGTAACCGCGCCGATTTTCGTGCCCATGCTGATGTTTATTGGTTATTCACCCGAAGTGATCCAGGGCGCCTACCGGATCGGTGATTCGACCACCAACATCATCACCCCGATGATGAGCTACTTTGGCCTGATCCTGGCCTGGGCGACCCGCTACGACAAGAACTTCGGCATCGGCACCCTGATTGCCACCATGCTGCCCTATTCGATCTTCTATTTTATTTTCTGGGTGGCGCTGTTCTTCCTCTGGGTATTCGGCCTGGGGCTGCCGATGGGACCCGGTTCGCCGACCTATTACACGCCGGCCTGACGCTATGGCCGAAGCGGTCGAGGTTCGGCTGGAGAAGTCGCGGCGGGTGCTGGTTGTCGAATACGACGACGGCAACACTTTCGAGTTGCCGTGCGAATACCTGCGCAAACACTCGCCGTCGGCCGAAGTACGCGGTCACGGTCTGTCCGAACCGAAACTGCTGACCGGCAAGGAAAAAGTCAATATCGAGCGCATAGAGCCGATCGGCACCTATGCCGTGGCCCTGCACTTTGACGACGGCCACAACACAGGCATTTATTCCTGGTCATTTCTTTACGAGCTTGGCGTTAACATGGAGGCCAATATGGTCCGCTACGCCGAGCGCCTGGATCAGGCCGGCCTGCAGGGGCCAACGGGTTGAGGGCGCTGGCGAACACGTACTGAGGCAGCTATGACGGATTTCGGATACAAGGATGTAAGCCCTGATGAAAAAACACGCCTGGTCGGGCGTGTCTTCGATTCCGTGGCCGCGCGCTATGACTTGATGAACGACCTGATGTCGCTGGGCATCCACCGGTTGTGGAAACGGCAGTTCGTCGCCACCTGTGGCATTCGGTCTGGAGACCGACTGCTTGACCTGGCCGGCGGCACCGGCGACATTGCCCGCCTGGCTCGCGCCGCTGGCGCCGAAGTCGTGGTTGCCGACATCAACCGGTCCATGCTTTCGGTGGGCCGATCACGGATGGATAACGAAGGCCAGGTCGCCGGCCTGGAATGGTTGCAGGTCAATGCCGAGGCGCTGCCTTTCGCTGACCGCAGCTTCGACCATGTCACCATCACCTTCGGCTTGCGCAACGTCACCTTCCGCGACCAGGCACTGGCTGAAATGTACCGCGTGCTCAAACCCGGCGGACGGGTCCATATCATGGAGTTTTCCAAGGTCGGGCTGCCTGCCCTGGCCAAGGTGTATGACACCTGGTCCTTCCAGGTGCTGCCGCGGCTCGGCCAGCGCATTGCCGGCGATGCCGAGAGCTACCAGTACCTGGCTGAATCCATCCGTCGCTTCCCTGATCAGGAAACCCTGGCAGCCAGCCTGCGCGAGGTGGGTTTCGAGCGGGTTGGCTGGCAAAACCTGACTGGCGGCATCTGCGCCATCCACCGCGGCGCGCGGGTCTAGCGGTGTCACGTTACCTGACGCCACTGCCGGGGCTGCTCGCGTCTGGCATGGAGAGGGCAATCAACCAGGCCATCGAACTGGACCCGACCGCTGCCCGACGCCTTGAAGCGCTGAATGGCAGAAGCGTCAAGCTGGTTCTTACTGGCATTGGCATCGATCTGTTCTTTATCGGGCAGGGAGAGAAGCTGTCGATTACCGCCGAATCCAATCTGCCTGCCGATACCACCATCACCGGCTCACCCGGCGCTCTGCTCGCGATGACGGTACCGGAATGGCGCGCACCGGGCAGCGGGGTGCGTATCGAGGGCGACGCGGGCAGCGCCCAGGCCCTGGAAAAGCTGTTCAAGCATCTCGACCCTGA
>JBGTLI010000402.1:0-4457 GCA_041744195.1 Wenzhouxiangella sp. | reverse complement strand
GTGGCGCGCTGCCTGGCCAGCAGTGTCGATTGCGGGGAAGCTGAACGCAGGACGCTGGAGTTCCTCAGCGCTCACGTGCCGGATGGGGCGTCGCCGATGTGCGGCAATTCGATCTGCCAGGATCGCCGCTTCATGGCGCGTCTGATGCCGGAGCTGGAAGCCTACTTTCACTATCGGAATCTGGATGTCAGCACAATCAAGGAACTGGCCCGACGCTGGGCGCCGGATATCGCCGAAGGCCTGGTCAAGGAGACCACCCACCAGGCGCTTGACGATATTCGGGATTCCATCAATGAGTTGCGCTACTACCGCCGCTTCATGGGGCCGCTGGCCGGCGCCGGGATCAACGACTAGCCGCCAGGCGGCGCCAGGTATCGACTACCGTGTCCGGATTCAGCGACATGCTCTCGATGCCTTCATCAAGCAGCCACTGGGCCAGGTCAGGATAGTCCGACGGGCCCTGACCACAGATGCCGATGTACTTGCCCTGGGCCTTGCAGGCCTTGATTGCCATTGATAACAATGCCTTGACAGCGCCGTCGCGCTCGTCGAAACGATGTGCGACCAGGGCAGAATCCCGGTCCAGCCCCAGGGTGAGCTGGGTCATGTCGTTCGAGCCGATCGAGAAGCCGTCAAAGTATTCCAGGAACTGATCGGCCAGCAGCGCGTTGGACGGCAGCTCGCACATCATGATCAGTTTCAGGCCGTTTTCGCCACGCTTGATCCCGAACTCCTCGAGTACGGCAACAACTTCCTGTGCCTCGGCCACGGTACGGACGAACGGAATCATCGCCCAGACATGGCCCAGGCCCATCTCCTCGCGCACTTTTTTCAGTGCCCGGCATTCGAGCTCGAAGGCCGGCTTGAACTTGTCGTCGACATAACGCGATGCGCCGCGCCAGCCGATCATCGGGTTCTCCTCGTCGGGCTCGTACTGCTCGCCCCCGATCAGGTTGGCATACTCGTTGCTCTTGAAATCCGACAGCCGGACGATGACCGGGTGGGGGCCAAAGGGCGCGGCGATGGTGGCAATGCCTTCTGCCAGCTTGTCGACGTAAAAGCTGACCGGGTCGGCATAGCCGGCGATACGGCGATCAATTTCTGACCGGATATCATCCGGCTGACGATCGTATTCCAGCAGCGCACGCGGGTGAATACCGATCATCCGGTTGATGATGAACTCCAGCCGTGCCAGTCCGATTCCGTGGTTGGGGATCTGGGCGAAATCGAAGGCTCGATCGGCATTGGCCACGTTCATCATGATTTTCAATGGCGCTTCAGGCATTTCGTCCAGGGTGTCCTCGGCGACGCTGAATTTCAGTTTTCCCTTGTAGATGTGCCCGGTATCGCCTTCGGAGCAGACAATGGTCACCGGCTCGCCGTCAGGCACCCTCTTGGTCGCATCGCCACAGCCGACGATGGCCGGTATACCGAGCTCGCGGGCAATGATTGCGGCATGGCAGGTTCGCCCGCCACGATTGGTCACAATGGCTGATGCGCGTTTCATGATCGGTTCCCAGTCGGGGTCGGTCATGTCGGTGATCAGGACATCACCGGCCGCGATGTCATGCATCTGGTCGAGGCTTTCAATCACCCGCGCAATGCCCTGGCCAATGCGCTGCCCGATGGCCCGGCCCTCTGCGATCACTTCGCCGCTTTCTTCCAGGCGGAAGCGCTCCATGGCCTGGCCGGACCGGCTCTTGACCGTTTCCGGCCGGGCCTGAAGGATATACAGTTCGCCCGTCTCGCCATCCTTGCCCCACTCGATATCCATCGGTCGGCCATAGTGCTTTTCAATGGTCAGAGCCATTTTCGCCAGGGCGGTCGCGTCTTCATCGGTGATCGAGAAGGCATTGCGCTCGGCTTCGGGCGTTTCTTCCGTGGCCACGCCGCCACCATCGCTGGAAATCATGCGGGTCAGCTTGCTGCCAAGCGAGCGACGCAGGATGGCGGGCAGGCCGGCTTTCAGGTTTGGCTTGAACAGGTAGAATTCGTCCGGATTGACCGCCCCCTGGACCACGCTTTCCCCCAAACCATAGCTCGAAGTGACAAAGACCACGCCGCGGTAGCCCGACTCGGTATCGAGGGTGAAAATCACCCCGGCAGAGCCCGAGCCGGCCCGAACCATCAACTGAATGCCGGCCGACAGGGCGACATCATGATGCTCGAAACCGTGATGAACGCGGTAGGCGATGGCGCGGTCGTTGTACAGACTGGCAAAGACGGCGTGAATCTTCTCCAGAACCTCATCAAGGCCCTGGCAATTGAGGAAGGTTTCCTGCTGACCGGCAAAGGAGGCGTCCGGCAGGTCTTCCGCGGTGGCCGAGGAGCGAACGGCAACAGCCAGGTTGTCACCATACCGCTGCTTCATGATCACCCAAGCCTCGCGAATGGCGTTTTCCAGCGGCTGCTGCAGCGGGGTCTCCATGATCCACTGGCGGATGCGGGTGCCGGTCTCGGCCAGCGCCCGTGTGTCCTCGGCGTCCAGGCTTTTCAGCGTGTCCTGGATCCGTCCGGCCAGGCCGGACTGGTCGAGAAATTCCCGAAACGCATCGGCTGTGGTGGCGAAGCCACCGGGCACGCTGACGCCCAGACCGCTCAAGTGAGAGATCATCTCGCCCAGCGAGGAATTCTTGCCGCCGACCTTTTCGAGGTCTTTCATGCCAAGCTCGTCGAGCCAGAGGATATACTCAGTCACAAGTAGGCCTGTTTTCCTTGAGAATTTTAACGACCCGTATTGTAACCGCCAGCGAACCCTATGCGCAGAACCGTTTTCTTTGTTTCCGATGGCACGGCCATCACCGCCGAAACCTTTGGTCACAGCTTGTTGACCCAGTTTTCATGTGTTGATTTTCGCCAGATTCGCCTCCCGTTCGTCGACACGCGCAACAAGGCGCTCGACGCGGTATCGCTGATTCGACGGGCGGCCGAAGCGGATGAGAGCCGCCCGCTGGTGTTCAGCACCATCGTCGACCAGCATGTGGGCCAGGTCATCGACGAATCCGGCGCGCATGTCTTCGATATGTTCGCCACATTCATGGAGCCGCTGGAAGGCATTCTCGGCGTCGAGCGCTCGCCTCGGGTAGGGCAAGCCCATGGCATGGGCAACAGCCATGCCTACGAAGACCGCATGGAAGCGACCAACTATGCCCTGACCCACGATGACGGCATCAGCAAGAAGCTGGACGAGGCCGAAGTGATCCTGATCGGGGTGTCACGTTCAGGCAAGACACCAACCTGCCTTTACATGGCGCTTCACTACGGCGTCAAGGCAGCCAATTATCCGCTCACCGAAGAAGATCTTGAGCAGCCACGTCTGCCCGCATTTCTTCGTCAGCACAAACAAAAGCTTTACGGGCTGACCATCGACCCGGGTCGTCTGTCCCAGATTCGGGAAAACCGGCGTCCGGGCAGTCGGTATGCCTCGCTCAAGCAATGCCATTACGAGGTGGGCGCCGCCGAAGCCATGCTGCGAGCCGAGAAAGTGCCAACCATGTCAACAACCGACTCCTCGATTGAGGAACTGGCCAGCCGCATCCTCCTTGAATCGGGCCTGCAGCGCGAAATATTTTAGGCCGGCCCGGGGCGGCCGGACTTGTTTCCGGAGGAACTTGCCACCAAACTATCCGGAACCAATGTCAGGCATTGCATGTCCTGTACATCCGAGCCCACCAAACCTGAGCCCTTTCATGCTGACCAGAGTGCGCAACCTGCATCCCCCGACCCGGGTCCTGGCTCGACGCCTGCCCGAACTGCACACGTCTGTGTTTCGGGCCCTGAATCTCCTGCTCCCTGACGGTCTGAGTCGCAGTGAGAACCTGGTTTCCCGCGTCGGTAACGGGCCGGATCTCTTTCTGCAGGTCATCGAGCGCCATGACTACACCACCTTTCTGCGCCTGACCTACGTGATTGGCGAGCAGCAGCAACATAATCCCAACGCGCATATCCGTGTCTATCATGACGCCCGTATGGCCGAGGCGACCGCATTCAGCCCGGAGCAGGGCATCCATCGCCTGGCCGGGCCCGAATTACCCCTGCATGGCCTGGTCATTCGCAACTGGCGCCTGAACCGCGCCTTGCTCAAGTGGCTCGATTACCTGCTGGCCCAGGGCCATAGTGCGGCCACCCTCAAGCCAGCAGAGGAACTCCCCGCCGTCCTTCCACCGCTGATCGAACGCGAAGCGGGCTGACCGGAAACATTCGTTCACGCGGGCTGAAATGACTGGCTGAACGGGTTCGATTTCGGTACAATTACTGCCCGGAAGTCGGGCATAAGGCCCGATAGCGACGAACGGGCCGGGGATGTCACGATCCCGGCCCTTTTCGCATACCCGGAGGTCAGGAACTTGTCCCGAATGCAGGCGATTTTGGTACTGGAAGACGGCAAAACGTTTTCCGGACATGGCTTTGGCGCGCCAGGCGCCAGTGTCGGCGAAGTGGTGTTCAACACCGCGATG
>JBGTLI010000401.1:0-6494 GCA_041744195.1 Wenzhouxiangella sp. | reverse complement strand
TTCCTGCGCCGGACCAAGGCCCAGGTTGCGCCCGAGCTGCCGCCCAAGACGGAGATCACCCGTGCCGTGTCGCTTGTGGGCGGGCAACTGCGCCTCTATGAGCGCGCACGGGTTGCGCTCCATGAAAAGGTGCGGCGTGCCGTGGACAATCGTGGGGCCGAGCGCAGCCGGATCGTGATTCTGGATGCGCTGCTGAAGCTGCGTCAGATCTGCTGTGATCCACGTTTGCTCAAGGTTGAAGGCAAGGATGTCGAAGGCAGTGTCGGCGCCGGCTCGGCCAAGCTGGAACTGCTGATGGACCTGTTGCCCGACATGGTCGCGGAGGGCCGCAGAATCCTGCTGTTTTCACAGTTTGTGACCATGTTGAACTTGATCGAGGATGAGTTGAACAGGCATGGAATTGAATACGTCAAACTCACCGGTCGGACCCGGGATCGGCAGAAAGTCGTCCAGCAATTTCAGACCGGCAGGGTGCCCCTGTTTCTGATCAGCCTCAGGGCCGGTGGCGTGGGGCTGAATCTGACCGCAGCCGATACGGTCATTCATTATGATCCGTGGTGGAATCCGGCTGTCGAGGACCAGGCCACCGATCGCGCCCATCGCATTGGTCAGGACCAGAAAGTGTTTGTCTACAAGCTCTTGACCGAAAACACGATTGAGCAGAAGGTGTTCGACTTGCAGCAAAGCAAACGCGGCCTGGTCGAGAGCCTGCTGGGCGGCGGTGGTGCAACACAGCTCAGTTCAGAAGACTTCGAGTCCCTGTTCGAACCACTGGCATGAAGGTGCATCCATGAAAGCTGACAAAGTTCACGATCTGGTCGATCAGTTGCTGGCCAGGGATCACTGCTACCGCCCCGTTGAGTTGCTCAAGCTGTGTCATCGCCTCTCGTCCGAAAGCCAGCGTCAGTGGGAGCGGGGAGATCTGGCCTTTCTGGAAGACTCTCTGGCCGGCGATCCGGGCCACAGCGTCGAACTGCTGCGTGTTGCCGCCGAATGGACCCGCAAGCTGGGGCTTGATGCCGAGGTCGAGGAACGGCGGGCGGACCAGCATCCCGTGTTCCGCAATGCCAATGCCGATCGTCTGGCGCGGACAATCTGGCGACGCACCGCAACGCCACAAGCCGATTTGTTCTTCGACAACAGCTTCGCCGTCGCCCGAACCCGGCTCAGCCGGTCACTGCTGGCCGGTGATGTCGATGCAGCCGAAAAGCACCTGGCCGAAATGGCGCAAGCCGAACCGGGTAACACAATCCAGGGCGACGCCGAACAACTGGTCGGCGCCCTGGGCTGGCTGAATCAGCCTTCGCCCGAGCCGGACGCGCTGCTCTCGGTGATCGATAATGACCTGGCGCCGCGTGCCTACCGATTCTTTTCCCGGCGTGACGGCGAACAATTCCTGGGGCAGTTCTGGCGCTACATTGTAGGTTCAATGGATGAGACCCGATTTGATCCGGGCCAACCGCACCTGCATGCCAGTGCTCTTTACGAACGTCTGGGCGACTGGCAGGCCGCAGCTTCCTCAATCATGGCCACGCCTGACTGGCACGAACACGCGATCCTGGCGGGTCGTCTTGCCACCGCGGGTTTGAAGCACGGCCAGCGCAGCCATGGGCTGTCGGCCCTGTGTCAGCTTTGCTGGCTGCACTCGGAAGCTGCCAATACCTGGCTCGATGGTAGTGACGATGACGAATTGACCCGCAGAGTAGAGCGCTTCTGGGATCTCGACCCCGAACTGGACATTGCCCTGTTTCCGGCCTGGCTTGCCGCAATCGGCTATCTGATGCCCGGCGACGACCCGCTCGGCCGACCCGACAAATTAGCTGCCGAAGCCCTGTCCAGGATGAAGGCCCTGCGCCAGGACCCGGAGAATCTGGCCTTGCGTGAATGGTTTCAGCGCCACCAGCCAACCCTGTTTCGACATTGGCTGAAGCCCTGATTGACACGTCGTATCGTGCCTGCCGGGATGCCCACCTAGCGAACGCCGTAGGCCTCAAGCAACGGCTCCAGCTCAGCTTCCTTGCCGCGGAAGGCCTGCCATGATTCCGCCATGGGCCGGCTGGCGCCGACTTCTAGGATTTCGCTGGCCAGCTTCTCGCCGGCCTGGCGATTGAACAGGCCCTGCTGCTTGAAGACATGAAAGGCGTCGCGGGCCAGTCGCTCGGCCCACAGGTAGCTGTAATAACCGGCAGCGTATCCGCCATCGAACAGGTGCGAAAAACTCATCAGGTAGCGGTTGTAGTCCGGCATCGGGGTGATGGCAATTTCATCATGGATACGGCGCATGACCTCGACCGGATCTGCTCCTGGCTCGCGATGCAGGGTCAAGTCGGTCAATGCAAACTCGACCTGGCGCAGCAATGAGAGTGCGCCCTGGAACTGACGGTCGGCTTTCAGGCCTTCGAGCAGGTCCCTGGGCAGAGGCTCATCGGTCTCAATATGGCGGGCGAAGCGGTCCAGCGCTTCCTCTTCCCAGGCCCAGCCTTCCATCAGCTGGCTGGGTAGTTCCACCGCGTCCCACTCGACGCCGCTGATGCCACCGACACCCGGCAGGTCGATGCGGGTCAGGAGATGGTGCAGGCAGTGGCCGAATTCGTGAAACAGGGTGACCACGTCATCATGGGTCAGCAGGCTCGGACGCTCACCGGTCGGGGGCGCGAAGTTGCAGGTCAGATAGGCGATGGGTTGCTGCTGGGCCGCGCCCAGCCGAATGCGCGAACGACAGACATCCATCCAGGCCCCACCGGACTTTCGGGCGCGGGAGTAAATATCCAGATACAGGCCCGCGATGGGCTGGCCATCAGCGGCGACAACCCGGTAGAAATGCACATCCTTGTGCCAGGTCTCGACCGAATCGTCGGCTTCGAAGCGGATGCCGAACAGCTCTTCGGCCACCAGGAACAGGCCATTGAACATGCGCTTGAGTTCGAACCAGGGCTTGAGTTTTTCCTGGTTGATGCCGAGTTGTTCCTCGCGCATCTTCTCGGCGTAATAGCCGATGTCCCAAGGTGAAAGCGGGGTTTCAGCCCCGCGACCGGCGGCAAATTCAGTCAATTCGGCCAGTTGTTGTTCGGCTTGAGGGCGGGCCCGGCGGGCCAGATCTTGCAAAAAGGCTTCGACCTGATCGGGGCTTTCGGCCATGCGGGTAAACAGCCGCAGGCTCGCATAATCGGCAAAACCCAACAGGCTGGCCTGCTCTTTGCGCAGCGCCAGCATTTCCCTGATCAAAGGCGAGTTGTCGTATTGCCCGCCCTGGGGGCCGATTTCGGAGGCGCGGGTGGCAAAGGCGTGGTAGAACCGCTCGCGCAAGCTCCGGTCGTCGGCATAGGTGACGATGGCGCGGTAGGCCGGGTAGGACAGGTTGGCCAGCCAACCGTCCTTTTCGGCCTGGGCGGCGAGCCCTGCCAGGAATTCCAGGTCGCTGTCGGGCAAGCCGGCCAGGGCGTCAGCTTGAGCAAAATGCACATGGAAGGCCTCGGTGGCGTCCAGAACGTGGTTGCCGAACTGGTTGCCGATCTCGGACAGGCGCAGGTTGATGTGCGCGAACCTTTCGCGCTGCTCGTCAGGCAGCTCGACACCTGCCAGCCGAAAGGCCCGCAGCTCATGTTCGACAGTGGCGCGCAGCGCCGCCGGCTGACTGGCAAAATCAGGCCGCGTGGCCAGTTGCCGGTAGGCCTTGAACAGAGTCTTGTTCTGACCACGCTCGGTGTGAAACCGGGTCAGCGGGTCGAGGCAGGCGGCATAAGCTTCGCGCCATTGAGGGGTGTTGGTCACCCCGTGCAGGTGCGACACAGTTGACCACGCCGTCGACAGCGCATTGTCGGTCAGCGTTTCCTCGTTGACGATCCGGGCATAGTCCGGTTCAAACACCGGTTCGCTACTGTCTTCCTCCAGGCGCTCAATCCATTGCCGGTACTGGGCCAGGCGATTTTCAATCGCGGGCTGGGCGTGGTCAGGTTGCACGCTGTGAAATCGCGGCAGGTCGGGCAGGAGCAGGGGATTGGTTGACGATTCGGTCATGGGGTCACTCGTTCAGGTTGGTCGGCCAATTCTTCCAGCAGATTTTCAATGCGGTCGAAGGCCCGGGCCAGATCGTCAGCTTCCGGAAGCAGCGTGATGCGGAAGTGATTGCGCGCGCTGATGTTGAAGCTTGAACCGGGAACGACAAGGATGTGTTTCTGTTCCAGCAATTCGGCGGCAAAACGGTGATCGTCGAATCCGCCCTGGAAATGATCGGCCACCGCCGGTCGAACCGACGGAAAGGCGTACATCGCGCCCATGGGGGCGACCAGTTCGAGAAAAGCGCTTTTGGCGACCGCATCAATGACGGCCTGACGGGATTCGTGCAATCGGCCACCGCGGCCGACCAGGTCGGCAATCGACTGATATCCTCCCAGCGCGGTCTGCACCGCCCACTGGCCGGGCACATTGGCCGACAGGCGCAGGGCAGCCAGTTTCTCCACCGCGAGCCGGTAGTCCTGTGCCCGTTCCAGGGCGCCGGTAAACACAGCCCATCCGACCCGCCAGCCACATGCCCGGTAGACCTTGGACAGGCCGCCAAAGCTGACACACAGAGTTTCTTCGGCCAGCGGCGCCATCGGCACGAAACGGGCTTCGTCATAACAGATGGCGTCGTATATCTCGTCGGCAAAAAGCACCAGGTCATGTCGGGCGGCCAGCTCGGCCATGTCCCGGAGAACCGCTTCCGGGTAGACCGCGCCGGTGGGGTTGTTGGGGTTGATCACCACCAGTGCCCGGGTGCGCGGCGTAATGCGCTTTTCCAGTTCAGACACGTCAGGAATGAACCGGTCTTCGGCCTGGCAGGGATAGTGGATCGCCTCGCCGCCGTTAAGCACCACCGCGGCCGTCCAGAGTGGATAATCGGGCGCCGGTACCAGCACCTCATCGCCGGGTTCGAGCAGCGAGCGCAGGACCAGGTCGACCAATTCGGAGACACCGTTGCCAATCACCACCTGGTCATAACGCGTCTCGGTCAAGCCACGCCCCTGGAACTGCATGGCGACCGCCTCACGGGCGGGGAAAATCCCGGTTTGCGGGCCATAAGCCTCGCTGTACTTCAGATTGCGAACCACAGCCCGACGCATGGTTTCGGGCGTGCGCAGACCAAAAGCACCGGGGTTGCCGATGTTCAGATGCAGAATGTCGTGGCCCTGCTGCTCGAGCTCACGCGCCCGGCGCGCGAGCGCCCCGCGAATCTCGTAGCGAACCTTCTGGACACGGCTGGCGGTCTGGAATGGTGGTTTCATGGAGATATGATAAGCGGGGGAACGGGGAAAGGTGAAAGGTAAGAGGGGGAGGCGGTGGTCGGTGCGTCGGTGCGTCGGTGCGTCGGTGTCTGTCATCCCGGACTTGATCCGGGATCTGGTTCCTTGAGCCTTGAGCCTTGAGCCTTGAGCCTTGAGCCTTGAGCCTTGAGCCTTGAGCCTTGAGCCTTGAGCCTTGAGCCTTGAGCCTTGAGCCTTGAGCCTTGAACCGTAAAACCATCACCCTATTGAGGGCGAAGTGAACAAGTGTGTCACAGGGCTGGAAAAAAGGGCTTGACGACCGGCGTTTGAGTCGCGTTGAATACGGCCAGGCGCGGATTGGGTGGATCAGGGTCAAGGTACTTCTCGTCACCGGGAGAAAAGAAAATCAAGAACAGGAGAACGGCCGCAAGAGCCGTGCTTATCCTGCTGGTCGTCTGGGTGTTGCCGGTCATGGCTGGGAATGATTTCCCTGCCAGCGCGCACCTGCAGGCGCAACTGGCGCTGGCAGAAAAACAGTTCCCGGGCGATCTTCGTCAGCAGCGCTGCTGGGCGGCCGGTCAGGCGATCTGGCACTACACTCGGGATACGTTTGGTCCCGATCTGGCTGAGTCGTGGCTGGCGCCCTGGGGTTCGGACGGCCAATGGCGCAAGCTTTGTGACGGCCAGGGTCTGCGCGCTGCCGGCTCCCGGCATTGGGGCATCACCTGTCCTTATCGATCCTGTCCCGAAGACGAGGGGCCGTACATCAGCCTGAACCATGACCGGATCTATTCAGGGCCCGGTCCCCTTGACCGGCTGCATGCGCGCTATTACTACGTGATGGCCCATGAAATGGCCCATGCAATTGGCCATTTCTACCGCGACCCGGCCTGGGCCGACGATCACTGGGCTGATGCGGTTGCGCGCGCCTTTGGCGCCTCGGTCTGCCCGCATTCGCCTTATTGCGGCAGAAGGCCGGCATACCCGAAGTTTGAAGCCCGGTCGCCCGTTGATGCGATGATCGTTCCGCCAGGACGGCACAGCCGGGTGACTGCCAAGCTTGGGTTGACGGATAATGTGCCTGCAGAGAGCCTTGATTCCCCCAGCGATTGACCCAATTTTCCGAAGACCTTCCGCACTTTAATCTGGATTTGCCATGACCCTTGACAGCGCCGTTCGCGACCGAATCGAACAGCAGATTGCCGCCCACGATGTCGTGCTCTACATGAAAGGCACGCCGAAAATGCCGCA
>JBGTLI010000400.1:0-19622 GCA_041744195.1 Wenzhouxiangella sp. | reverse complement strand
GCCTCTGGCCGGCCTGGCTGCCAGTCTGGGCCTGGCGGCTCATGCCGGATGGCCCTCATTGACCCGTCGTCTGGTCCGGGCCGCAATGGGATTTCGCGAGCCGGTCAGCAGCCTCGCCCGTGACCCGTTGGATCATTCCCTCCCATGAAGCGCATCGAGTTCGATGTCGTGATTTGTGGTGGCGGCGCGGCTGGCGCGGCGGCTGCCGCCCTGCTCGCAGCCCAGGACTTGCGCGTCGGCCTGATCGACGCACGTCGACCGTCCGGCAAGCTGCCTGATGGTGATTTTGACCCGCGCGTGGTCGCGCTCAGTCCCGGCTCGCAACGAATTCTGAAGGCCAGCGGTGGATGGGAGGTTTTCGACACCACGCGAGCGGGCCGCTACGCCAGCATGCAGGTTTGTGCCGGCAGCCAATCAATCACCTTCCGGGCCAGTGAACACGGTCTTGAACAACTTGGCTGGATCGTCGAAGTGCCCGCTCTGCAACAAGCGTTGTGGAATACCTTGGCGCATCAGCCCCAAGTGCAGATCCTCGCGCCCAGTCGCATTGCCGGCTTTGATTCAGGGCGCGACCGGGTCCGGATCGAGCTGGACAACGGCCAGGTCCTTCGTACTGGATTGCTGGTCGGGGCCGATGGCGCACGTAGCGGGCTTCGTCGCCAGGCCGGCATTGGCGTCGACGAATGGCACTACAACCAGAAAGCACTCGTAACCCACGTCAAGACCGGACAGCGCAACAACGGGGTGGCCTGGCAGCGCTTTACCGAACATGGTCCGCTGGCCCTGCTACCGCTGGCCGACGGACGCTCCTCGATTGTCTGGTCGCAGCCGGAGGCTCGTGCCGCAGATCTTCTGGCGATGAACGAAGAAGAATTTGTCGCTGAACTCAATCTACACCAGGACAGCCCGTTTGGTCCGGTCGTCTCCTGCGGTCCGCGCTATGCCCTGCCCCTGATTCGGCGCAAGGCTCGCAGCCTGGTCCATGGGCGTCTGGCACTGCTTGGAGACGCGGCCCGAACGGTGCATCCACTAGCCGGCCAGGGGATGAATCTGGGCCTTGCCGATGCAGCCGCCCTGGCAGAGGTTCTGGCCGACTGGCGTCCGGGTCAGGCCATTGACCAGCACCTAAACCGCTACCAGCGCTGGCGCCTGAGTGCAAGTGAAGTCATCGGCGGCGGCATCCACGCCATCAATGAGCTGGCCCACAGCCCCGGCAACATCGGGCGCGGCCTGCTGGGTGTCGGCTTTGGCGCTGCCGCGCTGCTTTGGCCGCTGCGCGAAGCCTTTGTCATCCGTGCCTGCGGCCTGGACAGCGATAGCCCGAAGCTGGCCCGGAACGCCTGAGTTCTTCGTGGAAGTTCCGTCGCCACTGAAAGCCGCCCTGTTTGTCGCCGCAGGCGCCACGCTGATCAGCTTCGCGGCCATTTTTACCCGCCTGGCCGATGTTGCGCCCACGACCTCGGGCTTCTACCGCATGTTCTTCGGCGCCTTCGGTCTGCTCGTCCTGCTGGCCCTGAGCCGAGACATGCGGACCGGGTTTTCGCGCAACTGGTCCGGCTCGTTCCTGATCGCCGCCCTGTTCGCCGCCGACATCTGGTTCTGGCACCGCTCGATCATTTATATCGGCGCCGGCCTTTCGACGTTGTTGGCCAACTTCCAGGTCTTTATCCTGACCGCGATCGGCCTCATCTGGTTGAGAGAACAGGTGGGCTGGCGTTTTGCTTCCGGCCTGGCGCTGGCTGTCCTTGGCCTGTGGCTGCTGTTCGGGCGTGATTGGGCCGGACTGCCACCGGACTACCGGCTCGGCGTGATCTTCGGCCTGCTGACCGCTGTGGCTTACGCCAGCTACCTGCTCAGCTTGCGCGGGTTGCAGATTCGTCACTCCGGCATTCGGCCCGAAGCCCGCCTGACTCAGGTCACCATAAGCTGCGGTGTGATTCTCGGTGTTGCCAACCTGATCGAAGGCAACAGCTTTGCCATCCCCGATGGTCAGTCGCTGGCCGCCCTGGTCGCCTTGGGCATTTGCTGTCAGGTGCTGGGCTGGCTGCTGATCACTCGCGGCATGCCCTTTCTTCCGGCAGCGCTCGTTGGTCTGCTCTTGCTGCTGCAACCGTCCCTTTCCATCGTCTGGGACATGCTGATCTTCGCCCTCCGCCTCGGCTACTGGCAGATCACCGGGGCGGCATTGGCTTTGATCGGGATTTATCTGGGGTTTCGGTCGGCGGCTAGGCGGAAGGTTTTGGCTTGAAGGATCAAGGAGCAAGGCTCAAGGCTCAAGAGTCCGGGGCCTACCCCCTTTATCATCCCGAACTTGATCCGGGATCTCCCAAGGTGGGCCTTGCACGATGTTAGCCAACCGGAGTGCCAATGGCGAGTCTGAGATCCCGGCTCTCCGCTGCGCCACGGCCGGGATGACAGCCTTTTTTATTACTGACCACAGACTACCGACCACTGACCTCTGACCACTGGCAACTGATTTATGTCTTCTATCAAACTACATCCGGAATGGCTCGCGGCCCTTGAGTCGGAGTTCGAGAAGGATCACATGCGCAAGCTTCGCGCCTTCCTGTTGGCGCGCAAGCAAGCCGGTGCTGTGGTCTATCCGCCGGGACCGCAAATTTTCAATGCGCTGGATTCGACGCCTTTGTCAAAGGTTAAAGTGGTGATCCTCGGTCAGGATCCATACCATGGGCCTGGCCAGGCGCATGGACTTTGCTTTTCCGTCCAGCACGGCGTGCGCCCGCCGCCATCGCTGGTCAATGTTTTCAAGGAACTCAATGCCGATCTGGGCGTGCCGATTCCGTCTCACGGCTGCCTGCAGGCCTGGGCTGATCGCGGGGTGTTGCTGCTCAATACCTCGCTGACGGTGGAACAGGGCAACGCTGGCGCACATCAGGGCAAGGGCTGGGAGCCGTTCACCGATGCGGTGGTGAAAGTAGTCAATGAGCAGCGCGACAATGTGGTGTTCATGCTCTGGGGCAGCCACGCGCAAAAAAAAGGCGCAGACATTGATCGAAAACGCCATCTCGCCCTCACCGCACCCCATCCCTCGCCACTATCAGCCCACCGCGGCTTCCTCGGCTGCCGTCATTTCTCCAAAGCCAACGAGTGGCTCAAAAACCGCGGCCACGAAGCCGTGGACTGGCGCATTCCTTGATCCTTGATCCTTGAGCCTTGATCCTTGATCCTTGATCCTTGATCCTTGATCCTTGATCCTTGATCCTTGATCCTTGATCCTTGATCCTTGGACCTCCGTCCTCCACCCCGGTTATCATAGCCGCTTATCCAAATCTCATGTCAATTGTGTCCAACCATTTCCCTATTCAGACCGATGCCGTTATTGTCGGGGCCGGCCCCGTGGGGTTGTTCCAGGTTTTTGAGCTGGGCCTGCTTGACCTGAAGGCCGAAGTGATCGACAGCCTGCCCGAGGTCGGAGGCCAATGCGCCGAACTGTATCCGGAAAAACCGATTTACGACATTCCCGCCTGGCCGGTGATCGGCGCCCAGGAGCTGATTGACAAGCTGGTTGAACAGATCAAGCCGTTCAAGGCCGGGTTCCATCTCGGGCAGCAGGTGGAGCGCTTTGAAAAGCGCGAGGATGGGCGCTTTACGGTGGTCACAACCAAGGGTACCGAATTCGACGCCGGGGCCGTCATCATCGCCGCAGGCCTTGGCTCGTTCCAACCGCGCCGGCTCAAGGCGAAGAATCTCGATCAGGTCACGGCTGACCAGGTTCACTACAAAGTCACGGATCGCGAGCGTTTTCGCGACAAGCACCTGCTTATTCTCGGTGGCGGCGACTCGGCCCTGGACTGGACCATGGACCTGGCCGAAATCGCCGCCTCCATTCACCTGGTCCACCGCCGCGCCGAGTACCGGGGCGCACCGTCCTCCGCAGCCACGGTTAAGGCCCTGGCCGCTGCAGGCAAGGTGACCGAGCGCCAGGGCATGATCATGCAGGTCCTGAGCGAGAACGGTCGTCTAACCGGTTTGGAGATCATGGATCTGGAACGCAACAAGAGCATCGTTGAAGGCGACGAGGTGCTGGTTTTCTGGGGTCTGTCCCCGGATCTCGGGCCAATCGCCGACTGGGCTCTGGAGCTTGAGAAAAAGCAGATCCGGGTGGACACCGAGAAATTCGAAACCAGCATCCCCGGCGTCTTCGCCATCGGCGATATCAACACCTACCCGGGCAAGAAGAAGTTCATCCTCTCCGGCTTCCACGAAGCCGCCCTGGCCGCCTTCGGCGTACAGAAATACATGTACCCGGAAAAACGCCAGTTCGTCCAGTACACCACCACCTCGACCGCCATGCACAAGCGCCTGGGCGTGGAATGAGCTCAAGGCTCAAGGCTCAAGGCTCAAGGCTCAAGGATCAAGGATCAAGGATCAAGAGGGCTTGTGCGTAGCTGTGTGCGGAGAAGCCGGCCAGGCGTTGGTCGCCGATGAAGGTTAGTGGCACGCCGCGGCCGCCGGCATCGCGCCAGCGACGGTTGGCTTCGGTTGAGCTGTCTATGTCGATTTCCAGGAATTCAACCCGGTTGCGGACCAGGTAATCGCGCGCCTGGTCGCAGTAGCCGCACCACTCGGCGGTAAAGATCACGACGTCGTGGTTTGGGCTGATATCGCTGACCACCAGGTCGGTATTGGCGGAGCCAATCAGTTTCCAGCCAACGACAGCAAGCAAGGTAATGATCAAAAGTCGGGACAGGTTCATGGTTTATAAGGGCTCAGGTTTGAGAAATAGATTGAACGTCAGGCTGACCTGGTTGCCGATGAAATCAGTATCTTCGAATTCGCCAATGCCGACCTGATAGTCGAGTCGCAGGATTTCAGCAGTACCGGCCAACCTGAAACCATCGTTCTCGCTGGCCAATTGAAGTTGTACCGGTTGGCCGGCCGTCATGCCGCGCAGGTTCAGTTCGCCTTCGGCTCGCCAGCCTTCGTTATCAGCGACAACTTCGGCGCTGGTCCAGACCGCTTCGGGAAACTGGTCGACGGCAAACAGTTCATCTTCCTTCAGCGCCTCGTCGCCCTGGCGGTTGCCGACCGTAGCCGACGCGGTCGCAACGCTTACCCTGATCTCGGCCGTGGCCGGGTCATCGCCGACCATGCAGAGCGATACATCGAACTGCCGGAAATGACCGCGGAAGGCATTGCCTTCGACATCGCCTGAAAAGCTCAGATCACCACTCGCGGCATCGGCCCCGAAACAAACTTCAGCGTGGGCCGACAGCGTCACTGTCAGCGCCAGTGCAATGGTTGTGACAATCGTTGTGAAAATCGTCCTGACAATCGTTGTCAAAATCTTGGCCATGGTGGCAACATCCTTTTAAGTACCTGGTCCTTCTTGAAAAAATGGTGGCGCAGGGCGGCCAGCGCATGAAGCCCGGCGATCACAGCCAGAGAAATCGCCAACAAGCGGTGAATCTGACCAAACAACGCCTCAAGACGTTCACTTGAGTCGACCAGGCTGGGGAAGTTGAATGGCCCCCACCAGAAATCGCCCAGACCTGCAGCCGAAGAATACAGCCAGCCCGTCAATGGCATGGCAAAGATCAATCCATAAAGCGCCCAGTGTGCGCTTTGGGCTGCCCGGTGCTCCCAGGTTTTCAGAGTCGGCTCGGGTGGCGGCGGGCGATTGAAAAGACGCCAGACCAGACGCAGGACCGCCAGCGTCAGCACCATCATGCCGATGGTCTTGTGTTGTGTCACCAGTTCCAGTCGCAGGCGAAACCCCTCGGCATTGTCGATCCGCCAGGCCCAGGTGTACTGAAACAGGATCAAGCCGACGATCAGCCAGTGAAAAAGCTGACTGACCAGCCCATAGCTGCTTTCGGTATTGCGAAGCGGTATCCTCAACAATCTTCCTCCCGAGTTCAGACATGCATACTACAACCTGGCGGGCAAGGATCGTACCGGTGTCATTGGTTGTCCTTTGCCTGCTGGCTGGCTGCCAGGCTCAGCCGCGCGCGCCAGCGACAGGTGGCGAAACGCGGCCAGCGGGCGAAGAGCCGGCAGAGATGCCGCCAGGCCGGGTGTTTCATATCCTGCCCGAGCAGTCCGATCTGCGCATCGTCGTCTTTGCCGCCGGGCCATTGGCCCGATTCGGTCACCCGCATGTCATCGGCGGCCCGGTCATCCACGGCCAGATCGTGCTGGCCGAAAATTTTCACGACTCGGCGCTGCAACTGCAGATCAACGTCAATGTGCTGGAAGTTGATCGGCCCGAGTGGCGGCTGGACGAGGGTTTCGACCCCGACATGGAACAATCCGCCATCGACGGGACTCGCCAGAACATGCTTTCGGCCATTCTCCTGAACGCCGCCCAGTACCCGGAAATCATGATCGAGTCTGTCGGTATGAACGGACCCGCCTGGCAACCTGAAATCGACCTTCGCATCACCCTGGCTGGCAGCACACGCGAGCTGACCGTCCCCGTCGCCCTCGTGATCGGGAGCGACAGCCTCACCGCCACCGGCCGAATGACCTTGCGTCAGAGCGAGTTTGGCATTGAGCCATTCAGCGCCGCTGGCGGCAATTTGCAGGTGGCCGACACAATCGTTATCCGATTCCGCATCATCGCCAGGATCCCGGAGTTCGACGCGGACTGACCCGAGTCGAACTCCGGGGGCATTCCCCGAAGCATTCCCGGTTACGGCAAAGTGATCGCCTGGCTTGCCCCCAGGCCCGGGCCGAGGATCAGGGCGTTTTCAAGGACACGCATGGCGCCGACCTGGGCGGCGCGGAAGGCCGGGGGGTGGGCGAACAGGATCACCTGACCGCGACCGACCGATTCGCGCGTGACATAGGCGCCTGATGCGATGCGGTCGCGGGCTTCGGGCCAGAGCAGACCACCAGCGCGCACGCGCAAGCTCTGACCTTCAGGCACCGGCGCCCAACCGATCAGACGGGCATCGGCTTCCGACTGCTCATAGACGCCGATTCGAAACGGTGCTTCCACCGGCAGCCGGGCCATCATCACCGGCGAATTGGAAAACAGCGCGGTCAGCATGCTATTGCCGCCGGCGTTGAGCCAGTGTTCGGTGTCGGCGCGCAGGCCGACCAGGGCCCCGGAGGGCATGAACATGCGCTGCCATTGGTCGCGGCGCTTGCGCTCATCGTTGTTGGGCAGGTCGTTCAGGTCCTTCCATGGCCAGTCCAGGTCGCCGTCAGTGCCGTGACCCCAGATGGCCTCCGCGGACGGCATGGGCCGGTTGGCCGCCAGCCATTCACGGTGGATGGCATCCTGGTAAGCAGGAAGTTCGTCGCCGTCGAGCGCCTGCTCAAGCGTGCGCGTGCCAACCATCGGCTCCTCGGCGCCCAGCAGTGCCTGAGCTGATCCTCCGACTGCGATCAATGTGCCGCCGGCACGAACCCAGTCTTCCAACTGACTCATCAGACCGGACGGCAGGTTGGCGCCGCCCCATCGGTCCGGGAGATACACGACGTTATAGCGGCGCAGGTCCATGCGACCGGCACGGTCTTCATCCAGGTGGCTGTGGCGCACCCCCAACCGGTGATCGAGCATGTACCAGACGGCGCCGAAATCGAGCATGTTGTTGTTGCCACGACTGAGCAGGGCGATGTTCGGTTTCGGCAGGGCCTGCCATTCATGACCGCCCAGGTCGGCCAGATCGCCCGGCGCGCGGCCGTGCGTCAGGCCATGAACACGCACACCCAGTTCAGCGCCCGTGCTGCGCACGATTCCGATCCAGTCGGGGTGATCCCGGTTGTCGTCGCGGGTGATGGCAATCGAGCCGACCGGCAGATCAACACCATTCAATGCCGATGCACTGCGGCTGGCCCGCACGTTCAAGCCGCGCTCAAGCAGACGACCGGCCAGGGCCACGGCACGGTCGTCGGCGCCGCTGACGGCCAGCGCGATCAGGCCGCCTGTCGATGGGAAAACATGCTCGGGGGCGGCCTGAGCCAGGTCGACCTGTTCCAATCCGCCGTCGAGGTGCTCAGCAACGGTCAATGTTTCCAGGCCGAACATCATGCTGATGTTCCAGCCCGTGGTGTCGTACAGGGTGCTGCGACCCTCTTTCAGGATACGCTCGCGCTCGGCGCGAAGGGCGGCCCGGGACATTTGCGGATCGAACTCGAACATGGCCGCGATCAGGCGTGCCTCGGGCTGGCGATTGCGCAGCACCAAGGTGCCGGCGGGCAGCGTGACATTGCTTTGCTCCCGGCCAAGGTGATCGGTGGCCTGTGCGACACGGCGCTCGGCCGTGGTGCGGTGCAACTCGAAGCCCTGGATACGCAACAGGTCCTTCAGCTCGTTGATCCGGCCCTCATTGGCCGTTGGCAGGAACACGAAACTGCGATTGGCATAAGTCCCGCGCGAGGCCACCGAATCGGCCCGGTCACTTACAAAGGCCTGCAGCATGTCGCGTCGTTCGCGGCGCAGTGTTTCCAGGTTGGCGAAGCTGGCGAGCATCTGGTGATGGACGCTCTGCCGATAACTGATCAGGTGGGTGTCGCGCTGAACCCCGTCTTCGGCCAGACGGGCCTGCTCGTACAAAATGCCTTGCGCGCCACGCAGGCTGGCCCAGGCGTCGGTGTAGCCGGGATACCAGTCTTCATGCCACTCGCCGGAGTAGTAGGGATAACCAAATTCATCGAACGCTCGTGCCATGTCGTCGGCATAGACATCACCCATGCTGCGTCGGTAGGGCGGCAGGTGCGGGTTGTGCGGCTCTCGGGCCGGGGAGAACAGGTAGGTATCCTGGGCGCCCATCTCGTGAGCGTCGACAAACAGCATCGGCCGCCAGTTAATAATGTGCGGGATGCGGCCGCGGGTCTCGGGATGACGGGCATAAATCCAGTCGCGGTTGAGATCAAACAGGTAATGATTGCCCCGGCCATAGGGCCAGTAGCCGGAATGGACCAGCGACTGGTCGTCGACATTGGGCTGGGCGCCGCGGGTCTGGGTCACCGCGGTCACGAAGCGCTCGCGGCCGTCCGGGTTCATATTGGGGTCGATGATCACGACCAATTCGTTGAGCAGTTCGGTGGTCGCCCCGGATCGGTCGGCAGCCAGATGATACATCACCGCCAGCGAGGCATCGGAGCCGGAACTCTCGTTGCCATGGATGGAATAGGCCAGCCAGGCCACCGCCGGGATCCCTTCGATCAGCCGATCCCGATCACCGGAGGACAAATCGCGCGGGTCGGCCAGCATCGCCATGCCTTCCTGGATCCGTTCAGCGTTGGCCAGGTTCTCGGTACTGGAAATTACCAGATAAACCAGAGGGCGGCCTTCGTAGGTAGCGCCATATTCAACCAGCTCGACCCGGTCCGAGGAGTCGGCCAACAAGCGCGCATAAGCCTCGATTTGGGCCGAGGTCGCGGTGCGCTGACCGACCGGAAAGCCAAGGTAGTCATCCGGGTTCGGGATTGCAGAATCATGATCGGCCTCAGCCGGATAGATGCAAACCGGATACTCAAGCCCCGCCAGCGGTGACGGGGTCGGCTGAGAGTAAGGGGTCTGCGCCAGGGCCGCAATCGGCAGCAGGAGGATCAACAACAATCGGGTCATAAGGTGGATTCCAGTCGGACAGGTCAAAACGCAAGTTTAACCGATGACCCAATCCGTGCCGGGCTGGCGTGAAAATCGCAAAACGCAAAATGACGTAGAATGCTTCGCAAAATGTCGACCCGAACGTGTGGTCGGCCGCAATAAAAATCACGCCAGGGAGTTCAACCCGATGAATCCAGCAAAATTATGGTTGGCGGCTTTTGCGCTGGCCTTCGCCCAGTCTCCTTATGCCGCCTCTGACCTTGCCCGCTCCGCACTGGCGAACCATGCCGAACGTCTGGGCCTTAGCGCGGCCGATATAACGGATGTCGAAGTCACGGACCAGTACCGCACCCGTCACAACGGGATCGAGCATATCTGGCTGCGCCAGCGCGTTGATGGCCTGCCGGTGGCCCTGGCGCTGACCAACGTCAACATCGGCAGCGATGGTCGGATCTGGAGCGTGAACAGTCGCTTTGCAGCCAACGCGGCATCGCGTACCGCATCGCGTCAGCCCACCCTCAGTGCACGCCAGGCGCTCGAGCGCTATGCCAGCGAACGCCGGCTGGTTATGGATGAATCCGTCAGCATGGCCAATCAGCGTGATGGCGAATCCTACGTCTTTCTCGGTGGCGACATGGCCGACGGCGATATTCCGGTACACCTGGCGTGGCTGGAACACGATGGCAGGCTGCATCTGGTGTGGGAAATGGCAGTGGATGAGAAGAGCCGTCCCGACTGGTTCAATGCCTGGATTGACGCCCATACCGGGGAAGTTCTCAAAGCGGTCAACTGGACCCAGGAAGCTGGTTACCGCGTGTTTGCCGCCCCGCTGGAGCATCCGGGCGAGGGCCCGGATACGCTGGTCACCGACCCGGCCGACGCCCAGGCCTCGCCGCTGGGCTGGCACGACACCGGCATCACCCAGTTCACCGATACCCGCGGCAACAATGTTTTTGCCCAGGAAGATACGGCGGCTAACAATACCGGCGGAAGGCGGCCCGATGGTGGCGCCGGGCTGGTGTTCGATTTTCCGGTCAACCTCGCTGCGCAACAACCGCCCGCGTACGAAGACTTCGCCATCACCAACCTGTTTTACTGGAACAACCTGATTCACGATGTCCTCTGGCACTACGGCTTCGATGAGGCAGCGGGCAATTTCCAGCAGAACAACTTCGGCCTTGGCGGCCAGGGCAACGATGCCGTTCGGGCCGACGCCCAGGATGGCTCGGGCACCAACAATGCCAATTTCTCCACACCCCCGGACGGCAACCCGGCGCGCATGCAGATGTTCATCTGGACCGGGGCCCCTCCGGCTCAGTTGATCATCAGCCCACCGGCTGCAACTGCCGGTACCTATACCGTGAACAATCCCGGTTGGGGCGGATCGATCAACCCGCCCGGCACCACCGGCACGCTGGAACTGGTCAGCGATGGCTCAGCCGCGCCGAATGAAGGTTGCGGTTCACTAACCGGATTCACCGCGGGCAACATTGCCCTGGTGCGGCGTGGGACATGTGAATTCGGACTCAAAGCCCTCAATGCCCAGAATGCCGGCGCATCGGCAGTGATCGTGGTCAACAATGATGGCGGCAACGGCACCATCGCCATGGCGCCCGGCGCCAACGGTGGTGCGGTCGGCATTCCCGTCGCCATGATCGGCAACATCAGCGGCAATGCCCTGATCGCCGACCTGCCCAACACCATTTCGGGCACCGTGATCCGGGAAAACAACAACAACCTCAACCGGGACAGTGACCTGGACGCTGGCGTCATCGCCCATGAATATGGTCATGGCCTGTCCATCCGCCTGACCGGGGGACCGGCCACATCATCCTGCCTGTTCGGTGGCGAGCAGGCGGGTGAAGGCTGGAGTGATTTTCTCGGCCTGTGGCTGACCGCCAAAGCCGAAGACCAGGCCGATCAACCGCGTGGAATCGGCAGCTACCTCATCTTCCAGGAAAACATTCCCGGGGCAACCATCCGCCCCGCCCCTTATACCCGCGATATGAACCTGAATTCACTAACCTACGACAACGTCCGCACGGCCGGCCCGGGAGGTGTTTCCATCCCCCATGGCGTTGGCACCGTCTTCAACACTGTGTTGTGGGATCTGTACTGGAACCTGGTCAACCGGCACGGATTCGATGAGAATTTCCACACCGGCACCGGGGGAAACAACATCGCCATGCAACTGGTCGTCGATGCGCTCAAGCTGCAACCCTGCGGGCCGACCTTTCTCGACACCCGGGACGCGACCCTGCTGGCCGATGAAATTGCCTATGACGGCATTCACCAGTGCGACATCTGGGAAGCCTTCGCCCGCCGCGGCATGGGCGTGGGTGCCAGCGACGGCGGCTCGTCAACCAACCTCAGCGGCATCATCCAGGACTTCACCCTGCCGGACAACTGCGAATCCCCCGGGCTCAACCCCGCCCTGGCTTTGACCATTGATGCTGAACTGGCTGATGACAATGCCAATGGCCTCGCCGATGCCGGAGAAACGATCGATTACACCATGGTCGTGACCAACACGGGCGATGTCACCCTCGCTGACGTGACATTAACCAGCACGCTGCCAGACAATGGTGATCAGGGTCTGGATTGCACGCCGGCCAACCCGGCCTCGCTTGAACAAGGCCAGGCCATGGTCTGCACAGGTCAGTACACCGTCAGCCAAAGTGACATTGATGGCGGCCAATCGATTGTCAACATGGTGAACGTCATTGCTCCAGACCCCACCGCGCCGGAATCGCAGACCATTAACGCCGAAGCCATCAGCAGCGTACCGGTGGTCGCCGCAAGCCCTGCGGCCGCACTGATCAAGACGGTCAGCCCGGCGGTCTTTTTCGCTGTTGGTGATGCGCTGGAGTACAGCTTTGAAATAGAAAACAGGGGCAACGTCACCCTGCACGGCATCAGCCTGAATGACGACTTGCTTGGCGGCGCGATCGCCTGCGACCAGTCCAGCCTGGCGCCGGGTGAAACCATCGAATGCGGCCCGGTCGAATACATGGTGACCGCCAACGATGTTCTGGCCGGCGAAGTTCTCAACAACGCATCAATCAGCGCGCAATCACCCAGTGGAGCCGAAGTCAGCGCCGCTGATGAGGTGAGCGCTCGCGAGGACGGACTACTGCACGACCGGTTCGAAACCATGTGAATCGGTGCTCGCCTGACCCGGGCCACGTACCCGGGTCAGGCTCAGTCAACCGTAAACCGCGAACCATTTTCTTGTCCAATCGACCACCCCCTGCTTGACCACCTGTAACAAGCTGGCCTAACCTTGCCTGACTACCGACACGCGGACCCGAGGGATGATCAAGCGTCGCCGATTGCTGCAGTCCATGGTCTGCTTGCCGACGCTGTGGCCGCTGTCCTCGATGGGTCTGGTGGGCAAAGCACCGCTTGCACGGCAACGAATCGTAGTGGCCGGCGCCGGTGCTTTTGGTGGCTGGGCTGCACTGGCCCTGCAGCGCGCGGGCGCCGAGGTCATCCTGCTTGAAAGCTTTGCAGCGGGACATCCCCGGTCCAGCTCCGGCGGTGAAACGCGCGTCATTCGCTCGATGTACAGCAAGCCCCTTTTCGTGCGTATGGCCATTCGCTCTCTGGCGATGTGGCAGCAGGCCGAACGTGCCTGGGGCCAGCGCCTGCTCTTTGCCAACGGCGTGCTGATCATGGGTCAAGCCGATGCCGCGGACTTTTTTCGCCAAGCCACGCAGGCCATGACTGACAGTCAGGCGCGCTTCGAGACCTTGACTCAGGATCAACTCGCCCGGCGTTATCCCCAGATCAATCCTGATGCCATCGAGCAGGCCGTGTTCGAGCCAAGTGGCGGCTACTTGCTGGCGCGGCGAGCCTGTCAGGCGGTTGTCGAGGCTTTTGTCGCGCATGGCGGGGATTATCGGCTAGCGGCTGCCCGTCCCGGCCGATTGCACAATGGCCGACTTCGGCACGTGACCCTGAGTGACGGTGCAACCCTGGAGGCTGATGCGTTCGTGTTCTGCTGCGGACCCTGGCTGGCCGGACTGTTTCCCGACCTGCTGGAATCCCGGCTGGAGATCTCACGACAGGAGGTCTATTTCTTCGGCACGCCGGCTGGCGATCGGGCCCATGACGAGGTGAACTTGCCCATCTGGGCCGATTTCGGTTCGCAGCTCTGGTACGGCATTCCCGGCAGCGAGCGCCGCGGATTCAAGGTAGCCAACGATACCCGGGGGCCAACGATTGATCCGGAGCGAAGTGACCGAATTGCTTCTGCGGCCGGCGTTTCTGCCGCCCGGGACTATATCAGCCAGCGCTTTCCCGCCCTGGTCGATGCACCGTTGATCGACGCCCGGGTCTGCCAGTACAGTAATACCCGGGGTGGTGACTTCATTCTTGACCGTCACCCGGAGGCGAGTAACCTGTGGTTGGTGGGCGGCGGTTCGGGGCATGGCTTCAAGCACGCACCGGCACTGGGTGAATTGACCGCGGCCAGCGTGCTGGCCGGCAAGGCCCAGGAACCCGCCTTCAGCCTGTAAGCGGAGAGCATCGTGAATCGAGCACTATTAAAAAGAGAAAACGATCCATGGCCGGCAGGATTGCACCTGCGCACGGCGTTAAAGCCGGGGGATCTGGGACGGCTGATCGAGCTGCATGGCAAAACCTATGACGAACTGGCCGGGTTTGGCCTGGCGTTCGAGGCGTATGTCGCCAAGACCGTGGCTGAATTCGGCCTGCAGGATCGTTTCCAGGGCAAGATCTGGATGCTGGAGCGTGATCAGAACCTGCTGGGCTCCTGCGCTATCGTCTACCGCGACGCACGCCAGGCCCAATTGCGCTGGGTGCTGCTGGCAACGCATCTGCATGGGTTGGGCCTGGGCCGCCGCCTGGTCGAGTTGGCGATCGAACACTGCCGCGATCAGAATTGCAAAGAAATCGTACTGTTCACCACAGACGGGCTGGAAGCCTCCAGCCAACTTTATCAACGCCTGGGCTTCAAAGTCGTTTCCGACCACCCCGAGCCTTTGTGGGATGGCCCCAGAGCCCTGATCCAGATGAAAAAGGATTTAAGCACCACTGATTAATGCCCTTTCCCTTTCACCCTCATTCTGTGAACCCTGCCGACGATAGGACCTACCTTGGCGTGGTCCATCCCACTTGCCTCAAAGCTTGTTGAGCTAAATAGCCAGTTCTTGCGACCCATTGGAAAGGGTCTGAGCGCGCTCCAGGTGGTTGGTATCGATCGGAACGTCGGGGTCGCCAAGGAACACGTCCGGGGCGGCCTGACCCCATTGGCATAAAATTTCGCCAGTTCACGAATACAACCCTCGATCCAATGCCGAACATGTGCGTTCTTGCTCGAAATTTCTTAGATCCTGTCCCGGAAATGCACTGAAGACGGACGATTTTGTCGTCACCCACTCCTGACGCTTTTTTGACACTCCAAGAGCAGTTTAGGTAGAATGAATAGGCGAACCAGGCTACACGAATTCCGTCGCAACGCTGGTCAAAAACCAAAACCATGGAGGAATTTTCACACAGTTTTCACGTTTTTGTGGAATTTTAGTTATTTGCAAAGTAGCCCAAAACTGTCAGATATCCGGCCAAGCACTCGGATTCAAACTGTTGGTGACAAGTTCTCGTTTGGCGGCGTTTAAGCGCACAAACTTTATTTATACACACATAATCAAAAGGGGTCTTCTGGTTGACTGATCGCACCAAAAGGTCATCTGCTCAGCCCGTCATCAGGCAAGTGTTGCTCGGCGCGACATTGCTCGTCGGAATTGCGCTGTCGGTAGCTGCCGCGTGGCTGAGCCACGGGGTCGAGCACGAGCGAGCAGTGGCCCAACTCAACCGCTTGTCGGAGAGCAGCGTCGAGTCAATGGCCCAGCGCGTTCGGGAGCAAGTACAAGTGCTCGAATCGGTGGCGGCATTTCTGGCCGCGCGCCCGGATACGTCTGCCAGACTGTTTGCGGAATTTGTGACCCGCAGTTTGAGAGAGAGTTCGAATCGGCTTGACGCAGTCGCATGGGCCCCACGGGTGACTCATGGTCAAAAGGAGGCGTTCCGATCTTCGGTTCGCCTCGCCGGACAAAGTGGCTTTGATATCCGCCAACCTGATGGCCAGGGCGAATACCAACCGGCTTTGCGCCGCGAGGAATATTATCCATTGACCTACGTGATACCCCAGTCACCCAACTCCATGGAAGGGATTGGTCTCGACCTTGCCCACGACGAGCGCAAGCAAGCAAGTCTGGCGGATGCGCGGGACCAGGCTCGGCTGATTTTGGAGGAACGTTCTGATGCATCCGGTTCAACATATCACCGTCTGATCCTGCCGGTCTACGAACTGGGTACGCCGGATTCGACCGAAGAGCGTCAGGAGGCTTTGTCGGGCTTCCTGGTCGGCTTCCTTCGATTCACCGCTCTATTGGAGGGATTGCTGTCGGACGCGGATGAGAACGACTTTGCGGTGACAGTGCTGCTCGGGGACCAGGTATTGTCTGGCGGCGAACGCGATTTGTCGGTAAGCGGTGGCGTCCACTTGGAACGCCAGGTTATGATCGGTGGACAAACGCTGGTGTTTCGCATCGACCCGATATCTGACCGGGTCAAAGTGACCTCCTGGTTGCCATGGATCGTACTTTCGCTGGGGTTGTTCTTGACCCTTGCTCTGGTGCTGGGCATATACCTGACCCAAGTAAGCGGCGAGAAGAGCCGTGTCGAAAAGCTGGTCGCCGAACGCACGACTGAGCTCGAAGAATCACAGGCTTTACTCATTCAACAAGAAAAGCTGGCCTCGCTCGGCCAAATGGTTGCAGGCATTGCCCACGAAATGAATACCCCACTAGGCTACATTAAGGGCAGCCTGACCGCAGTTCGGGAGTCGCTCGGTGACATTCGTCCCGAACTGGCCGGTGGAAGGGTTACTGCAACCGCATCAGCACCACACGGCACGAACTCCGATGGTTTCCACGAACTTGACGAACAACTGGACGAGATCTTCGAGTTGCTTGAGAACGCGACGAAAGGCACCGAGCGGGTGGCTGACCTGGTGCTGAACCTGAAAAATTTTGGCCGGATGGAAAGCGGCCAAAAAACCTCGGTCGATTTGGCGGATTGTATTCGGGACGCAGTCGAACTGTCACGTCACGATATGCAAAAGCTGAAAATCGAGGTTGTAACAAGCTTGGTCAGCGCGCCTGCAATCGCAGCATCGTCGGCCCAGTTGACTCAGGTCATTCTCAACCTGATTACCAACGCAGCGCAGGCCAGCGAACCGGGTCAGAAAGTGATCGTGGAGCTGCGTGGCGCAAATATGAATGACTTGCCCGGCGCCGAAATCACCGTGACCGACTACGGCAAGGGAATGACCGAAGAGGTCAAGAAAAAGATCTTTGATCCGTTTTTTACGACTAAGGATGTTGGAGAGGGCATGGGTCTGGGCATGGCTATTGTTCAGAAAATCATTTTGGCCCATTCGGGCCAGGTACAAATTGAGTCGGCCCCCGGTAAAGGCACCAGATTCACCATTTTCTTTCCTGCCGGGCAACGCTCTTGAGCCGGGTTGGTAACAGGCAGGTCAATCTTCCAGCCGAGGTCATTAGGAGAAAATTGCCGTGAGCGCACAAACTGCTTCCAAATTTAAGCCGACCCCGAAGGGCAATGATCTGCCTGTAGTAGTCCTTGTTGACGATGAACCGGGCATTTTGCTTGCGCTCAAAGCCATATTGCGCCGCCGCTACAAGGTGATTTCCACAAGCGACCCAACTGAAGCCGCTGAGCTTGTGCGCATTAATAATGCAGAAGTGATTATCAGCGACCAAAAGATGCCGGGAATGACAGGGGTTGAAGTGCTGAGGTCCGTTCGGAGCCAGTCCCCTCGAACAACCCGGATACTGTTAACCGGCTTCAGCGACCGAAATGACATCACCGCATCGATCAACGAAAGCGAGGTGTTTCGGTTCATCAGCAAACCCTGGGATAACGATCGCCTTCGAACGGCTGTATCCGATGCGGTCGCGGCTGCCCATTCCTGGGTCGAAAAAGCCGACGACCGCGATCCACTGGAGCCGGAGCTATCGCAGGAAGGCTCGTCCGCTGCCAATGTATTAGTCATCGACCGGGATCAGCAGTTTATTGATCAGCTCGAATCAGTTATGCCCCAGAAATACGCCCTTTATACGGCTGAAAACATTGAACAAGCCATAGAATATTTCAGACTGTTTCCTGTCGGCGTAGTGATTTCTGATCTGGATGTGGACGAGCGTAATAACGTTTCGTTTCTTCAAGCGTTGAAGCGCAAATACCCGGAAATCATCATCTGTGTGGCCACATGCGACATACAGTCTGAACGATTAATCGAGATGATCAATAACGCCCGAATTTTCTATGTCTTTAACAAGCCGGTTGGCAGTGAACTGGCTGCCCGCGCGCTCAACGCTGCGATCGGCTACCATCGAGTGCTTCAACGGAAATCCGGAATGCAAAAGGCCCAGATTGTCGAGGATATCGAAATCATGCCTGACCGAAACCACCAAAAGTCCCGAATCAGGGCATTTTTATCCCAGTTGTGGAACCGACCTGCAACTCGGGCCTGAACGATCACCAACCAGTCCGCTGAAATTTACAATAAAAGGGAAGAAAATGAAAACAACCCATGGTACAAGCATTCTTGTCATCGTCGGCCTGATCCTGTCAGGCCTGTCCGGCACCTCATCCGCCCAGGAACGCCTGAACCTTCGGCAGGCAATAGATGTCACCAACTCTATCCAGTTGCTCACCCAGCGTATGGGCGCCAACTACTGCTACATCGGCGCAACGAACAATTCCGAGGCCGGCGACCGGCTTTCGGCGGCAATCGAACTGTTCGAAGAACAACTGCGAGCACTGCAACGTTCTGCACCAGGCGACGATATCCGGAGCAGCCTGTCAAGAATCGAGTCATCCTGGTACCCAATGAAATCGCTGTTAACCGCCCAGTCCAAATCCATCAACGCTGGTGCGGACGTTCTCGAGGCAGCCGATGACCTGATGCAGCAGGCCGAAGATGTCATGCTCCAGTTCGAGGATTACCTGGGGGGGACGACCAGCCAATGGGTGAGCTTGTCTGAGCGTCTGAGGATTCTGAGTCAAAGGATCGCCATGTTGCATACCTGCCGCGAATGGGGCGTGGAGAGCGCACGCTTGTCGACGGGGTTGCGTCGGGCTGGAAGTGAGGCGACCGGCACCCTGAGCGAGCTCGAGTCTTCTCCAGATAACAATGCAGGGATGCGCCGCCAACTTAACCAGGCGAGTATCTATTTTTCGGAAATGCAATATATCATGGAAGAGGAAGAAGGTCGGGAGGCGATGAACAATATGATGGATCAATCCGAATTACTCATGAACAATGCCGCTCAACTGGTATCGGATTACAAAGGGCTGGCCCAATGATGTCGGGACTGACTCACCGGGTCCTGTGGGGATACCTTCTGTGCGGGGCGTTTTTTCTTCTGGCTAATGGCCCAGTACATGCCCAGGACAGGAGCGTTTTTGACCCCAGGACTTGGTTCACGACGTCCGAACAAAACGACAACCAAAGCGAGGCAGAGCCGGCCCCAACCAATCAGAATAAGGTCCTCCTGCGTAGGGCCATCAATCTGGCGAGCAGTCAACGAATGCTAGGTCAGCGGATGGTTGGTGCCTACTGTCTTGCTGGGCTGAGCAATCTTGATCGGTCCGAGGAGATCTACGTCGAATCGATCGAGGTATTTGAATCGCAGATCGACGTCCTGAAAGACATGGCGCTTGATGACCGTGTGCGAGCCCAGCTATCACGAATTGAAACCGTCTGGTACAGGCTCAAAGGTTTGGCCAGAACCGAGCGGGATGTCGAGTCGGCCGCCGCTTTGGTCGCCAATTCCATTGAGTTGATGGACGAAACCGAGTTGCTGGTTTCGGTGTTGATCGAAGACCTGGACGAGGAAGTGGGCGAATGGATTTCCATTGCTGGTCGCCAACGAATGCTGGGCCAGCGGATCGCTTCATTGAAGGTTTGTGAAGCCTATGGCGTGGACGGATCACGCATTGGTCTGAATGTCATGCGCGGATTTGCCGAACTCAAGGGTGGGCA
>JBGTLI010000399.1:0-7824 GCA_041744195.1 Wenzhouxiangella sp. | reverse complement strand
GGCGCTGCTTGCTCTGTGCATGCCTGTGACCAATCCACCGGGAGCGCCGGATGCGGGAAATCCGCACGTCCGGTGCGACGAGGGGCGAGGGCTCGGCTTTCCTTTGCCGAGTTCCTCGCCTACTCTACTGCCTCTGTGGTGCAGCTTTTCTAATCCCTACTCTGTCTCGCGTTTGAGTTCGCGTTCCATTAGCACTTTGACGCCGTCACGGGCGTTCCAGCCCTTGAAGATGATGCCGTGGACTTGTTCGGAGATGGGCATGTCGACGCCCATTCTTTCGGCCAGCCGCATGGTTTCTTCGGCTGTCTTGACGCCTTCGACGACCTGGCTGATTTCTTTCAGGGCCTGTTCAACGCTGCTGCCCCGGCCGAGGGCCAGGCCGAAGCGGCGGTTGCGGGACAGGTCGCCGGTGCAGGTCAATACAAGGTCGCCGATGCCGGCCAGCCCCATCAGTGTGCGGGGGTCGGCATGCATGGCCTTGCCCAGGCGCATGGTTTCGGCCAGGCCCCGGGTGATCAGTGCGGCACGGGTGTTGGCGCCCAGTTCCAGTCCGTCGGCCATGCCGCAGGCCACCGCGAGAACATTCTTGACCGCGCCGCCAAGTTCCGCCCCGATCAGGTCTGCGGTGTAATAGGCTCGGAATCCGGCCCCATGCAGCATTTCAGCCCAGGTTTCGCCGAATTCAGGATCGCTGGCAGCGACCGTCACGGCCGTTGGCAGGCCGGCGGCAACCTCGCGCGCAAAGGAGGGGCCAGTCACAAGCGCCAGCGGCATATCGGGGCCAAGGATTTCTTCAGCCACCTCGTGCAGCAAACGACCACTACCGGGCTCGAACCCTTTGCTCGCCCAGGCCAGGCCGACCTGGCTGGTCAGTGTTGATGTCAGATGCCCCAGGGTTTCCGGGAAAGCGTGGCTGGGGACTGCGACCAGAACGCGCGCGGCATTGGTCAGGCAAGCATTGAGGTCGGAATCGACCTCAATGCCGGCTGGCAACGGTGAGTCTGGCAAATAGCGTTGATTGACCCGATGCCGCTGCATGGCGGCGGCCTGCTCCGGGTCGCGCGCCCACAGTGAAACCGGGTGGCCGTTTCGGGCCAGTTGCATGGCCAGCGCGGTTCCCCAGGAACCGGCGCCAAGGACTGCAACCTTCAAGCTCACTGCACGCTGTCTGAGGAACCTTCACCTTGCTCAGATTTCTTTGCCTGAGCATCAGCCAGGCGCTGACGGAAAATGGCTTCAAAGTTGATTGGCTGAATCGGCGGCATGAAGAATCCGCCTGCCGATACCATGTTGGCGATCTGGGTGCGGTTGTACGGAAACAGAATATTCGGGCACAAGACGTTGATAACGTAGGGCATCTGCTCTTCGCTGAATCCGGCGAAATGGAAAATGCCGCCGTACTGGACTTCGCAAATGAAAGCTGTTTTTTCGCCCTGCTTGGCCGTCACGGTGACCGACAGAATCACTTCCCAGCGATTTTCCTCAATCTGGTTGGTTCGCTGCGAGAGGTTGAGGTTGATGTCAGGCTGGCCGGCGGACGGGTCAAGCTCCTGGGGGGAAGGCGCTTCATACGAGGCGTCCTTGAGAAAGACGTGCTGGACGGCCATCTGCGCATCGCGCGATTCTTGTCCATTGGCTTGTGCTGCGCCAGCGTCTGGGTTCTGAATGTCATCTGCCATGTTGATTTGTCCTTAAATAAGTATCTATCTGGGTTAGTGATTTGCGTAAGCAATCGAAAATGATCTCACGGACGACAGATTGTCCGTCCTAATCGTCGGTTCCAATCGTCGGTTCCAATCGTTGGCTCCAATCGTTGGCTCCAATCGTCGGTCTATTCGTCCGCCTCAGTCATTGCCCGCGTCGTTAGTTGGCGACTCGCCTTTTTTCTTCTTGCCGGGCTTGGCGTTTTTTTCTTTCTTTTTGGCTGAACCCTTTTGCCGGCTGACCGGTTGCTGGTCGGCGACCCACTGGGTCAGCCCACCGGCCAGGGCATGGACGTTGGTAAAGCCAAGCTTGACTAGCCGATTGGCCATCTGCGGGGCAACCTGGCCGTTCTTGCAATACAGCAGCACAGGGCGATCCTTGTGCTTGAGCAATTGCTGGTTGCCAGCTTCAATCCGGGACGGCGGCATATGCATCGCCCCGATAATGTGGCCGGCGGCATGATCGGCGCTGTTGGACACATCAATCACCAGGGCGTCTTCGCGATTGATCAGGCGAACCGCCTCCAGCGTGCCCACCTCGTTCCACTTGCGAACCATGCGGCCGATTTCGTAGGCGATCCAGGCGGCAAGCACGATGGCAAAGGCGCCGGACAGTATCGGGTGGTTACCAATGAATTCCAGAAATTGTTGCATGAGTCTGCAGGGATCGGGCCAAAGCCCACCATTATCGGTGATTACCGCCATTCATGCCAGCGTTGTGAGCTCATTGGAACTCGGATCGTAAACTCTATGGGATAATTCAAGCTCATTTGCCATTGCAACGGACCCGTCATGACCACTAGCTCGCCACTGACCTTGTTGATTCTCGACGGTTGGGGTTATCGAGAGGCTGCCGCCGACAACGCCATCAGTGTCGGGAACACGCCAAACTGGGATGCTCTTTGGGCGCAAAGCGCACATAGCCTGCTGCAGGCCTCGGGCGAGGCGGTGGGGCTTCCCGATGGGCAAATGGGCAATTCCGAGGTCGGGCACATGAATATCGGCGCCGGACGAATTGTCTATCAGGAGTTGACCCGGATTGGGAAATCAATCGCTGATGGCGAGTTCGCCGGCAATCCGGCACTGGCCGAGGCACTGGATCACGCTCGCAGTTCCGGGGGGTGTGTGCATGTCATGGGCCTGCTGTCTCCCGGCGGGGTCCACAGCCACGAGGATCACTTCCTGGCCACGCTGGAGGTCGTGCTTGAGGCTGGTGTCGAAGCGGTTGCTGTTCACGCTTTTCTTGATGGCCGGGATACCCCGCCGCGCAGCGCCAAGCCCTCCGTTCGTCGGCTCGAAACCTTCTTGGCTGACCACCAGGGCGCGCAGTTGGCCACCATCGGCGGGCGCTATTATGCAATGGATCGGGATCAGCGCTGGGACCGGATTGAACGGGCCTGGCTGGCCATCGTTGAAGCTCGTGCCGAGCAGTCGGCAAGCTCTGGTTTGGCCGCGCTGGAGGCTGCCTACGGTCGAGAGGAGAATGATGAGTTTGTGCAGCCGACAACGATCAATGGTGGCCGGCGCGTGGAAGACGGGGATGTGGTGATCTTCATCAATTTCCGGGCTGACCGCGCCCGCCAGCTTGTGCAGGCCTTTGTTGGGCTTGAGTTTTCAGGTTTCCAGGCCAGGCGCCCTGATCTGGCGGCCATGTTGACCATGACCCAGTACCAGGCTGACCTGCCCTGCCTGGTTGCGTTTCCGCCTGCCCGGCTGGAGCGCCTGTTCGGGGAAGTGGTCGCAAAGGCCGGCTTGAAGCAACTGAGAATTGCCGAAACCGAGAAATATGCCCATGTCACCTATTTCTTCAATGGCGGGGAGGAAACTGTATTCGCTGGCGAGGAGCGCCTGATGATCCCCTCGCCCAAGGTCGCGACCTATGATCTGAAGCCCGAGATGAGCGCGCTCGAACTGGCCGACAAGCTGGTGGCTGAAATCAGCAGCGGCCGGTATGCCGTGATCATCGCCAATGTCGCCAATCCCGACATGGTTGGACATTCGGGTAAATTCGATGCCGCGGTCGAGGCCGTGGAAGCCGTTGACGTTCTGCTCGGACAAGTCATCGAGGCCACGCGCGCGGCAGAAGGTGAGTTGCTGGTTACGGCTGATCATGGCAATGTCGAACAGATGACCGACCCGGACAGTGGCCAGGTCCACACCGCTCATACCCTCAACCCGGTGCCCCTGGTTTATCTGGGCAAACACCCTGTCAGCATGGATGCCGAAGGCAGCCTGCGCGATATCGCCCCCACCATGCTTGATCTTCTCGATCTCGAAATTCCAGTAGAAATGTCTGGCAAGTCATTGATAAAAAAAGAGTGATTGATCGAGTGGCAATGTCGGTGGCCGTGATTGTCCTGCTGCTTGCCGCGAGCAGTTCGGCTGGGGCAAGTGAGCGCGAGCAGATGGAGGCGCAACTCGAAACCCTGCGCAATGAGATCCAGATCATTCGCGGCCGACTGGATGAAGCCCTGGGTGAGCGCGATCAGGCGCTTGATGCCCTGGCCCAGGCTGAACGGGAGGTCTCCACGGCCGAACGGGCCCGACGGCAGACTGAAACCGATATTGACTGGATCAATGATCGACTCGATTCGCTTGCCAATGAAGCGGTCGCACTGGAAGGACAAGTGGCGCTCAGCGCCCAGGCGCTTTCGCGCCAACTGGTTCTGGCTTATCGACGCGGAGGCCAGTCACGATTGAAACTGATGCTCAACCAGGATGACCCGCGACAGTTGAATCGCCACCTCGCCTACCACGGCTACCTGTCACGCTCACGCCTCGACTTGATGAATGAACTGGGTCTTGTGCTCGAACAGTTGAATGAAACCCGGCAGCAGCAGGAAATCCAGCGCAATGACCTGCGCCGGCTGGCGGATCGGCAGGACGTTGAGCTCAAGCATCTGGAGGCTGCCCGCCTGGTTCGTGAACAGGCGCTCAGAACAGTTGAAGGCCGGGTCCAGACGCGGCAACAACAATTGTCAGAGCTCGAGCGCGACGCGGCCGAATTGGCGCAGTTGCTGGATGAGTTGGCCAGCGCGCTGGCCGATATCCCACCGGAAATCGAGGTTCCGTCCATTGCCGACCTGCGTGGCCAGTTGTCGCGTCCGGTCCGGGGCGAGATCAGGCACGGTTTCGGGGAGGCCCGTGCGGGTGATTTGACCTGGAACGGCTGGCTGATCGAGGCGCCGGTCGGTTCGGACGTCAGTGCAATCGCCTACGGCCGGGTTGCCTATTCCGACTGGCTCAGAGGCTACGGCCTCATCCTGATTATTGATCATGGCGATGGTTTCATGAGCCTTTATGCTCACAACGAAGCGTTGTTGCGTGACGTCGGTGACTGGGTCCGGCCCGGTGATGTGATCGCCAGCGTCGGCAATTCCAGCGGCAGCGGACAATCCGGTCTTTATTTTGAATTGCGACGCAACGGGCAGCCGGTCAATCCGACAGGCTGGATGTCAGGGAGCCTCTGAACAATTCAGAGGCTCCCACTAGATGACGAAACGCTCGGGAAATGATAGATTCAACCTAACCGATGTACAGCATCTGACCTCCTGCAGACCTATGATTCGATTGACGACCACCCTGCTGTTAGCTCCCATAGCGCTGATTGGCATTTTGTCCACGCCGCTGCAAGCCGAACCACCGCGCTCCGGCGCCGTCGGGGTCGAGGATTTGCGGGCTTTTGCCGATGCCTGGGGTTATATCAAGGACCACTACGTTGACGAGATTGATGATCGAAGCCTTCTGGAGGCCGCGATCCGGGGTATGGTTTCCGAACTTGACCCTCACTCTGCCTGGCTCAGCGCCGACCAATTGCAGGGGGTCGAGGAGCAGGCGACCGGGCGCTACGGCGGGCTCGGTATCCGCATCGCCGTCAACCATGATCATCTTCAGGTCATCGCCTCGATGGGCGACTCCCCGGCCGCACGTGCAGGTCTCCTTCCGGGCGATCGCATTGTCGCCATTGATGACACCCGCTTGAATGAAAGCAATGCCGCCGTGGCCAGTGAATGGCTGCGAGGCGCGCCCGGCACGTTGATTGCTCTGACCGTGGAACGCGAAGGCCAGTCCGATGCCCTGCTGCTTGACCTGACCCGCGAGATCATCAGGCGCACCAGTGTCACTCTGGATCACCTGCCCGGCGGATACGCTCACCTGCGGATCAACAATTTTCAGCAGAACACGGCCTCGGAACTGGACGATGCACTGTCCTCGCTGGACAATCCGACCGGGCTGATTCTCGATTTGCGCAACAATCCCGGTGGCATGCTTCATGCCGCCGTGGCCGTGAGTGATCGCTTCCTGTCGGAAAAGCTGGTGGTCTATACCGATGGCCGCGGCAGCACGGCAACCCAGCAGTTCACCAGCAGCCGGGGTGAGGCTCACGCCGGGGTGCCGATGGTCGTGCTGGTTGACCGCGCTTCGGCCTCGGCGTCCGAAATTGTCGCCGGTGCGCTGCAGGACCACAACCGGGCGGTTGTGCTGGGAGAGCCAACCTACGGCAAGGGAACAGTGCAAACGATCTGGCCGCTTCGCAATGGTGGCGGGATGCGGCTGACCACCGCCCTTTACCATACCCCGTCGGGTCGGCAAATCCAGTCGCATGGCATCACACCGGACATTCTCGGCAGCTCGATGAACAGTTCGGTGCAGGAGAACCAGGATGCCTGGCTGAACGAGGCAATGACCTTGTTCAAGAGCGCCGAGCGCCTGTATCAGGGAACAGGACGACTGGAATAATGCCGTGACCAGGGGGATACGCTGCGCGGGGGTGCTGGTTCTGGTTTTGCTGGCGTACAGCAGCATGGCCACGGGTGCCGAATGGCCCCGGATCGCCATTGTCATCGACGACCTTGGTTTTCAGGATGAACTCGATGATGCGGTGATGGCGATGGATTCCCGCGTGGCGGTGGCGATCATCCCCGAGGCGCCGGCGGCGCGGCGACTGGCACGGCTGGCCGGCCGCCAGCAACGCGATGTCTTGATTCATCTGCCGCTGGCCGGGCTTTACCATGACAACTGCCAGCCGGCACTGACCTGCATCGGTACGCACTGGAGCGCTGAGCGGATGCAGGTGCACCTGGCCGATGCCCTGGATCGGGTCGAAGGGGCCGTTGGCATCAACAACCACCAGGGCAGCCGTTTCACGGCCAACGAACAGGCCGTGCGCAATCTGGTTTCTGCGATTGATCATCTCGGGCGCGAACGAGGCCAAGCCCTGTTTGTGCTCGACAGCCGGACTTCTCCCACAACGCTGCTGGAACACAAGGCGCTGCTGGCCGGCCTGAAGGCAAACCGACGCCACGTCTTTCTCGATCACAGCAATGAGCCGGAACACATTCAACAAGCCTGGTTTGATCTGTTGGCCCTGGCCCGCTCCGGTGGCAGCGCGATTGCGATCGGTCACCCGCGCATCAATACCATCCGATTTCTTGAAAAGTCACTACCTGAGCTAGAGTCCATCGGGATCCGGCTGGTAACGCTGTCAAGCCTGGTCAGGCCAGAGCCAAGCCAACTGAAAGAAGCAGGAAGCTACCTGCCGGCGCCGTAGCCAAAGACCGGGTCAAGTTCGGTCTGGATCGTCTTTTCCACCCACTCGCACAACTCAGATTCGAGGTCCTCACGAAACCCACCAACTTTCGCCCGCCGGACCTTGCGCATTTCCGGGTCATCGGGGTTGCGCAGCTTCAGCGAGTTGTTCTGGAAGTAGTTCTGACTTTCCAGCTTGCGCATGTTCTCGAAGTCGGCGAATTCGACGGTGGCCTTGATCTCTTCATCGGAAAAACGCTCGCCGATGAAATCGCTGATCGTTCGCAGGGTGGCCTCCGGTTGCTGGCGGAGATCCTCGTAACGTACGATCAGGGCATCCTCACGGCCTTTGAGCTGGGCAGCCCAGAAATTGTGATAGCGAATCAACCAGGGCAGCCCGAAGTCCGGGTGTCTGATGAATTCCTCGCGGCTGATACTGTCGCGGTCGATTGGCCGGGTCGCTTCCCACTCCAGTAATTCCCGCTTGAAAGCCTTGGTTCGCTTGGTGAACTGGATGTACCAGCTGACAACAATGTCGCCCGGGTGGCGGGCAACGAAGATCGTTTTTTTGCCGGCCAGGATGGGCTTGTTG
>JBGTLI010000398.1:0-5723 GCA_041744195.1 Wenzhouxiangella sp. | reverse complement strand
GCAGCTTTGAGCGGTTGCTGGCTGGCATGACCGCGTCGGATCAGTCCGCTTAGCAGGGTCAGTTGGCGCCAGGCCAGCAGGCGCAAAGCAGCGTCATCCACACCCAGCCGACCGCTACCACGCGCCCGGTCAACCAGGCGGGTGCCGACGGTGCGGGCCAGACCGCTGCCAGCGCCGGCCAGGGTGCCGATGAGGGTGCCTGCGCCCAGTGACATGCCGCCGGTACTGATATCAAAGATCGCTCCGGCGCCCGCGCCCGCACCAATATGCTTGCCCGTGCTGATGCCGTAGTGACTCAGCGTTTCCGGGTCGAACAGATCATCGGGCCAACTGCCGTCGGTCAAGGGCAATTCATCGCCCGCGTAATCCTCACGACCAAAACTGTACAGATCAAGCAGAGTCTCGACGCAGGCCTGGTCGCGTTGCCGGATCAAGCGGCGGATCTCGTTTAAGCGGGTGCTGCGTTCGTCCTCGCGATCAAGCGGGTAGCTGCGCCGGCAGGCGGCCGCGTCGATCAGCAGGTTGGCGATGGCGCGCAGTGCGGCGGCGCGGCGTTCGTCTTCCTCGCGTTGACGGGCAGACAACCAGACTTCCAGCGTGGGGGCGAAATCATCAAGCTGACTTTTCAGTTTTTCGAACAACCGCCTTTCGGTCGCCGGGTCGCGCACGACCGCGTCAAAAGCCAGCACGGTATGCAGGGTGACCCGGGCCAGTGCCTCCCGCCATTCAGCCTCGCGGCTGGCATCTGATGCGGTGAAATTGAGCACCGCCACGATTGGACGGGCGCACTGGCCGAGAATTGCCAGTTCATCCTGGTATTTCTCCAGCACCGGTTCGCGAGCATCGATAACATACAGGCCGACGTCGACTGCGAGCATCAATTCGAGCACGCGCGCTTCCTGGTCGAAGCGTTCGCGCCCGGCCGGGTCGGCCAGCAGTTGATCGATCCGTTCCGGCCCGTCGTGGCGCTCGCCCGGCAGGCTGCCCAGCCAATCGATCAGGTCTGGCGCGTTCTCAAGACCGGGGGAATCGTAGAGTTCGATTAGCGCCTCATCACCAGTTCCGAGCATGGTGGAGGTGACCTGGCGGGTCGTGCCGCCGCGGTCAAGCACCTCGCCGAACTTTCTGTTGTGAGTCAAGGTGCGGATCAGCGAGGTCTTGCCGGTATTGGTATGTCCGACCACGGCAATTCTGAGCAGTGGCAGCTTCATGCGCTTTCTCCAACCCATTGCTTGAGTCGCGCCAGCGCCGAAGCATCGGGCTGATCGAGATCAATGACGATTGCCCGGCCACCGACACGCTCGGCCAGCGCTTCCCAGTCGGCACCTCGGGATGCCAGGTTGCCGCCACGTTCGATCAATAGTGATTGTTCATCCAGCACAAGAATTAGGGCGCTGCCAGCGGCATCGGCCAGACGGTTGAGCAATTCCGCGGTACCGCTGTCGGGTGTTCGCAGCAGGGAGCAGACGACGATCAACGCGGGCGGTGGATCGTTAAGCGCCTTGAGCGCGGCAAGTAGTTCCTGACGCTGACTGCGGCGGTCGGCACGGCCCAGTGCGCGCAACTCGACCCCGGGTAGCGAAGGTGGCCAGTCCGCTTCAAGACGCTCCAGTTCAATGCCGACCAGGATGGCCGGACCCGACGGTTTTTTCGCAACACGTCTGGGTCTGGGCGGAGGAAGGACTGGCGCCTGACCATGCTTGCTCGATGTGGTCGGCGCCGGGTTCAGCAGAGGCATCAGGCGCAGGTAACCGGGTTGCTTGCGATCCAGGGTCAGATTGCGCGCGGCAACGGTGGCCATGGCGCCGCAAAACAGGCTGAGCAAGATCCGCGGCATCGCGCCATAGACGACCACCAGGGCGAGCAGGAATCGGGCCCAGGTGGCCCGCTCGGTTCCGGCCAGCCCGCCTTCACGGCCGGCTGCGATCCAGGCCGGATCAGGTTGCGGCATGACGCCCAATGCTGCAGGCAGCGTGCCAGCGGCCTCGATCATGGTGATGATGGTTTCATCACGCAGCAAGGTCGTGCCCCAGCCCAGGTCGTACTGAACGATGCTGAAAAAAATGATCAGGGTCAGCAGGGCGCCTCCGGCATAGGCCAACCAGAACAAGTGCGACAGCGTGCTCAGATACCAGCGCCCGAACGGAGTGCGCAGCAGGCCGATGCCTGCGCGGGTTACCTCGGCCGCCAGCGGGCTGGCCAACAGGCGCGGCGACAAGCGGACCAGGCCAGCCGTCAGCAGGCGTCCGAGTATGCCGGCCGCTGCGTTGCCGCGAAAGCTGGCCAGCAGGAAGGCGAACCAGACCAGCAGCATCAGGCTGGGCAAACCCAGCAGGGTGAAAGAAATCAGCAGGATGTCGATCTCGCGCTCGCTGATCCCGGCGCGCGCGGCCAGCCAGCCAGCGAGCAGACCCAGCCCGACCAGAATGACAGCCAGCCTGGCCACCAGGCTGCGCAGACGGCTGACATCGGCCTGCACGGACTCGGTACCTGGCAGGGCGCGTGCGCGAGCCACCAGCCGGGTGTCCGGTCGCGCGCCTGCCAGCGCGGCAAGCTTCAGGGCCGTTTCATCGTCTCCCCGACGACCAGCGCCTTCTTCGGCATGGCGCACGGCCTCGGTGATCAGCCAATCGTCGATCGAAATTCGTTTATGCAAAAACCAGCCATCCAGCACAGACTTGCACTCATCATAACGGCTCATCGACAATGGCTACCGTGTTTCGCTGATCAGGTCCCACAGTCAAAAATGTGAAAGATTGATCCTGGTCAAGTCCGACCCCCATGTGCTGCCCCGATAATTTCGTTCGATAAAAGGCTGGCATCACCTCACAGGGAACTTTCATGAGCCAAACCGCAATCTATAACGACAAGGTCGTGCGCCAGTTCGCCGTAACGACCGTCATCTGGGGCATCGTCGGCATGGCTGTCGGCGTGTTCATCGCCGCGCAACTGGTCTGGCCCGGCCTGGGTTGGGAGATTCCCTGGCTGAGCTATGGCCGCCTGCGCCCCCTTCACACCAACGCGGTGATCTTTGCTTTCGGCGGTTCAGCCCTGTTCGCAACCAGCTACTACGCCGTCCAGCGTACCTGTCATGCGCGTCTTTACTGCGACTGGCTGGCATCGTTCACGTTCTGGGGCTGGCAGGCGGTGATCGTCGGCGCCGTGATCACCCTGCCGATGGGGCTGACCATGGGCAAGGAGTACGCCGAGCTGATCTGGCCGCTGGCGATCCTGGTCGCGCTGGTCTGGGTTGCCTATGCCGTGGTTTTTTTCGGCACCATCGTCAAGCGCAAGGTCAAGCATATTTACGTGGCCAACTGGTTTTTCGGTGCATTCATCCTCACCGTGGCCGTATTGCATATCGTCAACAACCTGGCCATGCCGGCCACACTGACACACTCCTACCCAATCTACTCCGGTACAGTCGATGCGATGGTGCAGTGGTGGTACGGCCATAATGCGGTCGGTTTCTTCCTGACCGCCGGCTTTCTCGGCATGATGTACTACTACGTGCCCAAGCAGGCGGGGCGTCCAATTTATTCCTATCGCCTGTCCATCGTTCATTTCTGGTCGCTGATCGCGATCTACATGTGGGCCGGCCCGCACCACCTGCATTACACCGCCTTGCCGGACTGGGTCCAGACCCTGGGCATGATTTTCTCGGTCATGCTGCTGGCGCCGAGCTGGGGCGGGATGATCAACGGCGTCATGACCCTGTCCGGCGCCTGGCACAAGCTTCGGACCGACCCGATTCTGCGCTTCATGATCGTCGCCCTGTCGTTCTACGGCATCGCCACTTTCGAGGGTCCGATGATGTCGATCAAGACAGTCAATGCCCTGTCGCACTACACCGACTGGACCATCGGCCATGTGCATGCCGGCGCGCTGGGCTGGGTGGCCATGATTTCCATCGGCTCGCTGTATTGCCTCTTTCCGCGCCTGTGGGGGGTCAAGGAGATGTACTCCACCCGACTGATTGAATGGCACTTCTGGACATCGACCATCGGCACCGTGCTCTACATCGTCGCGATGTGGATCGCCGGACTGATGCAGGGCCTGATGTGGCGGACTTTCAATGATGACGGCACGCTGACCTATACCTTCGTCGAGGTACTGAAGTTCACCGAGCCGTATTACATATTGCGCCTGATTGGCGGGATCATCTTTACCGCCGGCATGTTCGTCATGGTCTACAACATGTACAAGACCTGGCAAATGGCCTTGAGGCGCGACGTCGAATTCGACGTTCAAGTAGCCGCACCTGCCACCGCATTGGAGAGCCCGCATGCTGCATGAAAAGATTGAGAAGAACGTCGGGCTCATGGCCGTCCTGATCGTGGTCGTGATCAGTTTTGGTGGCCTGGTCGAGATCATTCCGCTGATGTTCAAGGGCTCGATCGTCGAACCGGCCGATGGCGTCCAGCCCTACAGCCCGTTGCGCCTGGCCGGGCGCGATATCTACGTCCGCGAGGGCTGCTACAACTGCCACAGCCAGCAGATCCGACCCTTCCGCGACGAAACCGAGCGCTATGGCCACTACTCGGTGGCCGGCGAGTTCGTTTACGACCGGCCGTTCCAGTGGGGCTCCAAGCGAACCGGTCCCGACCTGGCCCGGGTAGGCGGGCTTTACAGTGATGACTGGCATCACCTGCACATGATCGATCCCCGGGCCGTGGTGCCGGAATCGAACATGCCGGCCTACCCGTGGTTGGCCGAAAGACTGGTCGATGGCCCACGCCTGCAGCGTCACCTGCGCGCGCTTCAGCGCCTCGGCGATCCCTACACGGATGAGGACATTGACGGCGCCGCCGCGAAGGTTTCGGGTAAAACCGAACTGGAAGCCCTGATCGCCTATCTGCAGGGGCTGGGCACCGAATGGACCCGCCAACGGCCGCAGCCCGGAGGTGACTCGTGAGCAGCGCCTTGATTACCGGCTTTGCCATGCTGGCCTTCGTGGCCATCGTAATCTGGGTATTCCTGATCAAGAAAAAGGAAGACTTCGACGACCAGGCCCATTTGCCCCTGGACGAAGACGACCAACACGACAATCGGGAGGACGCCCCATGAGCGCTTTCTGGCACTGGTTTGTCGTCATCATCACCCTGGGATTCACCGCCGGCATGGTCTGGCTGTTCGTGGCCACGGGTCGGGCCAAGATTCCCTCCACCAACAGGAATGGCGACGAAACCACGGGTCATGTCTGGGATGATGACCTGACCGAACTCAACAACCCGATGCCGCGCTGGTGGCTGTGGCTGTTTTACGGCACGGTCATCTGGTCGCTGATCTACCTGGTCCTGTACCCGGGCCTGGGCCGGTTCGAAGGCGTGCTGGGCTGGACTTCCGAAGGTCAGTACCAGGAAGAGATGGCCCGGGCAAACCGCTTGTTCGAAGAGCGCTGGGGCGAGTTGATCGCCCGGCCGCTGGACGAACTGGCGCGTGATCCCGACGCCATCCGCATGGGCCGCAATATCTTTGCCCACAATTGCTCGACCTGTCACGGCTCCGATGCCCGTGGCGCCCGGGGTTATCCGAACCTGACCGATGGTCACTGGATCTGGGGTGGCGGGACCGAGCAGGTCTGGACCAGTATTGCCAATGGGCGCCACGCCATGATGCCGGGCTTTGGCCAGGCGCTGGATCGCCAGGAGATCCTGCGCACGGCGATCTACGCTCAGCACCTGGCCGGTCAGCCGGTGGACCAGACCATGGCCGCCGCCGGC
>JBGTLI010000397.1:0-7933 GCA_041744195.1 Wenzhouxiangella sp. | reverse complement strand
ATAGGATCACGAACTTGACAAGCTCGATAAACGAGTCAGAAGAGGAGATGGAATGACCCAGATGCGCGCCCTGGTGGTCGATGACGAGCCGGACCTGCGCGAACTGCTGGACATCACCTTGAGCCGCATGGGCCTGGAGGTCGATACCGCCGAAGACCTCGCTGCGGCCCGTCGCTGTCTGTCAGCAAACCCGGATTACGCCCTTTGCCTGACGGATATGCGGCTGCCAGACGGCAATGGCTTGAGCTTGATCAAGGAAATCAACCGCGACCACGATCAGATTCCGGTTGCCATGATCACTGCCTTTGGCAAGGTCGAGGACGCCGTCACTGCACTCAAGTACGGCGCTTTTGACTTCGTCTCCAAGCCGGTTGACCTGGAAGTGCTGCGAAACCTGGTTCGCACGGCGCTGAAGCTGCGCAAGGACGACGCGGCCAAGTCCGCCATCAGCGCCAGCGAAGCCCCGGCACCGGCTGCGGCGCCGGATGCCGATAGCGCTCACCCCGGCGATAAATCACTTCTGTTGCAACGTCTGATCGGCAAGTCTGAAGCCATCAAGCGCGTCCGCCAGACCATCGCCAAGCTGGCGCGCAGTCAGGCGCCAATCCTGATCAGCGGTGATTCCGGCACAGGGAAGGAGCTTGCCGCGCGTCTGATTCATGATCTGGGACCGCGTTCGGACGAACCGTTTATTGCGGTCAACTGCGGCGCCATTCCGTCTGAACTAATGGAAAGCGAATTCTTCGGCCATATGAAAGGCAGTTTTACCGGCGCCGATGCCGATAAGCAAGGCCTGTTCCAGGCCGCTCAGGGCGGCACGCTGTTTCTCGATGAGGTCGCCGACCTGCCGTTGCCGATGCAGGTCAAGCTCTTGCGCGTCATCCAGGAGAAAACCATGCGCCCGATTGGCGGACGTCAGGAAATAAAAACCGACGTTCGAATCCTTTCGGCCAGCCACAAGCCGCTTAAGCCGTTAGTTGAGAACGGCACCTTCCGCAACGACCTGTATTACCGGCTCAACGTCATTGAACTGCAAATGCCGTCCTTGAACGAGCGTCGGGGCGACATCGTCATTCTGGCCGAGCATTTCCTGCATTCCATTGGAGAGCAATGGGGAGAGCCGCCTCGGCGACTGGGAGAGGATGCCGTCGAAGCACTCAAGCAACACACATTTTCCGGCAACGTGCGCGAACTGGTCAATATTCTGCAGCGCGCCATCACCCTGTGCGAGGGCGATGAGATTATCGAGGAGGATTTAAGTCTGGGCGGCGACTTGATTCCGGACAAGGACAGTATTGCGGTCCGCCCGGATGACCGCAGCCTTGACGACTACATCGAGGATGTCGAAAAACGGATACTTGAAAACGCCTTGCGCGAAGCGCGCTACAACAAAACAGAAGCAGCCCGACAGCTCGGCATCACCTTCCGATCCCTGCGATACAAACTCAAGAAGTACGATATCGACTGAAATCCGGCCATCGTTGCCACGTGACATTCACACGTGACATTCAGGATCGCAGCATCGTTTTCAGATTTTGAAAAAGGAATCTCGAAAAATTCCTTCCAATTCGCAAGTGAGGTCTCCGGCAGTCGTCGTCATCATCAGCCGAACGGGATCGTCACCCAGTTCCAGGGTAATGGAACCGCTAAGAGCGTACAACTGGCCGTTGACATCCAGCCTCAATCCGCTACCCGGTCCCGAAACCACTGACCCTTCGCAGGCGTGGCTGCCGAGAAACTCGACATGGAACACCATTGCGCTGACATCGTATCCGAGCTGGTGTTCACCCGGATAATCCAGCCCGTCGATATTCAGAAGGACGCTGGCGCTGGCCGATAACGATGCGGCAAGCAAGACAAGGGTCAGGATCACGTTCTTGATCATCATCATTTTTATGTGGTTGGAAAGAATCGAAGCGATTCTCCCAAGCCTTCCGTTAGCACATAAGAAACAATATGTTATCGGCGCGTAAAGCGATAGTGAGTGCGCAGTCACACATACACGGCCAATTTGTTGATGTTGATTTTCCTGTCCGGCGCACCCAGACTTTGACATTGATTGCACCGACTGCCGGGTATTCTTCCAACAATGGTCACCACCTCACCCGAAGCCGATGTTCTGCGTCTGGGTTGTCCTGATTTTAATCAGCAACTTTGGCAAGACGTGGATGATTCCCTACTGCAAGCCAGCTACCGGAATGTGCGACAGGCCACGGAAAAGCTGACCGCGGGACTATCGCCCGAAGACCAGAATCTTCAGTCCATGCCGGAAACCAGCCCGGCCAAATGGCACAGGGCGCACACCACCTGGTTTTTCGAAACCTTTATCCTCAAGTCGCACAGGCCCGGCTACCGGGAATTTGATCCTCAATTTGCCTACCTGTTCAACTCCTACTACAACGGCATCGGCGAGCAATTTCCCCGCGCCAGACGCGGACTGATTTCAAGGCCGGATATTGAACGCGTTGGCCATTACCGACAACATGTTGACGCGGCGATGTCCGCATTGATAAGCGAACTGGGCGAGGGGGAATTGCAGAATCTCGCACCACTCATCATCCTGGGCCTCAATCATGAACAACAGCATCAGGAGCTGTTGGTCACCGACCTGAAGCATGCGTTCAGCCACAATCCGGGCTATCCCGCCTGGGCAGAGCCGGCGGGCGCGGGGCATCGTCGTGGTAAGTTCAGCTGGCGCGATATCAGTGGTGGTCTGGTGCAGCAAGGCAGTCGGGACGACCGGTTCTGCTTTGACAATGAATTACCCCGCCACCAGGTCTTTGTTGCCGATTTCCAGATCGCCTCTCACCCGGTCAGTTGCGGCGAATTCCTTGCATTCATGGACGAGGGCGGCTACCAGCGCCCGGAGCTCTGGCTCGCTGACGGCTGGGAGTGGATCCAGCGCGAAAAGGCCTGTTCACCGCTCTACTGGTTCAAGACCGGTCAGGACTGGCACTTGTATACCCTGGCTGGCGCGCGGGCGCTGGACATGGATGAGCCGGTTTGTCATGTCAGCATGTACGAAGCTTTTGCGTATGCTCAATGGGCCGGCGCGCGCCTGCCGACTGAGGCTGAATGGGAGCTGGCAAGCGCGCAATGCGACACACCCGGTTATTTTGCCGATAGCGGTCAATTCCACCCGCGCCCCGGCCCGCACCAGGGCAGACCCGGCCAGATGTTCGGGGATGTCTGGGAATGGACGGCCTCAAGTTATGCACCCTACCCCGGGTTCAAGGCCGCAGCCGGAGCCGTGGGCGAATACAATGGAAAGTTCATGGCCAACCAGATGGTTCTGCGTGGCGGTAGTTGCGCCACCCCGAACGGCCATATCCGCCCGGGTTATCGCAATTTTTTCTATCCGGTGGATCGCTGGCAATTCAGCGGCGTGCGTCTGGCCCGGGACAGCGGGGCGTGAGCGCGAACGAGGCCACACGAGCCTTTCTTGATGACGTTGTCGCCGGCCTTTCCGCCACTCCACGCTGCCTGCCGTGCAAATACCTGTACGATGCACGCGGCTCAGAGCTGTTTGAAGCGATCTGCCAGACCGAAGACTATTACGTCACCCGGGCTGACCTGGCGCTGCATGAGGCCCACATCGGCGAAATCAGCACCTTGGCAGGACCTGGTGTCCATGTGGTCGAATTGGGCTCCGGGGCTGGCGTCAAGACCCGCAAGCTACTGGCCGGTATTTATCGACCTCGGGCCTACACGCCAATAGAAATCTCGGCCGCTGCGCTGGCGGTCTCGGCCCGTGAGCTGCGATCGGCGTTTCCGGACATCGAGATCCGGCCGTTGAGAGCCGACTACACCCAGCCAATCAGCGCTGAACTGCTGGCACTGGACCCGCCCGCGCAGCGCCGCCTGGTATATTTTCCCGGCTCGACCATCAGCAACTTCGAGCACAACGAGGCTGCCGTATTCCTCCAGCGCATGGCCAATATCGCTGGCCCCACGGGCGCTATCCTGATCGGCGTTGATCTGCTCAAACCCAAACAGCGGCTTCTGGCCGCCTATGACGATCGCGACGGCATTACCGCGGCATTCAATCTCAATCTCCTGCACCGCATCAATCGGGAGCTCGATGCCACGGTCGAGGTCGACGCATTCGTCCACGAAGCCCGCTTCAACCCTGATCAGAAACGAATCGAGATGCATCTGGTCGCTCAACGTCCAACCCGGATCCAGGTCGGCGGCCGCAGTTTTGACTTCGAACCCGGCGACTCGATCCACACTGAAAACAGCCACAAGTATTCAGTCGCCGACTTTCGCAGGCTCGCAGAGCGAGCCGGGCTTCATTCAGTCAAAGTCTGGAAAGATCCAGACAATTTGTTCAGCATGCATTGGCTCAAGACCACCCCGGACGGGTGATCGGAATCAATCCTTCCAGCCCCACGGAGCAGGTGGCGGCTCAACCATCCGGGTCAGATCGAAGTCAACCTCGAAAACCCGGGGCGTACCGAGACGCCAGAGGCCGTAGGTAAAGGTCTTGTCCGGATAGACCCGCATCACCCAGACGTTCGAGAAAGCCGCCTCAATGACTTCGCGGGTTTGTTCGTCGGCCGGAAAATACTGTTCGTTGGCGCGGCCACGGTTAGTCGAGGTGCCGCCATACATCGTTTGCTCTTCCGATGTGCCATCCTCATGGCGATGGTCATGCTTGAGCTCAATGCGGTCATCCTTGCGTGTCAGGACCCAGGTTCGGGACAGGTTGTCGCCGACCACAAACGGAATGCGGATGCGGTTTTCCTGGCAATCACGTACATGCATGACCAAACGCTGATCGACAAAACCGGTTTCGCCTTCCGGATGGGTGATGAGCTCACCCTCGTAGGCATTGCCACACAGCGCTTCAAGATTCGACCAATACTCATCAAGAGGATTGGCTGAGACTGAAAAAGCAAGCGAAAGCGCAACAGCGCCAAAAGGAATCTTCATCCAACAATCTCCATTTATGCATTAATTGAACGGGCAGATTAACCCAGGTAAGAAAATATTGTTTCTCCGGGCGGCACCGTGCGGGAGGTTCCGACTGCGGCTCTGTTCATTTCACTCTGAACGGCCTTGTCGAATTGAAGTACAACCCTGGACCGGTAAACCGGTAAAATACGCGGCCTGACTCAATCGATCCGGAGAAAACCATGAATGACCCCGTGCGCGTCGCGATCACCGGCGCAGCCGGTCAGATCGGCTACCAGCTTTGCTTTCGAATCGCTTCGGGAGACCTTCTGGGCCCCACTCAGCCGGTGATCCTGCAATTACTGGAGATACCGCCTGCGCTGGATGCGCTCAAGGGCGTGGAAATGGAACTGGAAGATGCCGCATTCCCGTTGCTGCATGGTGTCGTGGCGACCACTGATCTGGAGGAAGGGTTCAGGGATGCTGATTTCGCCATCCTGGTCGGCGCCCGCCCGCGTGGGCCCGGCATGGAGCGAGCCGACTTGTTGAGTGAGAATGGCAAGATCTTTGGCCCCCAGGGCAAGGCGCTCAACGCAGTGGCCAGCCGCAACGTCAAGGTGCTCGTGGTCGGCAACCCGGCCAATACCAATGCGCTGATCGCACAGGCCAACGCCCCTGATCTGCCGGCAGAAAACTTTACCGCGATGACTCGCCTGGACCACAATCGCGCGATCGCCCAATTGGCTGCCAAAGAGGCCATCCACCACACCAACATCAAACACATGACCATCTGGGGCAACCATTCGTCCACCCAGTTCCCGGATTTGTATCACGCAACTGTCGCTGGCAGGCCGGTACTGGATGGCCTGGACGAGAACTGGTATGTGAACGATTTCATTCCCACGGTCCAGCAGCGAGGCGCCGCCATTATCAAAGCCCGCGGCGCTTCAAGCGCAGCATCGGCGGCATCAGCAGCCATCGACCACATCCGCGACTGGGCGCTGGGCACTGATGGTGATGACTGGGTTTCAATGGCTGTGCCCTCGGACGGCACCTACGGTATTGCACCGGGCGTCATCTACTCTTTCCCCTGCACCTGCGAAAACGGCCGCTGGTCGATTGTCCCCGATCTCCAGATTAGTGACTTCGCCCGCGCCCGCATGGATGCCACCGACGCGGAGTTGCGCGAAGAACGCGCGGCTGTTGAAGGGTTGCTCTGACGAGCAACCGGAAACGGGGAACAGTAAAAGGGGAAAGAAGGCCTTTTCCCGCCTGGCCGTCAGGCCAGGCTTCTATGCTTCCGAACCACCAGCATCGCCATCTCCAAAGCCTGTTCGTAGTTCAGGCGCGGATCGACGGTGGTTTTGTAGCAGGTGGCCAAGTCGGCTTCGTTGAGTTCGCGAGCTCCTCCCATGCACTCGGTGACATTTTCACCGGTCAGCTCAAGGTGAACGCCGCCGAGACGTGATCCGCAGGAAGCGTGAATCTCGAAGGCCTGCTCCAGTTCGGCCTGGATGTTGGCAAAGCGACGGGTTTTGTAGCCATTTGCCGTTTTTTCGGTATTGCCGTGCATTGGGTCGCATATCCACAAAACCGGTGAACCAGTCGCCTTGGCGGCTTCAATCAATTCCGGCAGGAAGTCGGCAACCCTGTCGGCGCCCATGCGATGAATCAAGACCAGGCGACCGGCTTCGTTATCGGGATTGAGCGTGCGAATCAAGCTCTTGAGCCATGACGGACTCATTCCCGGACCCACCTTGATGCCAACCGGGTTACGAACGCCACGGAACATTTCAACGTGAGCACCTTCGAGCTCGGCGGTTCGCATGCCGATCCAGGGGAAGTGGGTGGACAGATTGAACCAACCCCACTGGCGCGGCACCTGGCGGGTCAGCGCCTGCTCGTAGGGTAGGTGCAGTGCCTCGTGAGAGGTGAAAAAGTCGACCCGGCGCAGGCTTCCCGGCTGCTGGCCGGTGATGGTTTCCATGAAACGCACGGATTGGCCGATACTGTCGGCGATTCGGTGAAATTCAGCGGCCAGCGGAGAGTGCTCAACCCAGCCAAGATCCCAGTACTCGGGATGGTGTAAATCAGCGAAACCGCCGTCGACCAGGGCGCGGACAAAATTCATCGACAGGGCCGAGCACGAATGGGCGCGCAGCAGGCGGCCCGGATCGGGAACGCGGTCCTCGGCTGTAAATTCAGGGGCGTTGACCAGGTCGCCACGGTAGCTCGGCAACGTGATGCCTTCGCGGGTTTCGGTGTCGGCCGAACGCGGCTTGGCATACTGGCCAGCGAAACGACCCACGCGCAGCACCGGCATCTCCAGCCCGTGGAGCAAAATCAGCGACATCTGCAGCAGGACTTTCAGCCTGTTGGCGACAATCGAGGATTCACACTCGCTGAACACTTCGGCGCAGTCCCCGCCCTGCAGAAAAAAGCGCTTTCCGGCCTGCGCCTCGGCGATCTGGCGTTTCAGTTCCAGTATCTCCCAGGATGTCACCAGCGGCGGCATGGCAGCCAACTGGGTCAGCGCGGTTTTCAGGGCCCGGTCGTCCGGGTAAGTCGCTTGTTGCCCGGCAGGCTTTTGCTGCCAGGAATCGGGGCGCCACCCCTTGGCCGGGGTGATTGTTTTCAGTCGATCGTTCATGGCTTGCCTGCTGTCATTTTCGTTATGTCAGCCCGGTCTTCGGGCGATCAGTACCCAGAGCATAAACGCTGAAAGGCCAACATACCAGATCAACGTCCAGGCCGGCATTGACAGACCGAGAAAAGTCCAGTCAATATCCGCGCAGTCGCCCGAGGCAGTGAAGGCTTCGCGCAGGATTTCGCTGGTTGACCATTCGAAATCGATCATGGTCTGCCAGTCGGCCCCACAACCGCTCATGAGATCCGGCGGTTGGCCCTGCAGGCGCACGTGCTGACCGGCCGTAACCATGCCCCAGATCGCGCCACCAAAGAAAGGAACAGCGTAGATCCAGCGCATCCAGTTCCTGGGGCCATGAATCGCCGCGCCCAGCATCGCCACCGCCATGAT
>JBGTLI010000396.1:0-11364 GCA_041744195.1 Wenzhouxiangella sp. | reverse complement strand
GGCAAGCCTGGTACTGGTGGGGACACTGGTGCTGGGCGGCCTGTGGCTGCGCTCAGGCTTGATCGGCGCCGACCAGTGGCCGATACGCTGGCTCGATGTGGAAGGTGAGCTGCACCGCACCTCGGCCAGCCAGATCCGGGCTGCCGCGGCCACCCCTGCCGCCAGCGGTTTTTTCGCGGCCGATCTGCGTCGGGCTCGCCAGGATATCGAAGCCTTGCCCTGGGTGGCACGGGCCGAAGTCAGCCGGCACTGGCCGGATGCACTGCACATTGTCATTGTCGAGCATCGGCCTGTGGCGCGCTGGAACGAAAGCAGCCTGTTCAGCGACCGCGGCGATGTGTTCGAGGTCAGCGGTATCGGCGGCATGCAAGGGTTGGCGCATTTGAGTGGCCCGGAGGGACGACGCCAGGATGTCCTCGACAACTGGCTCAGGATGCGGCGGGAACTGGATGGCATTGGGCTCGATATCGATCGGCTGAAGCTGGATGAGCGCGGCGCCTGGACGCTGGTGCTGGGCAACGGGATCGAGTTGATGCTCGGTCGCGACCAGGTCGATGAGCGCCTGGCGCGTTTCGTATCCGTCCACGATCAACTCAACCGCGGCGAGCGCCGGGCTGCGCGCGTTGATATGCGCTACACCAACGGGCTGGCCGTGCGCTGGGCCGAACCTCATCCAGACGAGAGAGAGCAACATGGCTAAACGGACCGACAAATCGCTGGTCGTGGGCCTGGATATCGGCACCAGCAAGATTGTCGCCATCGTCGGCGAGATCCAGCCTGACGGGCAGGTCGAAGTCATTGGTCTCGGCAGCCACCCGTCGCGCGGGCTCAAGCGCGGTGTGGTGGTCGATATCGAGTCGACCGAGCAGTCGATTCAGCGCGCGGTCGAAGAGGCCGAACTGATGGCTGATTGTGAAATCCACTCGGTGTTCGCGGGGATTGCAGGCAGCCATATCCGGTCATTGAATTCGCATGGCGCCGTGGCCATCCGTGACAAGGAAGTGGTCGATGGCGATGTCGAACGCGTGCTTGAATCGGCGCGCGCCGTGGCGGTGCCTGCCGACCAGCGCATTCTGCATGTGCTGCCACAGGAATACGTCATTGACTCGACCGATGGCATTCGCCAGCCGGTCGGCATGTCGGGCGTGCGCCTGGAAGCCCGCGTGCATCTGGTCACCGCCGCCGTCAGCGCCGTTCAGAACGTCACCAAGTGCGTGGCCCGCTGCGGCCTTCAGGTCGATGACCTGATCCTTCAGCAACTCGCCTCCAGCTACGCCGTGCTCAGCGACGATGAGCGTGACCTTGGCATTGCCCTGGTCGATATCGGCGCCGGCACCACCGACGTGGCCGTGTTCACCGAGGGCGCCATCCGCTATACCACCTGCATCCCGATTGCCGGCGACCTGGTGACCAATGACATCGCGGTCGCCCTGCGCACCCCCACCGTGCATGCCGAGGAAATCAAGATCAAGTACGCCTGCGCCCTGGAGCAGATGGTCTCGACTGACGAAACCATCCAGGTGCCCAGTGTCGGAAATCGTGAGTCGCGCCGCCTGGAGCGCCAGACCCTGGCCCAGGTGGTTGAAGCGCGCTATCGCGAACTGTTCAACCATGTTCACAAGCAGCTGCGCCAGTCGGGGTTCGAATCAATGATTCCGGCCGGGTTGGTGCTGACCGGCGGCGGCTCGAAGATGGAGGGCGTCGTCGAGCTGGCTGAAGAAATTCTGCATATGCCGGTCCGCCTGGGTTCGCCCCAGGGCGTGACCGGTCTGTCTGAAGTGGTCAATAACCAGATTCACGCCACCGGCGTCGGCCTGCTGCTCTACGGCAGCCGCTCGGACGGCTCTCGGCGCTCCCATATCGGGCGCGGCGGCGGGGGAATCTGGGAACGGATCAAAAACTGGTTTCAAGGGGAGTTTTAGTCGTGAAAGCGTTCGGGCAAGGCAATGGGAGCGACACAAAGCGTTCGATCAAGAAAACGCGTGTCGCCACCTTAGGTTCCCGATTGGTTGTTGTTGATTGTTAATGGCGAGTTACAGGAGTACATCCATCATGCCTTTTGAATTAGTAGAAAATTACACGCCCGGAGCGACCATAAAGGTCATCGGTATCGGCGGCGGTGGCGGCAACGCCATCAACCAGATGGTCGATTCGGCCATTGAGGGCGTCGAGTTCATCTGTATCAATACCGATGCCCAGGCGCTGCGCAATTTTGCCGGCAAGTCGATTTTGCAGATCGGGTCCAGCGTGACCAAGGGTCTGGGTGCCGGAGCCAACCCGGAAGTTGGCCGGCAGTCGGCCCTGGAAGACCGCGACCGGATCAAGGAAATGCTGTCCGGGTCCGACATGGTTTTCATTACTGCTGGAATGGGTGGCGGCACCGGCACAGGTGCCGCCCCCGTGGTCGCCCAGACCGCCAAGGAAATGGGCATCCTGACCGTGGCCGTCGTCACCCGGCCGTTTCCCTTCGAAGGTCAGCGACGGCTGGCCGTTGCCCAGCAGGGGATCGACGAACTCAGCCACCATGTCGATTCTCTGATCACAATTCCCAACGCCAAGCTGCTCAGCGTGCTGGGTTCGGAGATCTCGCTGCTCAACGCCTTCAAGGCGGCCAACCAGGTGCTTTCCGGCGCGGTTCAGGGCATTGCCGAACTGATTACCCGTCCGGGCCTGATCAACGTCGACTTCGCCGATGTGCGCACGGTGATGAGTGAGATGGGCATGGCCATGATGGGTTCGGGAACCGCTTCCGGCGAGGATCGGGCACTGATGGCCGCCCAGGCCGCCATCGGCTCGCCGTTGCTCGAAGATGTCAATCTCAGCGGCGCCTGTGGCATTCTGGTCAATGTGACGGCCGGAATGACCCTGACCATGAAGGAGTTCGAGGAAGTCGGTACTACCATTGCGGACTTGGCAAGCGACGATGCCACAGTGGTCATTGGTACCGTCATCGATCCGGATATGACCGACGAGATTCGCGTCACGGTGGTGGCAACCGGATTAGGCGAGCAGCACACGCGGCGCCAGGAACGTCCGATGAAAGTCGTTCGAACCGGCACTGACAATCGGCCCGCCTATCACAGCCAGAATGAACGCGGCTCAGCACATGCCAGCGAAGAAAACAGAGATCGCAAGAAGCTTTACGGCGAGCAGAAAGAGCTGGATTACCTGGATATCCCGGCTTTTTTACGCAACCAGGCTGACTGAAAATATTTTCAGTTTCAATGGAACATTGAAGCCCGGAGCGGGGTCGCAAAAATAAGCCGGTCAAGTTGTTCATGATGGAGGCCTGACCGGGCAACGGGCACCACGCCGCCTCGCCATCGGCGTGAGTTGCCCGGGCGACGGCGTGCTATGCGGTGTTGCTCAGATGCAACAAGTGTGGCCAAAACCACAAAGCTTTGCTTTTATGCGACTAAACTGTGCTAATATTCCGCGGCGCCGTTACCAGCAAGGGAAAATTCATTGATCAAGCAAAGAACACTCAAAAACGTCATCCGTGCTACCGGCGTTGGTATGCACACAGGGGAGAAAGTACTGATGACGCTTCGCCCGGCCCCGGTCAACACCGGCATCGTATTTCGTCGAGTCGACTTGAGCCCCGCCGTTGAGATCAAAGCCACTCCGCACAATGTCGGCGATACCGCGCTTTCGACCACGCTGGTCAAGGGCGGGGTCCGGATCGCCACCATCGAGCATTTGATGTCTGCTCTGGCCGGCCTCGGAATCGACAACCTTTGCGTTGACCTCAGTGCTGCCGAAGTGCCGATCATGGATGGCAGTTCCGGTCCGTTCGCCTTTCTGATCCAGTCGGCGGGCATTGCCGAGCAATCCGCACCGAAGCGTTTTCTGCGGGTTCTGAAAACGATCGAGATGCGCGAAGACGACAAGTGGGTCCGTTTCGAGCCGTTCGATGGTTTTCGGGTCGGCTTCACCATTGATTTCGACCACCCGGTCATTCGCAGCCATTCGTGCACCGCGGATCTCAACTTTTCAACGACCTCGTATCTCAAGGAAGTCGCCCGCGCGCGCACATTCGGTTTCACGCGGGATATTGAGTACCTGCGTCAGCGCAATCTGGTTCTGGGCGGTAGCCTGGATAATGCTGTTGTACTGGACGACTATCGTGTCCTTAACGAAAACGGCTTGCGCTACGAGGATGAATTCGTCAAGCACAAAGTGCTCGATGCCATAGGTGACCTGTACCTGCTGGGCCGCAGCCCGATTGGGGCATTTGTCGGCCACAAGTCCGGACACGAACTCAACAATCTGCTCCTGCGCACGTTACTGGCCGACGTGACCGCCTGGGAGGAAGTGACGTTCGAGGATGAGTCCACGGCCCCGATTTCCTACGTTCAGCCCGCTCAGGCGGTCTGAACGTCTGGATAGCCATTGGTCGGCGGCAATCGCTCCCGACCGGTCATAGCGCCTTGGCGTAGACAATGATCCGGGTTCGATTGAGATCTTCAGGCCAGAATCCCCGGGCGGCCTGGAGCAGGGTTTCGGCTTCGAGTCGGGCGCGGCTCGCCCAGGCGGACGAGGTGGCCGCAAGGACGAGGCAGTCGCCGTCGATGCACGCCACACGAATATGGCCACGCGAGCCTTCCGGCAGCGAGGGCTGCAGTCGGCGGTCCAGTTCATCATAAACCCGCCCCATCCGCAGCAAGGCCGACAGAGCGCGGTCACCGCTGGCAATCTGGCCCGGTTTTTTCTCTGCAGGCTTTTCCATCAAGCCATCATAGCCGTTTCGGGGCGCGCCAGGCGGCCGGTCGCGTTACAATGGCAGGCTGATGCTTGCGCCCATACCCGGCCGCCCCCATGTGATTTTTCTTAGAAACCTCATCAACCTGGCAATGGAATATTCATGCTCAAAGCCCTGATCACCAAATTCGTGGGCAGCCGCAATGAACGGCTGATCAAGCGTCTGGAACAAGACGTCGCAGCGATTAACAATCTCGAAGCCTCGTTCAAGGAGCTCTCTGACGAGGCCTTGAAGGACAAGACCGGGGAATTGCGCAAGCGCCATGTCGATGGCGCCAGCCTCGACGAGCTGTTGCCGGAGGCCTTTGCCGCTGCACGCGAGGCTGCGGTCCGGACGCTGGGTTTGCGCCATTACGACGTTCAGTTGATCGGCGGCATGGTGCTTCACCAGGGCAAGATCGCCGAGATGAAGACGGGTGAGGGAAAAACACTGATGTCCACCCTGGCTGTCTATCTCAATGCCATCGCCGACAAGGGCGTGCACGTGGTGACGGTCAACGATTATCTGGCCCGTCGTGATGCCGAATGGATGAAGCCGATTTACGAGGCCCTTGGGTTGACAGTTGGTGTGTCTGTTCCGGGTATGACCGCGCCAGCCAAGCGTGCGGCCTATGCCGCTGATGTGACTTACGGCACCAACAACGAATTCGGCTTCGACTACCTGCGCGACAACATGGCGTTTTCGCTCGAGCAGCGCGCACAGCGCGGACAGGCATTTGCCATCATTGATGAGGTGGATTCGATTCTGATCGATGAGGCCAGAACGCCGCTGATCATCTCCGGCCCGGCTGATGAAGGCCCGGAGTTCTACGTCAAGATCAACAAAATTGTCCCCAACCTGGTGCGTCAGGCCGAGGAAGACGGCCCGGGTGACTTCAGCGTAGATGAGAAATCCAAGCAGATCTACCTGACCGAGGACGGTATGTCCAAGGTGGAGGAACTGCTGGTTGGCGCCGGCATGCTCCAGCCGGACGACAGCCTTTACAACGCCAACAATCTGCCCCTGATGCACACGCTGAGTGCGTCCCTGCGCGCCCACCACCTGTTTCACAAGGACGTGGACTATATCGTGCGTGATGGCGAGGTGGTTATTGTCGACGAGTTCACCGGCCGTACGCTGACCGGACGCCGCTGGTCGGAAGGCCTTCACCAGGCTGTCGAGGCCAAGGAGGGGGTGCCGATTCAGCGCGAGAACCAGACCCTGGCGTCGATCACGTGCCAGAACTATTTCAGGGTGTACGAACAAGTGTCGGGCATGTCCGGCACCGCCGACACCGAGGCTTACGAGTTCCAGACCATCTATGGCCTGGAAGTGGTGGTGATCCCGACCCATCAGCCGATGATTCGCGAAGATCGCCCGGATCTGGTTTTCCTGACCCAGGCCGAAAAGTTCGATGCCATTGTCCAGGACATCAAGCAGCGCGTTTCTGAAAAGCAGCCGGTGCTGGTGGGCACGACCTCGATCGAAACATCGGAACTGCTGGCCAAGAAGCTCAATAAGGAAAAAATCGCCCACGAAGTGCTCAACGCCAAGCAGCATGAGCGTGAAGCGCACATTGTCGCCCAGGCTGGGCAGCCCGGCGCGGTCACCATTGCAACCAACATGGCCGGTCGTGGTACGGATATCGTGCTCGGCGGTAATTTTGAGGCCGAACTTGAAGCCCTCGGTGAGATAAGTGAGCCCAAAAAGGCCGAATTGCGCGCGGCCTGGAATCAGCGTCATCAGGCGGTCGTCGATGCCGGTGGCCTGCATATCATCGGTACCGAGCGGCACGAGTCGCGACGTATCGACAACCAGCTCCGGGGCCGTTCAGGACGCCAGGGGGACCCCGGCTCCAGCCGCTTCTACCTGTCGCTCGAAGACAACCTGATGCGCATTTTCGCTTCGGACCGCATGGGTTCGATGATGAAACGGCTGGGCATGGAGAAAGGTGAGGCAATCGAGCACCCTTGGGTGAACAAGGCAATCGAAAACGCCCAGCGCAAGGTTGAAGCGCATAACTTCGACCTTCGCAAGCACCTGCTTGACTTCGATGATGTGGCCAACGACCAGCGCCGGGTGATCTACGCTCAGCGCAATGAACTGATGGAAGCCGATGACGTTCATGAAACCATTGAGTCGGTTCGGTTCGAAGTTTTCGATGACCTGATCAGCCGTTTTATTCCCCCCCAGTCCATCGACGAGATGTGGGATCCGGCCGGGCTGGAAAAAGCCCTAGAAGGTGATTTTGGCATCCATGTGCCGGTTCGCGAGTGGTTGGAGCAGGACGACGATCTGGACGAAGCCGGCTTGCGCGAGCGCATCATGGAGCGGGTTCAGGCCCACTATCAGGCCAAGGAGGACATGACCGGTTCGGATGTGATGCGCCAGTTCGAGAAGGCGCTGATGCTGAGCATTCTCGACCAGCAATGGAAAGAGCACCTGGCCAGCATGGATTACCTGCGCCGCGGGATCAACCTGCGCAGCTTCGCCCAGAAAAAACCGCAGCAGGAATTCAAGCGTGAGGGCTACGAGATGTTCACGTCCATGCTTGATGCCATGAAGCACGAGACCATGAAGGCGCTGGCGCGGGTCAAGATTCGCAGTGAAGAAGACGTCGAGACAGTCGATCAGCGACGTCGGCGTGAAGCGCCAATGCAATTCCAGCATGCCGATGCAGCCTCGGCTACTGCCGGCGGTGCGGGTCCGGGTGGTCAGAGTGCGGCGCCGGAGCCGTTTGTGCGTGAAGGTCGTAAGGTCGGCCGTAACGAGCCGTGCCCGTGCGGTTCAGGCAAGAAATTCAAGCAGTGTCACGGCCAACTCAGTTGATCGAATACGGGGCCTGCCCCGGGGGCTGTTGTTGATTGACGTTGCGGCTGCGGTGATGCGGGATTCGAACGGGCGGATCCTGCTGAGCCAGCGCATGCAAGGCAAGCACCTGAGCGGTACCTGGGAGTTTCCGGGTGGCAAATGCGAAGCTGGAGAGTCTGCCCATGAGTCGCTGGCCCGGGAATTGAACGAAGAACTGGGCATCGACATCAAGGCATCCTCGCCCCTGCTGTCCCTGACTCACGACTATCCCGAAAAAACTATCCGCCTGCTGATTCGTGCCGTAGACGACTGGCAGGGTGAGCCCCGCGGGCGCGAAGGACAGCCTCTGCTCTGGTCCACTCTGGCGGACATGCAGCATCTTGCCATGCCCGCGGCTGACCGGCCGATTGTCAAGGCGCTGGCTCTTGACCCGCACTACACCATCAGCCCGGACCCAACCGATTTCCCCGGCACGGAAGCCTTTGTTGCCGACTGGCAGCGGCGCCTTGATGCCGGATTTCGCTTGTTGCAGCTGCGGGCCCACTCGCTTGACCACGACTCTCTGGCCGACATTGCAGGTCGCTGTGGCAAGCTGGCCCGGCAGTACCAGGCAACCTGGCTGCTCAATGGTCCGGTTGAAATGGCCCTGGCCTGCGCCGCCGACGGCGTACATCTGACCAGTTCGAGGTTGATGGCGTGTGAGTCTCGCCCGGTGCCTGAATCCATGCTGCTTGTAGTCTCTTGCCATAACAGCGAACAACTGCGGCATGCCGGACTGATCGGAGCCGACCTGGTGTGTATTGCCCCGGTGCTGGTCACCGACAGCCATCCTGGCGCGCAGCCGTTGGGCTGGGCCGGGTTCGCCCGGCTGACCAGCAGTTCGCCATTGCCTGTGCTGGCTTTGGGCGGCCTGACGCCTGCCGATCTGGCTCTGGCCCGTTCGCACGGCGCCTTCGGCGTGGCTGGCATATCAGGATTTACCACACGATGAGCCCATGGACGGCCATTCAGTTACCTTTGCGGCGTCGCGTTTTGCCGCCTCGTGGATCGATTGACCTGTGGCTGACCGATCTGGCTGAGTTGCCACTGGAAGCAGGTCCGACAGGCCTGACGCGCAGGGAGCGGGTGCTGAAGCAGCGCATACAGCAACAGTTCGTGTTGCGACTGCTGCTTGGCAGCTATCTGGGAAAACCCGGCAAGGACGTGGTGTTGATCAGGAGTGAACGCGGCAAGCCGCATCTTAAACCGGCGCTCGCCGTGACGGGCTTGCGTTTCAACGTGTCGCACTCCGGGCCGTGGCTCGCCATCGTGGTTGCGAGAGAATTGAACGTTGGGGTCGACATCGAGGCCGAGCGTCATCTGCGCCGTCCGGCGGAACTGGCCCGGCGCTATTTCACCGAAGCTGAGGCCGACTGGTTGAGCAGCCTGGAAGAGCCGGAACTGTCGCGCGAATTCAAACTGTTGTGGACGGCGCGCGAGGCGCTGGTCAAGGCAGCCGGCAGCGGTCTGGGCGAGTCCCTGGCCGAAATCAGCCTGGGCTGGCAACCTGTCCGTGCCCTGACCCTGCCAGCCGCCTGGCCCGAACCGGCCGACTGGAGTCTGTTGTCCCCGGAAATGCCCGCAGGGGTGGTTGGGCATGTGGCTGCCGCGGCTACGGGCTTGACGCTGAATCGCTACTTCCTGCAGGCAGGCGGAAAAGGGTAACGGGAAAAGGGAAAAGGGAAAAGGGAAAAGGGAAAAGGGATCTACCCCGTTTCCCGTTTCCCGTTCCCTCAGGCCCTCCTCAAACTCCCCCAGCCAACAACCAACCCCAGTGCGGCGCTGATGATGGCGGGGAGGGAGAATTCCCGGACCAGCGGTCCGACTTCGTAGCCGGCCATGACGGCGGCGGCTATGAGAAAGCCGGCGGCGAGGATGGCGCCGGGGAGGCGGCGGTTGTGGTTGCCCAGTTCGCTGGCCAGGCGTTCCAGGTCGCTGGAATCGACGCGGGTGCGAATCTGGCCGCTGCCGGCCATTTTCAAGTATTCAAACAACAGTGTGGGTAATTCGGGGCTGCGGGCGAGCATGCCGGGGATCTGGCGGCCGATGCGTTGTGCGGTGCGCGGGAGACCGTAACGCTCGGCATAGATTCGCTCCAATTCCGGTTTGGCGACTTCCCAGATGTTCAACTTCGGGTAAAGATCGCGACCCATGCCCTCGATATTGAGCATGGTCTTCTGCAGCATGATCAACTGCGGCTGCAGGGTAAGCTTGAAACGCCGGGCGACGGTAAACAGGTTGACCACCAATTCGGCGAATGAAACCTCTTCCAGCGGTCGGGTGAAGGCAGGTTCGCACACCGTGCGTGCGGCTGCTTCGAGCTGGTCGATGCGGGTGTCGGCTGGCACCCAGCCGGCCTCGACATGAAGCTCGGCCACGCGCCGGTATTCGCGGTTGAATATTGCGAGGAAGTTTTCGCCAATGTAATAGAGATCCTTCGGCATCAGGCTGCCGACGATGCCGAAATCCAGCGAGATGAAGGTGGGGTCATCGGGGTCTGTGACATCGACCAGGATGTTGCCCGGATGCATGTCGGCGTGGAACAGGTTGTCGCGGAAGACCTGGGTATAGAAGATCCGGATACCACGTCGGGCCAGCTTTTCCAGGTCCACGCCGCGACGTTTGAGCTCATCGATCTGACGTACCGGAATGCCGCTGACCCGCTCCATCACCAGCACCCGCGTGGCGGTGTAGTCCCAGTGAATGGACGGCACGTAGAGTTCGTTCGAGTCTTCAAAATTGCGCCGGATCAGGGAGGCGTTGGCCGCCTCGGACTGCATGTCCAGTTCGGTGACGATGACGCGTTCGAATTCTTCGACCACATCGTCGGGACGGATCCGGTCACCTTCCGGATGGTAGCGCCGCACCAGTCGGGCGAGACCTTTAAGCAATTGCAGGTCGCGTTCGATCTGGTGTTCGATGCCCGGACGCACGATCTTTACCACTACCGACTCCCCGGTCTTGAGCCTTGCGCCGTGCACCTGGGCAATTGAGGCTGAGGCCAGCGGGATATCCTCGAAGTCTTCAAAAAGCTCGGCAATCGGCGCCTTGAGCTCAGCCTCGATGATGGACCGGGCCTGGTCGGTCGGAAATGGCGGAACCGCGTCCTGCAGGCCGGCGAGCTCTTCGGCAATATCCAGTGGCAGCAGATCGCGCCGGGTGGAAAGGATCTGGCCAAACTTGACGTAGATCGGCCCCAGTTCCTGCAGGGCCAGTCGCAGGCGCACACCGCGTGGCAGGTCGCGCACCTGCTTTCGGCCCCAGGGCAGAAGACGAACAGCCCGGACCAGCTTCAGGTGGGGTACGTCGGCCACCAGGTCGTCGAGCCGATAACGGGCCAGAATGAGGCCGATACTGGCCAACCGAAACGGATACCAGCTCATGCCTTGCCCGCCCGACGCAGTCTGGCCTCCAGCCGGTCCGTGGCTTCGCGTAATTCATCGACCTCGTGAGAAAAGTTTTCAACTTCTTCGCGGGTCACCAGCAAACCGCTTTCTTCGCGGAGAAAACGGCCGACCTGATCGCTGGCCGTCAGCGCGGTATGGCGGCCGGCTTCGGCGCTATCTTTGATCAGGCGCCAGGCCTGATGGCCAACGATCGGACCCAGGTGCCGGCTTAGCCAGGCCTCCCAATCAGGGTCGAGATGCTTGAACAGCTTTTCCAGGGCCTGGGCGCTGCCCGCGTCGCCCTCGATACGCACCCCGCTGCCCGGTGCGCGCCATTCCGGTACCGTCATCGCGAGCAGAGCGCCGGGTGAGCCGGTGATGGTGGTA
>JBGTLI010000395.1:0-3634 GCA_041744195.1 Wenzhouxiangella sp. | reverse complement strand
ATTCCTGCCCTTATGCGATACGTGATCTCTCTGACATTGCTGTTGGTCGTCTTGTGGCTGGCCATATCCGGCGTCTACAAGCCGCTGCTGTTCGTTCTGGGCGGCGGATCGGTGGCGCTGGTGGTCTGGTTGTCGCTGCGCATGGACGTGGTCGGGCTTGAGCACAACCCGGTTCTTTATTCCTGGCGGCTGCCGATTTATTGGGGCTGGCTGCTGTGGCAGATCGTGCTGGCCAATCTCAATGTGGCCCGACGGGCGATCTCCCCGTCAGGCATCAGCCCCCGCCTCGTTACCGTGCCGGTAACGCAGAAAACGGCCGTGGCCAAGGTGACCTACGCCAACTCCTGCACGCTCACCCCCGGCACCGTTTCGCTCCACCTGACCGAGGACAAACTGACGGCTCATGCCCTCGATCGGAGTGCGGCCGAGGAACTGGAGTCCGGCCGCATGGCGGCGTGGGTCGCATGGCTGGAAGCCGGAAGCCGAAGGGCCAACCCATGACAGCGGTTCTGGTCATCACCACCATGGCAATTTTCGCCACCATGGCCCTGGCTCTGGTCCGGGCGCTCAAGGGCCCGAGCATCTACGACCGCATTCTGGCGGTCAACGTCTTTGGCACCAAAACGGTGCTGGTCGTTGCCCTGATCACCTACGTGACCGGCCATGCCGACCTGATCGATGTCGCCCTGGTCTACGCCCTGATCAACTTCATTGCCGTGGTCGCGGTAATGAAGCTGGCCAAGATGCGCGACCTGGCCAAGGCCGGCGCAGGGGATATCACCGATGGCTGAAACCCTTGTCAATATCGTCTCCTGGATACTGCTGCTGGCCGGCGGCGCATTCGGCGTCATTGGCGGCTTGGGCCTTGTACGCTTTCCTGACTTCTATACCCGCCTGCATGCGGCTGGCGTGACCGATACGCTATGCGCGGTACTGATTGTTCTCGGTCTGGCGCTGCAGTCCGGCTTCAGCATTCTGACCATCAAGTTGTTCCTGATCCTGCTGTTCCTGCTGTTCACCGCACCAACAGCCACCCATGCCCTGGCTCGTGCCGCGATGGTCGACGGGGTGGAAGTCAAATTGCCTGACAACAATTTGGGTGCCGAAGAAAAGGGAGAGCCGTCATCGAATACCTGATCGACATCGGCCTGCTTGTGTTCCTGGTTGTCGTCGCCGTGGCCATCGTGCGCGCCCGCGATCTTTTCGCTGCCGCCATGCTTTTCGCGATTTACTCGCTGTTGTCGGCGGCGCTGTTCGTGGTGCTCGATGCCGGCGATGTCGCCCTGACCGAGGCCGCTGTCGGCGCCGGCATTTCGACCATTCTGATGCTGGCCGTTCTGGCCCTGGCGCGTCGTTACGAACACCCCGATCATGGACACAATCGCGGACACAAAGGCGTGGCCCTGGCCGTGGTCATCGTGACGGGCGCAGTCCTGGTCTATGCCACCCTGGACATGCCCGAGTTCGGCTCGCCGGACAACCCGGCCCAGGTTCACGTCGGCCCCTACTACACCGAACAAAGTTATCCGGACATGGGTGTGCCGAACATGGTCGCGGCCGTTCTGGCGAGCTATCGTTCGATCGATACCCTGGGCGAAGGTTTCGTGATCCTCACCGCCGGCCTGGCCGTGTTTGCGCTGTTGTCGATCAAACCCACAAGACGACGCAGGAAACACCCAGGGGAAGATAACGACGACGAGGAGCAGCGGCCATGAGAGACAATGGCATCCTGCGCATCGTGGCCCGTTTTCTGATCCCGCTGATCATGTTGTTCGGGCTCTACATCCAGTTTCATGGCGAGTATTCGCCCGGCGGCGGGTTCCAGGCCGGCGTGGTGTTTGCCGCCGGCTGGATCCTGTTCGTACTGATCTACGGTCTCGACGCAGCCCTCAAAGTGATACCCGAGCGGGCGATGTTCATCCTGATGCTCCTCGGCGTGCTGCTGTATTGCGCCGTCGGTGTGGCCAATGTGATTCTCGGTGGCCATTTTCTGGATTTCTACACGCTCCTGCCCAGCCCGCACGCGGCCCAACAGTTTGGCATCATCACCGTCGAATTTGGCATCGGCGTGACAGTGGCGACCGTGGTCATGCTGATTTTCACCATGTTCGCCCGACGCAAGAGCGAGTGGGACGAAGCCCCATACGAGGCTGAGGAAGACGACTGATGGCCGCACTGGGGTTTTTCAATTACTGGGTCGTGATCATCCTGATGATGATCGGCTTCTACTGCGTCATCGCGCGCGGCAACATGGTCAAGAAGATCATGGGGCTGAACCTGTTTCAGACCTCGGTCTTCATCCTGTTCATTTCGGCCGGCAAGATTATCGGCGGCTCTACTCCGATTCTGCGCGAGGGCGTAGACGTTTATTCCAACCCCTTGCCGCATGTGTTGATCCTGACTGCGATCGTGGTCGGCGTGGCAACCACTGCCGTCGGGCTGGCGCTTGCCGTTCGCATCAACGAAGCTTATGGATCAATTGAAGATGACCATCTGAGCGACGAAGAGCCACCGAAGAGAGGCCGCGCCAAGAAATGACCCTCACTGAACTCATGCCGTTCAGCGTGCTGGTACCGCTGATCGCGTCAGCAGTCTGCGCGCTGCTGCCGGGCCGGTTCTGGCCCTGGGCGCTGACCATGGCCGCGGCCATCATCAGTGCGGTCATCTGCGCCCTGGTGTTGCCGGCAGCGATGGTTGGGACCTTGTCTTATGCGTTTGGTAATTGGCCGCCGCCCATCGGCATCGAATACCGGGTCGATGGCGCCAACGCCTTCGTTGCCCTGCTGGTTGCCGGTATGGCCGCCCTGACCCTGCCCTGGGCCAAGACCAGCGTCGACAAGGAAGTACCGGAGCGGCAGGGGGTGTTCTACGCACTGTTCCTGCTCGCCTTTGCCGGCCTGATGGGCATCACCATGACCGGTGATGCCTTCAACGTGTTCGTGTTCCTGGAAATCTCGTCGCTGGCAACTTATGCCCTGATCGCCCACGGCCGTGACCGGCGTGCGCTGCTGGCGTCGTTCCGCTACCTGATCATGGGCACGGTGGGCGCGACTTTCCTGCTGATCGGCATCGGCTTTTTGTACATGATGACCGGCACGCTCAACATGGCCGACCTGGCCGAGCGCATCCCGGAAATCAGTGACACCCGAACGGTGCGCGCGGCACTGGCCTTCATCATTGTCGGCATGGGTCTGAAACTGGCGATGTTGCCGCTGCACCTGTGGCTGCCCAATGCGTATACCTACGCGCCGAACTTCATCACCGTCTTTCTCGCCAGTACGGCGACCAAGGTCGCCCTGTACGTGATGCTGCGCTTTGTCTTCACGGTCTTTGCCCCGGATTACAGTTTCGTGGTGCTGCCGCTGGCCATGGTCTTGATGGTGCTGGCAATCGCCGGCATGTTCGCCGGATCCTGGGTGGCCATGTTCCAGGCCAACCTCAAACGCATGCTGGCCTATTCGTCTGTCGCTCAGGTGGGCTACATGATCCTCGGGGTCTCGCTGGTGAGCCTGGGTGGTTTGACGGCTTCGTTCCTGCATCTGTTCAACCACGCCCTGATCAAGTCGGCACTGTTCATGGCGCTGGGCACCGTGATCTATCAGATTGGCTCAGCACGAATCGAAGCCTTGCGCGG
>JBGTLI010000394.1:0-13289 GCA_041744195.1 Wenzhouxiangella sp. | reverse complement strand
CAAGTTGTATATCCAGCGCGTCTTCATCATGGATGCGGCCGAGCAACTGGTGCCGCGCTACCTGCGCTTTATGCGCGGCGTTGTCGATTCGGCCGACCTGCCGCTCAATATCTCGCGCGAAATGCTGCAGGACAGCCCGCTACTCAGCAAGATTCGGGCGACCGTGATCAAGCGCAGCCTGAATTTGATCGAAAAGCTGGCTGTCCAGGGTGGCAGGGAATGGGAGCAGTTCTGGAAATCCTTCGGTCCTGTGCTCAAGGAAGGGGTGATCGAAGACTTCGAGCAACGCGAGCGGGTTGCCTCGCTGCTGCGCTTTGCCTCCACCCACGAAGACAGCGCCAAAGAAGGCGAGGCCGTCAGCCTGGATGACTATATCGGTCGCATGCAAGAGGGCCAGGATACGGTCTGGTATCTGACCGCCGACAGCCTGTCCGTGGCCCGCTCCAGCCCGCACCTGGAAGCCTTTCGCAAACGCGGGATCGAGGTCCTGCTGCTGACCGACCGGATCGATGAGTGGGTAGTTTCGCACCTGTCCAGCTACGCGGGCAAGCCACTGAAGTCGGTAACCAGCGGCAAGCTGGGTCTGGATGACGATGATGGTTGGGAGCCGGACGACGAGACCAAGGCCCTGGCAGGCCGGATCAAGAAGGCGCTGGCCGAGCGTGTTGGCAATGTCGTGGCCGGCAGACGGCTGACCGAGTCGCCGGGTCGGCTGGTGGCCGATGAGCATGGCATGACTTTGCAGATGCAGAAACTGCTGCGCCAGGCCGGCCAGGAAGTGCCTGAGACAAATCCCGATCTTGAGATCAACCCGGATCATCCGCTGCTTGGGGCAATGGCCGCCGAAACTGACGAACAGCGTTTCTCCGATCTCTCGCAGTTGTTAATGGATCAGGCACTGCTGGCCGAAGGCGGCGACCTGAGTGACCCGGCCGCCTACGTGCGGCGGGTCAATCAACTGCTGGTTGCCGCGCTGACCGGTTCTGCCGGGGGTTCAAAAGAAGCAGTCAAAGATGACGCGGATGCCACCTCAATCTGAGGTGGCGGCGGCCGATAGCGGCTGGCGGGTCAAGCTGGGAGCGTGGGTCGAGGGGCCTGCGCTGACGCGGTTCATCATCACGCTGATCGTGATCAACGCGATCATTCTTGGTCTGGAAACCTCTGAGCGCGTGACAGCCGCCGTCGGCCCAGCCTTGCGGGCTGCAAATGTGCTGATTCTGGCCGTTTTTGTGGTTGAAATCCTGCTCAAACTGGTGGCTTTTGGTCCGCGCTTTTTTCGTTCAGGCTGGAATATCTTCGACTTCCTGATCGTCACCATTTCGCTGGTGCCAACGACCGGGCCACTGGAGATCCTGCGAGCGTTGCGCATTCTGCGCGTGCTTCGCCTGCTGTCCCAGGTGCCGAAGCTCAGGGTGATCATCGAGTCACTGATGCGGGCGCTGCCCGGTATGGGCTGGACTGCGCTGCTGCTGGTCCTGGTGTTCTATGTGTTTGCCGTTATGGGCACCATGATGTTTGCAGCCCAATTTCCTGAGTACTGGGGCAACCTGGGTTTGAGTCTGTTCTCCCTGTTTCAGATCATGACCCTGGAATCCTGGTCCAGCGGCGTGGCCAGACCCATGATGGAAGTCTATCCCTGGATCTGGGTCTACTTTGTGCCGTTCATTCTGGTGTCGAGCTTCATGGTGCTGAACCTGTTTATCGCCATTATCGTGACCGCCACCCAGTCCATCCATGCCGATGAGGAAGAGGATCAGCGCCAGGAATTGCTGGCCGAGTTGCGCGCCATCAACCTGCGGCTGCAGAAGCTGGAGGGCAGGGGGCCCTCATGACCGAGTCGGTCAGGCTGGACAAGTGGCTGTGGGCAGCGCGGTTCTTCAAAACCCGCGGCCTGTCCCAACAGGCAATCAAGGGCGGGAAGGTGGAAATCAACGGTCACCGGGCCAAGCCATCGCGACTGGTCCGCGAGGGCGATCAGCTTCGCATCACCAAGGGCGAGCAGCTATATGAAGTCAAGGTCCGCGGGCTGCTCGAACGCCGTGTGTCTGCCCCACTGGCCCAGGAGCTTTACGCAGAAACCGAGGAAGGGAAAAAATCCCGCGAAGCCCTCCAGGAGCAGCGCCGCCTGGAACATGATGACGAATCGGCACGCAGCGGTCGACCCGACAAGCACCAGCGTCGCCAGCTACGGCGCTTCCGCACCGGTGAATAGCGAGCCACGGGTACTTAGTAAAGCAAGCGCACGGCGCTGATGCCGCCAACGCCCTCGATGGCGGCCAGGAGGTCGGCCGACGGGGCGACCTGCCAGTCCTCACCGAATTTCAACAGCGCATGGGCTTCGCTGTTGCGGTAACGGACGATGACAGGAGTCTGTCCGGCGCGATAGGGGTGAATGGCGGCAGCCAGGTCGCGATCGAAATCCTCGCCGACGGCGCTGCCTACTTCAATCTCCAGACGCTGGGCAAATTTGGCCCTGGCCTCGTCAACTTCCAGGATTTCATCGGCAACCATGCGGAAGCCGCCACGGAAATCGTCGATTTCGACCTTGCCCCGCACCACCAGGATTTCATCGTTCACCAGACGGTTGGCGACCTGGTTATAGAGCGAGTCGAAAACCGCAACTTCCAGCCTGGCGGTTCCGTCATCCAGGGCGATAAATGCCCCCTTGCCCGGTCGTTTGCGAATCGACAACACGAGGCCGGCCAAGGTCATTTCCACACCCCGGCGACGGCCACGGCCGCGACCGCCATTGTCACCGTTGCCAGGACCATCAGTATTACCCAGCCGGTTGCCAATCTTGTCCAGCGTGATAGTGATGAAGCCGGACAGTTCCTCGCGCAGTTCGTCGAGAGGGTGGCCTGACAGGTAGAGTCCGAGTGCTTCGCGCTCAGCGCGCAATAACTGGCGCCCGGACCAAGGGCGAACCTGGCGCATGGGGGTGACTGGCGCAGCGGTCACTTCGGCTGCCGCGCCCCCGGCCACAGCGAAAAGGCTGGATTGGCCGGCCGCCTGATCGGACTGGTAGCGGTCGGCTTCAGACAGGATGTCGGGCAGGGCATTCATGAGCAGGGCCCGATTCTGATCGAGCACATCGCAGGCCCCTGAACGTATCAGGGTTTCCAGTGCGCGTCGGTTCAGTCGACTCAGGTCCACTTCGCGGCACAGGGTGGCGAGGCTGTTGAAGCTCCCGAGCCGCGCGCGTACATTGACCAGGTTCTCCACTGCGCCGGCGCCTACGCCCTTGACCGCGCCCAGGCCATAGCGAATCGCGCCGTTTTCGACCTTGAATCGATAGACCGAGCGATTGATGTCTGGCGGCAGGATCTCCAGGCCCATGAGTTTGCAATCTTCGATCAGGTTCGCGATCTTGTCGGTCTTGTCCAGATCGGCCGAGAGCACCGCGGCCATGAACTCGGCCGGGTAGTGGGCCTTGAGCCAGGCGGTGTGATAGGCAATCAGGGCATAGGCAACCGAGTGCGACTTGTTGAAGCCGTAGCGGGCAAAGGTCTCCATCAGGTCGAAGATCGGCTGGGCCTGACTGGCATCGATATTCTGCGCGGCCGCGCCGGTGACGAAAATTTTGCGCTGGCGCTGCATTTCCTCGGCATTCTTCTTGCCCATGGCGCGCCGGAGCAGGTCGGCGCCGCCCAAGCTGTAACCGGCCAGCTCCTGGGCGATCTGCATCACCTGCTCCTGATACAGGATCACCCCGTAGGTTGCCTTCAGAATGGGTTCGGTCAACGGATGCAGATACTTGACCTGGGCCTTGCCGTGCTTGCGGTTGATGTACTCATCCACCATACCGGCATCGAGCGGGCCGGGACGATAGAGCGCCACGGCAGCCACGATGTCATTGAAGCTGTCCGGCTTGAGCTTGCGCAGGAGCTCCTTCATGCCCGGCGATTCAAGCTGGAACACCGCCGTCGTGTGCGCCGCCTGGAGCAACTTGTACGAGGCCTCATCATCCAGCGGCAACTCATCGAGCTCCAGTGGTTTCTCGTCGGTCTTGAGTCGACTTTCGTTGATCGCCTTGACGGCCCAGTCGATAATCGTGAGATTACGCAGACCGAGGAAATCGAACTTGACCAGGCCGACCGCTTCGACATCGTTCTTGTCGTACTGGGTCAGTATCGAGTGGCCGTCGGGCTCGTTGTAAAGTGGGGTGAAGTCGGTCAGCGGGCTGGGCGCGATCACGAGGCCACCGGCGTGCTTGCCGGCGTTTCTGGCCAGACCTTCCAGCGACTGAGCCAGGTCAAGGATGGACCGGGTATCCTCTTCGTTATCGTATCGCTGTTTGAGTTCGGGCTCTTCATCCAGCGCCTTGGCCAGGGTCATTTCCAGCTTGTTGGGAATGAGCTTGGCGACCGAATCGACAAAGCCGTAGCCGTAGCCCAGCACCCGGCCGCAATCGCGCACGACGGCCTTGGCCGCCATGGTTCCGTAGGTGATGATCTGCGAGACCTGGTTGCGGCCGTATCGCTCGGCGACGTAGTCGATCACGCGGTCGCGGCCCTCGACGCAAAAGTCGATATCGAAATCGGGCATGGAGACCCGTTCAGGGTTCAGAAATCGCTCGAACAATAGCTCGTAACGTATTGGATCCAAATCAGTAATGCCCAGCGTCCAGCCGACCACTGAACCCGCGCCGGATCCTCGGCCCGGCCCCACCGGCACACCATTGTTGCGAGCCCAGGTGATGAAGTCGGCGACGATGAGGAAATAACCGGAGAACCCCATGGAGGTAATGACGCCCAGCTCGCGCTCAAGGCGCTGGTCATACTCTTCGCGCGTGCAGTTTTCGGCCAGGCCATGGCGATCGAGCCGTGCATTCAGGCCTTCGGCCGCCTTGCGGCGCAGATAGTCGTCTTCGGTCTGGCCGTCCGGTACCGGGAAGGCCGGAAGCACGTACTTGCCCAGGGTCAACTCCAGGTTGCAGCGCTGGGCAAGATGCCAGGTATTTTCCAGCGCCACCGGCAGGTCGTGGAAGGCGGTCGCCATTTCTTCGGTGCTTTTGAGATATTGCTGGTCGACGAATTCGCGCGAGCGGCGCTGGTCGTCAAGACGGCGGCTCTGGTGAATGCAGACTCGCGCTTCGTGAGCAAAAAAGTCTGTCTGGCTCAGAAAACGAACGTCGTTGCCGGCAACGACCGGCGCGCCGGTCTGGACCGCCAGGTCGATCAGACCGCTTTCCAGCGCGGCTTCTCCCGGGCGCCCCATCCGTTCGAGCATCAGGTAGAGCCGATCAGGAAACAGTCGCAGCCATTCATTGAGATGCTGGCCGGCGAAATTTCGGCGTCCGTTGCCCAGTGCCTGGCCGACGTTGGATGTACGCCCGATAAGAGCAATCAATCCATCGGTCTGGCCCTTCAGCCAGGCCGGATGCACACGTGGCTGGCCACGGTAACGACCGTCGAGAAAACTGCGAGACAGAAGGCGGCACAGATTGAGGTAGCCCGTCCGGTCCTGGATCAGCAGGGTGATGACCCCGGTCTGGTCGGGGTTGGCCGGGTCGTGAACCCGCACATCGGCGCCAGCAATTGGCTTGATACCCGCAGCGATTGCCTGGCGATAGAACTTCACCAGGCCAAACAGGTTGTGCCAGTCCGTCACCGCCACAGCCGGCATGCCCAGTTCCACAGCGCGCTTGATCAGCGCGCCAATTCGGACCATGCCGTCTTCCAGCGAGTACTCTGTGTGCAGCCTCAAATGGACAAACGGGGCGGGCTTTACAGTATCGCTGGGCATGGCCGAAATTATACCTTCGCGATGACGGGGTTCGGCCGCCGCGCTCCGCGCAGAGTGGTTTGCCGTTTCTGACTAATGACCGGTCATTTTCCGTACCATGTCATGGCCTTTGATGAATCGCCGGGCAAGCTCGGAATGTTGATCCGGGTCATGGGGCAAGCTCATGGTCCAGCGCTCCTGCAGTGACGCAAGTTCCGTCCTGAGGTCTGGCTGGGCGCCGCGCTCGCTCATCCTCAGGGCCAGGCGTCGAACCTGGTAGTCCATGCGCAACTTGCGATCGGAGTCGGGGGTCTCCATGCCGGCCAGAAACTCGACTTCCACGGCGATCTGGCGGGCCTCGCCGGTATTCTTCAGAACCTCATTGATCAGCTCTTCCTGGCTGGTTTCCGGGCTGGCCAGCCTGGCCGCGGTAGCATGCAAGTGGCTGCCGAGCTTGTCGTCTGGAACAGGGCCGTCGGAAGGAAGCAGATCCTCCAGACCGTCAGCGCCACCCTGTTGAAGACGCTTTTCCCACAGCGCCTGAACAGCCTTGATCAGGGCCTCAAGCTTTAAACGGGCTTCATCGCGCGCCTTGTTTCTGTGTTGGTCCAGGCGGCGTTCGAATTCGGCTCCGGCCTTCTCAAAACGTGCGTTGAGCGCAGGAGGTCGTCCCGGCTTCGCGTGCCAGTCCTCGGCCAGTCCGGCCATCCGCCCGCGCGCGGATTCCAGTTCATCGTCGTTCACCTTGACCAGTTTTTCGGCCTCAAGGCACAGAGCCTTGAGCTCGGCGATGGCTTCCTTGTCCGCCTGCTTCTGCTCCTGCCGCTCGCCCTTGAGCCGGTCGAACAAAGGATCAATTGGTTCTCTGAACTCATCCCATAACTTCTGCTCAACCTTGCGCCGACCGGTACCGGCCTTCTGCCATTGCGCCTGCAAAGCCTTGGCCTTGTCGACCGCGCTCTTCAGTTCGGTTTCCTGCGCCAGCGCGCGCGCCTCGGCAATCAACCGGCGCTTGGTCAGCTCGATCTGTTCAAAGACCTCATCGAGCCGCTTTGAAATGGCATCCATAAGCGCTCGCAGCCCCGCGGCCGACTTGCCTCGATCACGCGGCGGCAGGTCATCCATTCGCCGAATCGCCTGGCGCGCCGCGCGCATCGTCTGTTGCAGCAGTTTGCTGTCAGGTTCGTCGGCTGTGGCCAAACTCATGCCGGTATCAATGAATTTCTGCAATTGCTCCAGGTTGGTGTCCTGAACCTCCTGACGCTTTTCGAAATACGGCTTGGCGGTCTCGAAAGCTTGCTTGCAGGCTGCCTGGAAGCGTCGCCACTGACCCGGAGGGGCGGCAAAGCGCTTGCGGTCACCCGGCAGAACCTCGAGCTTCTCCAGGCGCTTCCACTCGTCCCTGGCTTCTTTCAGGGTAACCGAGACGGCATCCGGATGCTGACCGGAGCCGGGCAGTTTCTCAATCTGTTCGATCAGTTCGTCGCGATGCTTGTTGTTCGACCAGTGCTGCCAGTCGCGCATTTCCTTCAGCCGGCCCTCCATGCGCTGGAGCCGCCCGCCGACGGCGCGCGGCCGGGCGCGGGCGGGCAGGCGGTCAAAATCGGTTCGCAGCGCCCGAATCAAATCATGCGATTTGCCAATATCGCCGTCTTCAAGGCACTGGGCGATCGTATCCAGCCGCACGTCAAGCTCGGCGGCGATGTTTTCGGTCTTTGCCGGATCGGCTTCAGGCGTCTTTTGTTCCGGCTTCGGCTTCTTGCCCGCCTTCTGCTCGGCCTGAACCTGGAGCTCGCGCAGTAGTGGCAGCATGTCTTCCTTCAGAGCCAGGTCGGCTTCACTGGCCTGACTCAACTGGTTCCAGGCCCGATCCCAATCACCGAGCAATTCACCGGGTTTGATCTCCTTGCGAGCCTGGCGCACGGTGTTTCGGATATGGGTTGCCGCTTCCTGGAGCTTCAGACTGGCTGCCGGGGTGGCAACTTCCGGCTCGGGTTGATCCGGTGCGACCCCACGTGCAGGCCGATCCAGTGAGGCCCGGACAATGGATACCGCGCCTTCGAAGCGGCGTTCCAGGGCCTCGGTTGGCTGGACGACCATGCTCCATTGCCTGATCAGTTCCTCCAGCGCTGCTTTTCGATCACTGTCTCCCTGACCGCGGGCCAACGCTTCAGCCTGCTGAACCAGTTGATTGGCATTTCGCTGATCGGGGCCGGATTTGCCGCTGGCCTGTCGCAACAGACTCAGCCGGTCCGCGGCCGCCTGGGCGCGCTTTTTGCTGGTTTTGCGCAAACTCTCCGCCAAGCGCTCCAGGGTGGATTCCTGGTCAATCCGTTCCAGGATTTCGTTGGCAAGAACCTCATCGGTCTCAGTGCCGAAGCAGTCGCCGAGAAAGCCCTGTGAGTTGATTCGTTCCAGCGCGGCGCGGCGAAGATTGATATCGGCCGCCTGCCTGGCCATGCGTCGGGTCAGGTCCGAAGATGCGGTTTTCGCGAACCACTGCAGGCGCTCAGCTTCCAGCCCGGGGCTCGCCTTCCGCGGCACCTCTCTGGCCAAAAACGCATCGGCAGCAGCAATAATGGCGTCATCCGTCTCGCGCAAGCGGGCATCGAGCCAGAAGTGCTCGGTATTGATGCGGTTGAGTGCCGCCAGCCGCACAAGGGCCGACTCGTCATGCTGAGCCAGCCGGGTCAGTTCGGACTTCAGCTCGGGGTCATCGCTCTCATTGACCGCCTGAGCCCTGATTTCAGGATCCTTGTTTTGCCAGGATTTTTTGAAAAGTCGTGATTTCAAATTCATCGGAACTGCCAGGTTTTCGCAAGATCAAGCTATATAGAGTACAGGGGACGCCTGTTCACGACCAGAGCGAGCCAACAGTTTTTGGCAGTGGTGTAGTATATGTTCGCTGTCGCGACCCAGCGATGTGGGCATCTCCTGCCCCCGAAAACAACCAGAATTCGAACAAGGGATAACCATCGCGCATGACCAGGCCAGTCAAAGCACCCTCTTATTTGCAGGCACTCGTTCCGCTGCTGGCTCTGATCGTCATGCTGGCAAGCTCGGTCTGGCTGTTCGGCGATGATTCGTCATATGGCCCCAACCAGATCGCGCTGCTGATCGCTGCGGCAATCGCAACCATCATCGCCTTTCGCAACGGCCATTCCTGGGAACATGTTCAGGCAGGCATCACCGACGGGATATCGGTCGCCCTTGGCGCCATTCTGATTATCCTGATGGTCGGGGCGCTGATTGGCACCTGGCTGCTTGCCGGTATTGTGCCGACACTGATCTATTTCGGGCTCGAACTTTTGAGCCCGACCTGGTTTTATGCCGCCAGTTGCCTGATCTGCGCCATTGTTGCCCTTTCCATTGGCAGTTCCTGGACCACGGCGGCCACCATCGGGGTGGCGCTGATCGGCGTTTCAGCCGGGCTCGACATGTCCGTGGCCGTCACTGCCGGAGCGGTGCTGTCAGGCGCTTATTTCGGTGACAAGATGTCGCCCCTGTCCGATACCACCAACCTGGCTCCGGCGGTGAGTGGTTCGGAACTGTTCAGCCACATCCGTTACATGACCTGGGTTTCGATTCCGGCTTTGGCGATTGCACTGACGCTCTATCTGCTGATGGGGTTTGCCAGCGACAGCCAGGGCGACAGCGCAGGCCTGGTCCAGATGCAGGTCCAATTGCAGGAGCTATTCAACATCAACGTTTTCATGTTGATTCCGATGGCGGTTCTGTTTGGTCTGGCCGTGGCTGGAAAACCGGCGCTTCCCAGTATTTTTATCGGCGCCATGCTTGGCGCCGTCTGGGCCATTCTGTTCCAGCCCGAGCGTGTGGCCGAAATGGCGGCAGGGGAAAATTGGGTGTCTTCCCTCAAGGTGGCCTGGCTGGCGCTGACCGACGGCACCGTGGTCAGCAGTGACGACGAAGCCCTCAACAGCCTGTTGAGCGGGGGAGGGATGTCGAGCATGCTCAACACCGTGTGGCTGGTGATCTGCGCCATGACATTCGGCGCGGTTATGGAGTGTACCGGCCAGTTGCAGAAACTGCTCAATGGCGTCGTCGGCATGATCAAGGGCACCGGTTCTCTGGTGGCCACGACCATCCTCACCTGTTTCGGAACCAACGTTCTTACCGCCGACCAGTACATGGCCATCGTGCTTCCCGGCCGCATGTTCCGGGCCGAGTTCCGGGCGCGCGGCCTCGACCCCCGCGTGCTCTCACGCAGCCTTGAGGGCGGCGGTACCATCACCTCCCCCCTGATTCCATGGAATACCTGCGGCGTATTCATGTTCGGTGTCCTTGGTGTCAGTCCGCTCGCTTATGCCCCTTACGCCTTCTTCCTGTTCCTGGTGCCGGCGATCGGCATCATTTACGCCATCACCGATTTCAAGATTCTTCGCCTCGACCCACCCCCGCACGACACGCAGAGCGAATGAAAGCGAACAAGATCGTCTGATTAAGGTCATAGAGTAGAGGGCCGGCCAGGGGCGGTCGGTTCGATACCAACTAATCAGGTGGGCATTGGTCATGGTGATTCGAATTCTTGTAATCCTTGTGGTGGTTGCAGCGCTCGGCGTGGGCGTGTGGTGGTACGAAAAAAATGTCCGTGAGGCCGAGCACAACCCGGATGTTCAGATCGCCGACCAGGCGCCACCACCACCACCTCGCTACCCGGTTCCCCTGCCTGAACCAGTCTTTGAGCCCGACCCTGAGCCAGGCGTGGTCGAAGATACCCTGGCGCCGGTGCCCGAGCCCTTGCCCGCACTTGATGAAAGTGATGAGCCGATCATAGATGACCTGACCGCAACCCTTGACGAAGAGCTGGTTCAAGACTGGCTGGTCACCGACCGGATCGTGGAGCGGACGGTCGTGTTCGTCAACAGTCTCGATGGGCCCGCGATTCCGCCGCGGCTCAGGCCGCTACGCCCGGTCCCCGGCATGCCGGCTGTTGCGGATGTCAACGAAACCCTGGGCTGGAACCCGGCAAACGCCGCCCGTTACGACCAGATGATTGCGGCATTGGCCAACAGCGAACCCGAACATTTACTCATGCTGTACTACCATTACTACCCCTTGTTCCAGCAGGCTTATGCCGAGTTGGGTGATCCGGATGCGTATTTCAACGATCGGGTCGTGGACATCATTGACCATCTTCTTGAAACCCCGGACGTGCCGCCTGATTTTTCCGTTGAGCGCTGGGAAGCGCAACTCAGGTTCGCCAACCCGGATTGGGAAGACGAGTCATGGGGGCGCAAGATGTTGATGAGAATGGGGCCGGACAATGCCAATCTTGTCAGAGACTGGTTGCTGGAAGTGCGCGAACGGATGACCGAGCAGTCCGAACTGACAGATCAGCGCTGAAAATTTCATGACAATGGCGTTGGTTGTAAATAAAAAGCCTTTATGTGCGCAAGCGCACGAACAGCGATTTTAGGTTGCCGTATCGTATGTAGCAACTGGACAACAAACACTTGGTAACGAAAGGCTCAACTGACATTTCCTTCTCCCTCAACTGCCAATCCCCCTTCCCCTCCCTCTTATGATTGGCAGTTTTAAGCCCCCGAACGGCAAGGTTCGGGGGTTCTTTTTTTGTTGTCACCACGATGGGCATCCGGACCTGTTATAAATAGCCATGGAGCCCGCCCAAAGATGAGTGAACAGTTCTTTTGATCAAATCCACGAATAGGCTGATCGCCATCCTCGCCGGCATGGCGTTGCTGTTCAGCCACGCCGCCCCGGCTGAGGATACGATGAATAAGACCGGATCGTCGTGGCCGACGATACCGGATTACCTGATCGGCCCGGGGATGGGTCAGACGACCATGATGTCACCTCCTGCCGAGCCCGCCGCTGCTCCCCTGGCGTTGCTCAACGCGACTGTGGAGCCGGGAACCTTCACGCGCTTGTCCTGGCAGGACAGGCAGTCATTCGCCGGGCTTGAAGTCGCCGTTCCTGTCCTGGTCGTTCACGGGACACGTCCCGGGCACGTGCTCTGCATCACCGCGGCGATTCATGGCGATGAGCTCAACGGTATAGAAATCGTGCGCAACCTGGTATTCGGAATTGACCCTGCCAGTTTGAATGGAACGGTCATCGGGGTGCCAATCGTCAATATTCACGGATTTCAGCGTCATTCGCGCTATTTGCCTGACCGACGCGATCTCAATCGCTATTTCCCGGGCAATGCCACCGGGAGTTCAGCCTCGCGCATAGCGTATTCATTCTTCCAATCCATCGTTGTTCACTGTGACGCTCTCGTGGACTTGCATACCGGGTCGCTGCTCAGAACCAATCTGCCCCAATTGCGCGCCGACCTCAACATCGAGGCGATCAAGAACATGACCAGTGGCTTCGGCGCCACCGTCGTCCTGCACAGCCCCGGCAGCGAGGGGACGCTCAGGCGTGCGGCAACGGATTTCGGCATACCCGCGGTGACTCTGGAGGCCGGCGAGCCAATGCGCTTCCAGCCCGATGAAGTCAGTCACGGTGTACGCTCGATCCGCAGCCTGATGAATCACCTCGGCATGGATTCGCGGGCCAGCCTGTGGGAGGAAGCGCGGCCAATCTACTACCGGTCAAGCTGGGTACGCGCAGACCATAGCGGAATTCTGGCCAGTCGGATCACGGTCGGCCAGACGGTGGAAAAGAACGACCTCCTTGGCACCATTACCGATCCCATTACCAACCTGCGCACAGAGGTGCGATCACCTTTTTACGGCCGGATCCTGGGGAAAGCCCTGGGCCAGGCGGTCATGCCGGGTTATGCGCTATATCACATCGGCATCGAAGCGCCGCAGGAAAGTGTGGAGGTGTGCGATGAACTCGAAGCGGTTACGTTGAGTGACTGCCTGGCATCGATGAATGGCCTGCCGACTGCGCAAGTGGAGTACGAAGCCGGGGAGCCGCCACATGAGTTGGAAAACCACCACGAGGACAGGTCCTTCGACCATGACGATCATATCGAGTAAGTTTCAGTGGCGCCAAAGCGCCCAGGAACCTTTGGCATTGATTCAATGCCGATCGACCCACGGCACGGGCAGCAGGTGACGCCACTCGCCGCCTGCCGCGATGGCTGAAGGATGTATATAATCAGGAAAGTTTTAGGATTGAAAAACCGTATTCAAATACAGACAATAAACGTGTCAAGGTAATGAGCATGTCAAAGTGAAGATGAAGATCGTTCGGTAGCGGAATGGCAGCCGCGTCGACCGAGTTGCAAACCGGGGTACAAGGGGCATTGGCGAGCCGCCTGCGGGCGGTATGGGTGACAATATATGCGTGTGGCAATGTTGACTTCGACACTTGGTTTCGGCCATGTGAAAGCTGCCGAGGCAATCGACGAAGGGCTGCGGGAGCGTGGCATCGGGATCACGGTTGATCATATCGACTTCTGGTCCTTGATGGATGACACGGTCGCCCGCGCCATCAAGGAAGGCTATCTGAGTTTGGTGACCCGCGATCCGGAACTCTGGGATTACCTTCACAGTCTGGACCGAACCCAGTGGAAAGCCTTCCTCAGGAACCCGGAAACCCCGGCATCCCTAAGTGCCGTCTGTAGCGAG
>JBGTLI010000393.1:0-2678 GCA_041744195.1 Wenzhouxiangella sp. | reverse complement strand
CCATGCGGTTGTAGGTAACGCTCAGCCGTCGCAAACGCAACGCAGCCCACGGCGTTTTTGCGCCGGCCCTTCGGGAGCCACTGTGCTGGCGCGACTCAGCGTTGCGTTTCTTGGCAAGGACGCTGCCATTCCCTGCGAAACGCGTCTTGATTCGCGTCAGCACAGTGGCTCTGAGCGTTACCTAATTTGCCGTATGGCCCACTAGCTGGGCCAGTGCTGCGACCAGCGCATCGAAGTTGCCTTCTTTCGGCGCCGGAAACTGCAAAATTCAGATTTTCTGCTCTGCAAAAGTCGGTACCCGGAATGCCAGGCACGCCAAATCCCGGCTGACGCCGGTCCGGCCGATTTCAGAATAGGGAAGTCAATCAGGTTGGTTGTTCGCGAAGGATTTTTCTGGCCAGGCCACCAGCCACGCTTTTCACTCTGACTGATTCACCGAGCTTGGAAGGAGGATTTCCGATGAGGCGACAAGCTCCAGTCGGAGCCTCCGATTTCATGGCTGTCCTTTTCTCGACTTTTCTCTTAAGCGTACCCCAACTATGCCGGGTAAAGCGCCGGAAGCTCCTGTACCTGGCCTGTTCCGGAAAAGAACGGGTTGACGACGCGCACGTTGCCGTAGTGTCGGCCGTGCTGGAAATCTTCCGAAATAAGTTCGGCCATGCCGAAGCATTGTGCAAACGCCCACAGGTGCGCATCGAACCAGGACATTCGGTAGGTCGCGCATCCGTACATGGCCGTCGTCAAAACGTGCACGTCCGGGTACAGCACCCGGAACTGTCGCATCAGCGATTCTGCTTCGAGCAGCGCATCGGCGCGCGCCAGCAGTGGTTCGCCTTCGAGGTCCTTGCACGGTCTGGATACAGCAGCGACGAACTCGACCACGGCCTGGTGCGGAAGCGCGACCGAGTCTTCGAGCAAGCCATCCCGCAACAGATCATGAGCAATCTGCCGCTTGAGCTCATCGCGCGGGTCGTAGCGGTAAACCAGGACATTGGTGTCAATCAGACGATTCAGGTCCGGCCTCCCCACGCGTGTACAAGTCCTCGCGAGTCCAGTCCCGCTTGCCGGTCCGGGTCGGTTCAGGCAGCTGATCCGTGCGTTCCCGGCTTCGTCGGGTCGCTTCGTCAAACAGCCGCAACCGTTCGTCCCGGCTCAGCGTGCTCGATGACCTCCCGGCCTCGGTAACGATTCGAATGTCATCGCCGCTGGACTGGAACTCGATCTGATCACCGGGCGCAATGCCGTGCGCCTCGGCAAGCCGCTTGGGCAACGTGACCTGCAACTTGCTCGTGACTTTTGCCATGCCCTTACTTTAGCAAGGAAAATATCCTTGTCAAGAATCCAGTCGCCTTCCGCTCACTCAGCCCAGAAGTGTGCAGAAGTGTGGGACACCCAGAATCTGACGATGACGCTGAATTTCGGCGTAGCTTCCTGAAACCTGCAAGTACATAGGAGGCTTCGATGGAGGCTATTCTCGTTGCTCGGCTGGGGACATCTGGACCGGCACCGTCGCAGCAATATGGCGTTGACCAAGTCCCGCAGTGGGACTAGACTGTAGTCGTGCGCATTATCGCCCTTTCGACTCTGAAATCGTTCTGGTGCGGTTCGCCGGAACATTCCGACTCGATTGAGCCAGGAATGGCATGGTACCGGGAAGCTCTCAAGGCCGACTGGGCAACCCCGAACGAGGTCAAGGCGCAGTTTGCAAGTGCCAGTATTCTTAAGGACGGGCGTGTGGTGTTCAATATCGCCGGAAACAAGTACCGTTTGGTCGCCTGGATCAACTATCCCTATCGCGTCGTGTACATCCGGTTTTTTGGTACGCACAAGCAATACGACAAGATTGATGCTCAGACCATTTGAGGTGATACATGAATATTCGACCGATCAAGAATGAATCTGATTACCGGGTAACGTTGCAGGAGATCGAGGGGCTGATGACAGCCGAAGCCGATAGTCCGGAAGGCGATCGCCTGGATGTGCTGGTGACGCTGGTCGAGGCGTATGAGCGGCGACACTATCCTGTTGACTTCCCTGATCCGGTGGAAGCCATCAAGTTTCGAATGGAGCAACAGGGCCTTACGGTTGACGACCTCGTTCCCGCGATTGGCCGAAAAAATCGGGTCTACGAAGTACTGGCCGGCAAGCGCTCACTGACACTTAGGATGATTGAGAATCTGCATGAAACCTTCTCCATCCCAGCCGAGAGTTTGTTGAAGCACAGTCGCCATCGGGATGCTCATTCGCCTCACTGAGTACTTAGCAATCAACCCATTCGGTGGTCAAAAAGGACTCTCAGGATCCGAATTAAGTACGGGACACCTAGTGCGCCGGCCAAAGCCGGTGGTAGATCAAGGGTGGCCAAGGCGATGGCCTGCTCGTCATCAGAAAATGACCCGATGCGGGCTAGGAAATCTGCCATGATTTAGTCGCGGTAGGAATGCCGGTTACCCGGCACCCCCCGCACAGATCCGGACGTGCGCTTCTAACGCATCCGGCTCTCGGATGAAGCCATGGCCAGAAGGCGGATCAGCGCCTATGGTTCTGTCCGACTCCCCGTTCACAAAGCTGAGCTTATTTGTAATATTTCCTCAGCCCGACCGATGGAGAGTTTCACCGGTAACGAACGGGGCCTCCCGGCTGCCGCGTGGTAGACATCAATACATGCACCGGGTCTC
>JBGTLI010000392.1:0-8356 GCA_041744195.1 Wenzhouxiangella sp. | reverse complement strand
GTTGATCCATAAAGACTTTGACCTGTTGCTGAGTGGCCGCCATTCAAAATCCCTTCCCGGGAATGAGCAAGCGGCAAGCTTAGTGGCAACCGGACAAAATAGTTGTCGTCAACCGGCCAAAGTAATTGTCGTCGAATAGTGCTGCGCGAGTTTCACGATCAGTTCATGGCGGCCGGCGGGTTGCCGATCGCGTTGATCCGCTACGAGATGACGGGGCTCGACGACGAGGTGCGCCAGTTCTTTGACCGCACACCATTGTCGGCAATCATCGGCGACTAAAGGCCTCAAAGGCAAGCTCCGGGCCAGAGAACCAAGGAATCCTCGAGGCATCCGCGACAGGCATTCTTCGTCTGTCCAGCTTGCGGTCTGATTCCGGTCGACATGTTGGGGTAATGTTCTCAGGGCGGAAGTTTGCCCGTTAGTGGTTCATCAAGGATATTGGCGGGGCAATATACGGCTCATCTGTTTGTCCAGCTCGGAAAGTGGCCTGGTGCCGAGTTGTGCGATCGGTATCAGGTCAACGTTTCCGATAACGCTGTCCAGACCAGCGCTGTTGTCACTGCTCAGCAAGGCTCGGAGAGGTTGATGCCGCGCGTTGATCGTGTACTGAATCCGAATGCCCGGTGATTGAATCCATTCGCCGGAACCATTCGCATCGTTGTCTTCCACGTTGCCGGGCAAGTAACTGAGGCCCTCCCACGTGCTGGCTGTCTTCCAGTCTGGTCCGGAAACCGGGTAGCTTCTTTCTTCAAGAAGTCGGCATTGTTGATCCCGGCCCCGTTTGATTTGCGCCACGAAGCTCAATTGCCCGTTCCAACCGAGATCGTCGTTTCCCAGCGCGCTCAGCACGACCAGGCGCTCGTCGATGGCGCCGGCAAGAATTTCCAGATTCAATTCATCAATGGAATCGAGTGCTGGTCCGTCGTCGCAGTTCAGGTTGACGGAGTAGGAGAGCCGGAATTGTGTTTTATTATCGAGCACAATGTTCAGCGTGTTTTCGAATAGCCCCTCGGGTAAAACTGTCGCCTCAGTAGAGTTCTGATTCAGGATGGGATCGGTTTCGATTCGTCCCGGCTGTATGTAGGTATGGATCGCGTCGATCTCGGTGGTTGCGTCGGTGTTTCTTGCGCCCGAGAAAGGAAGAAAGCAGCCTCCGGAGCCGCTTTCGAGCCGGATCCATCCAGCCACTTGTCGGGCAGGAGCTGCCGAGTCGGTTGGCCAGAAGATTCGGGCCTTCTCGTTTTCATAGCCGGACGGCTCAATCTCAAACCAATCGATCAACGTGATGCGATGCGCGGCATCATGGTTGATGTCATGGCCGATCGGATGTGAGGGATCTGCTTGATACCGCCGAATGGTGTTGCGGTCCGTTTCGGGTCGGTAACCCAGGCGGATCAGAGGCTCGTACCGGGATTCGGCAGGATTTCCGTCCCAGATCAAATGATGCAGATCCGCCCAGTTGAGCGCGAAACCTGCCAGTGCTTCCGGGTCCCAGTCCGGATATCGTTGTTGCAGCCAGTGGAAGTTGTAAATAATGGAAAGCACGAACCGGGCCCAACTGATATCGGTGTTCGGCATCTCAACGATATATTCCAACAACCCGTCGGGCCAGTATGGGTGCCCAGCTCGTAGCTGGTGCAGTCGCTCGGCGGTTTTGTCAGCCGTGTCGGCCGAATCCGCATCTGCCAACCCGGAGGGGACTTCGGCCAGGAGGCGGCTTAGGGTATCCAGGGACCCGGGGCCGATCAGATCACCAAAAATAGTCCCAAGGTCGGATTGGATTGTTTTCATGCCGCGGAATCGGGGCCAACTGGCGGACAATTCCGAAATCGCGATCTTGCCGGGCGAGGTTTTGCGTTCGTAATATTCGTATGGGATATGAAATTCTTCGATCACATGAATCGGCACCGCGTCCGACGCGGCGGCATTTGCTGAGAGTGCAAACCAGCAGGTGAGCAAAAGAATGGGTTTGGTCATTGTGATATCGTTTTGGGCGTTATGTTTTCAACTAACGACCGGTGAGGAAAATCATCCCTCACCGATCGGGAGTTAATCCACCGGGATTCATGCGGCCGCTTTAGCTGGATAGAGTCATGCCGGTGAGTTGTTTGTATGTTACTACGGGCATTTGTTGGATGCTGCGCTGCATACCCTGGAAGGCAGAACAAGGTTGCAGTTGTGACGGCGATTCTGGGAAGTAACGCACCGATTGTTGAGCGGATCGCTGTTGTTGCAGCACCGGCCGTTTGGTTTCAGACAAAAGCTGGTCGCTTCTATTGCATATGCTTGATCCAGCAATGCCTGGGAATCCGCTATGGTCTGTTGCAACTCGGCAACTTCACTGGTGCTCAGGTTGGCATCCTCGGGAACTTCGAACATTGTCTGCGGCCAGCCGTCTGCCAGAGTTACAACAGCAGCCACGAAAGTGCATGGCTCGGCTACATCGATCAGCTCCGCTTGCATGTGCTCGCCGAGATGGACGAATGTCTGCAAGGTATTTTTCTGCGCGAGGGCCGAATCTCTCAGGATTTCCTCGTTAGTTACCGGTTCTACGGCATCCGGGGAAATCGATGCCGCGGCAAACGCAGTGATTCCGGGAATGGACAGCAATATTGAAATGCAGATACATTTGAGGAATAGCTTTGCAAGTTTCATTTCATGTTTCTCCTGGTTTTGGTGTATTGCCAACTCGTTGGCGTAAAGCCGCAATGCCGGATTGGCATCCGCGGTATCTAGAAATAGAGATCCCAATCATTGGATTTGAGTGAAATCTGCCTGAATTCCAGGACTTCGGAAATGTGGTCGTCCCAACTGGTTACGGGATCGAATCCCCCCGGTATGATTTTCGAATCGCTGAGCAAGTGATGGATATCATCCGTGCCCGCTCCCTTTCTCAGCGCCTGGATGACGCCTAGTCCATATCGAATAAATCCGCCGATGGTCTCCCCGGTTACGCTGTAGCCTCTGCGGCTGGCGATCACCAGAGGCACCGGGTCGATTGATGCAGGTTGGCTTGCATAATAGGCGGCAAGCCATCCGGGCACTGCCATTTCCGATCGGCAGGAGAGGTTCATTATGAATAGTTGGTCACGCGCCTGCTCTCTTCTACTCTTGAAAAGCCGGGTGAGGTCGGAGCGGTTGAATACTTCCGGGGGCTTGTGCTTCGCTATCAGATTCTCGTTCATCAATGGTGCGTAAAAGACGACGTCGACGTTCAAATCACCACAATCCTTGAACCGCACCCGGAGCATGTCGCCGCCGTGGCTGACAGGTATGGCTCCGGTGTGCAACTGATGGGCGACCGGAAAGTACAGGTCGGCCTTGGCCAGGTCGGCGAGTAAATGTTCTCCAACCGCGGCCAGGATGGTCGATTGCTCCAACATCCGACAACCTGTGATATAGGAAAACAGGGTGAAAAAATTGTCCAGCATGTCGGAGCTGATGCCATCCGTTATCGCGAACGTGACTACGGCGCTCAGTGGATCGTTGCGAAATCTGGAGGATATGGCGGCCGATGTTGTCCGCGGCTTTCGGTCACGATGGACCGCCATACGAAAATCTGCGCCCGCGCATGAGAATTCGAGTTGATCGGTTTCCGGTGGCAGCAGCAGCCAACTCATGCCACTCTCGGTTCGCGCCCAGGTTTCCGAACTTTCCGCCTTTGTGGCACATACTGCGAGAAGCTGTTGGCCGCCGTCGCTTGCGTGAAAAACCCCAGCAGGCAAAGCCCGCGGTTCGGCGCTCATCCCGAGCAGGTTCCGGTAGCGATATCTTGCTATCGAGGCCAAGGTCAATGGTGGAATATCGAATCTTTGTAACCGGATATCGCGTTGCAGGAAATCGCGTACCAGTATATTGGCCAATAGATTGGCGGGTTCCAGGCGTGAGAGGTCGTTGGCAGTGCTGCGGTCGGTTGTCAATCGCGCGTATATTTCCGGCGCTTCGGTAGCAATTTGCCTGACTCTTGCTTGGTCGGACAGGAACAGGTCTTCGAAGAGGATCCGAACGATCTGTTCCAGTTCCGGGTCATGATAGACGGGTTGCATCGAGTCATGGTCGAAGCTCGCGGACCCGCCAGCGACGTGCCGGTCGATCCGATCCAGCAGCAGGGCGAGATCGGAGTTGGTGAACTTGCGCGCTGCCTTGTAGCCGTTGGCCCGTTGCAGATGCATGGCGGGCGTAAACGCCCGGCCAGCGTAGATCGTCTGTAATGCTGAGACGATTTCCGCGGGTAAGCGCTCCCTATCGACGATTTCGGGAGGAGTCAGCGGATACGGCGACCGGAGTGCGAGCGCCAGGTTCAAGCGCTGTTCAAACGACAGTTGGTCGTGTAGTGCCTGCCATTGGTCCGGGCTCAGCCGCCCGACGCGTTCGGAGGCGGAGATGAAGTCAAGCAGCGCAGCGGAAACAGGCTCTGGCCTCGCAGGTTCCACCGAGAAATAATGTTCGCCGCCGTCGTGATCGAGCAGGTAGCCCCGTCTCCGAACATCGGCTGCCTGCTCTTTCGTTACAGTTACGACCCGATAACGGCGGTCCGGAACCGGCCCCAGTTCGCCATGCCGGCCCGCAGCCTCGTGCAATAATGTTTCGTGGCTTGCGAGCGCGGCCAGGGGCGACGGCTGGCAGGCCACCAGCCCGAGCACCAGCGCCGTTGCCAACGACGCAGCGCATGGAAGCGATGTACTTCGCCACTGTCCCCGGTCGCGCGTCCTCACCGTACTGACGAACACGTTTCGGCTGCCCTCGGTCGCGAAGGGGTGGTGAATGATGCGGGTTAAGAGCCAATTGGTACCGGTTCGCTTCGTATGCACCGCGACACCTCCAGTGTTCCAGTGCCAGTTTCGCCAGGAAGGCTGCCAAGACTCGACCTTATGTTCTCAAACGGTACGGAAGCATGGCGTTTGCTGTTTTCAGAATATTGCCAGCAAAACTCTGAAAATGCAAATATTGGCTATAGCCTCGTAAGGACATGCAAAAACGTACGGGCCGATGAGAAAATGGCGCGCGCCTGAGCGCCGGCTGAGAATGCCGAAGATATCCAGGCTGTCAGAAAGATTATTCTTCCGCCTTTACAGCCGGAACTGAGTTTACGCCAATTTCTTTCACACCATGGCAACGACGAGGGACGCCGGCAGACCGATACGGCAGGCCGGAGCAGGCCTGCCGTATCATCGGTTATTATTTCAGTATGAAAAGCATTGAAAGTTGGTGGTATCAGAGCCAATCAATTCGGCGTTTCCGTCATACACGGTAACGGTCACTGAGGCGGGCCCCTCATGCCAACATTTGATGGGACAGGTGGCAACACCGATATCTTCTCCGCCTCCACCACCAGAACAGTCAAACGGCTGACTACTGGAATGATCAGCGGCGCCTGCAGCTTGCCAGAAGAAAGTATAAGTTGCAGGATGGCCTGCTTCTGCCACTGCTATGCACGTTTCGAAAGTCACTTCGCAGCTTACTTGTACTGGTTGTGAGTTGCCAAACGCCAACGGCGTCATCATGATACATATCAGGAATGCCACCGAAGTCCTGGCTAGAGAAAAGCGATTTACTGGTTTGTATTCGACTATCTCCTGTCTGACCTGAACCCCTTGAGCTCTCCACCCCTTTGCGTGAAAATTCTAGCAAAAAGTGGCCACATTTGTCTGTGAGATCGATCACTCAGATGAGAGGGGCAATGAGGAGGATCGGGCCTGAATGACCGATTGGCAGTGGCAAATATTAAGGAAAACAGATGGTTCTTCTGTGGTTGGTAACTCTGGGCTGGGCGTTCAGTTTTTCGCTGATCGGCGTGTTCCTGTCCGGACAGGTCGACGATTTCGTTTCTGTTTTTATCCGTGTCGCGCTGGCCTTGCTGATGTTCTTGCCGGTGATTGGGCGTGCTCGGCTGCCGGTTCCAGTCCTGCTGGCGCTGATGGGCATCGGTGCGGTCCAGATCGGGCTGATGTACCTGTTGCTGTTTCATGCCTACACTTATCTGACGGTGCCGGAGCTGCTGCTGTTCACGATTTTCACGCCGCTGTATGTGACCCTGATCGACGAAGTTCTGATTGGTCGCAAGCATCTTTTGCCCGTGTGGTGGCTGGCTGCACTGCTGGCTGTGTTCGGCGCCGGGGTGATCCGGTATGGCGATATCAGCCCCGGGGCGCTGACCGGGTTTGCCTTGATCCAGGGCGCCAACCTGTGTTTTGCCGCCGGCCAGGTGGCCTACAAGCGCCTGCGTTTGGGTGACACCCTGAGCCAGGTCCAGTCGTTCGGATATTTCTTTCTTGGCGCCACGCTGGTGTGTGGCCTGGCCATGGTCCTGTTCGCCGATTTCTCCCGGTTGCCGGCCACCGGCGTTCAGTGGGGTGTGCTGGTCTGGTTGGGGTTGGGTGCTTCCGCCCTCGGCTACCTGGGCTGGAATCTGGGCGCCAGGCGGGTCAATACGGGCCAATTGGCGGCCATGAACAACATGCTGATACCGGCCGGCATTCTGATCAATTTCGCCATCTGGAACCGGGATATTGATTGGCTGCGCTTGCTGGTGGGGGGTACCATTATTGCCGCAGCCGTGTGGGTGGCTGGAAAATCAAATCAGGTTCACCACAGAGTTTCCGAGCTCGTCTCCGAACCCGCTGTCGCGCAGCAAACATCCAAGAACCTCTCGCGCAGAGACGCTGAGGCGCAGAAGTAAAAGCAGTCAAGTGTTTTTTTTCCTCTGCGTCCCTGCGTCTCCGCGCGATTGGGTTCGAGTTTGTTTGATGAGAGGCACAGAGAACACTGAGGAATGAACTCAAAACATACAAAATTATCTTGCTTTTCTCTGTGCCTCTGTGCCTCTGTGGTGAGCTTTTCTTGTTTCTTGCGCGACACTGGGATCCGTGACGGACTCGGAAACTTCGTGGTTCGATTTTTTACTTTCCAGCGTGCAGTTTTTCGAGGGCTTCGAGTTTTTCGCGGGTTCGGGCCAGGACTTTTTTCTGGATTTCGAATTCTTCGCGGGTGACCAGGTCCATGCGGTTGAAGGTGGCTTCAAGGACGGTGCGAAACTGGGCTTCCAGATCAGCCCGGACGGCTTTCAATTCGGGTGTCACGGCGGCGGCGAGGCGGCGGGTGATTTCGTCGATGGTCTGGAAGTCAGGGCGCATGGCGGTGGCGATGGTCCGGGTTTGGCGTTAAAGTTCGATCAACGTACTTTAACTCAACATACCGGTCCCCTGTCATGAAACTGATCACCGCCATCATCAAACCGTTCAAGCTCGATGACGTTCGCGACGCGCTCGGTGAGGCCGGCGTGACCGGCATGACCGTTACCGAGGTCAAGGGGTTCGGCCGCCAGAAGGGTCATACCGAGCTTTATCGCGGCGCCGAGTACGTGGTTGATTTCCTGCCGAAGCTGAAACTTGAAATCGCGGTGCCGGATGACGACGCCGAACGGGTTGTCGAAACCATCGTCGAAACCGCCGCATCGGGCCGGATCGGCGATGGCAAGATTTTCGTCACCAGTATCGAACGGGCGGTCAGAATCCGTACCGGTGAGGAAGGCGACGACGCGCTTTGAGCAGCATCCGGGGATTATCTCAGTTGGCCGCTACCCTTCAGATATGCGACGATAAAAGGCTACCTGATGACGAATCACTCCTGATGAAAAGAATTTTATTGGCGGTATTGACCGCGATGACCACTCTACTGTTACTTGCTGCCTGTCAGCAGGATGATGTGCCGGAGCCGATGAAGCCGACGCCGGACATGGCCGTCGAGGTTGGCACCGACCCGCACAGCTTCGCCGAATTTGAAAAAGTGCATATTACTCACATGCAACTGGATCTGGATGCCGACATGTCGCGCCAGATTCTGTCCGGCCATGTGCTGCTGGACCTGGACCGCCCGGATCCGGCCCTGCTGCGCCTGGTGCTCGATACCCGTGACCTTGATATCCATGATGTCAACGCCGTTGATCCGGAGGGTGAATACCTGCCGGTCTCCTGGCGACTTGGAGAGGATCATGACCACCTGGGTCGCCCGCTGGTGATTCTGCTGCCACAGGGCATCGCCCGGGTGCGCATTGATTATTCGAGCCGGCCGGAAGCGTTCGGCCTGCAATGGTTGAGCCCGGAGCAGACCTCCTCGGGCAAGCCGTTCATGTTTTCCCAGAGCCAGCCGCATTACGCCCGCACCTGGGTGCCACTGCAGGATACCCCGGCTGTGCGCTATACCTTCGATGCCACCATTCGCGGTCCGCGCGACCTGCTGGTCGTGATGGGCGCCGATGGCAATCGCGCCGAACGGACGGCGACCGGTGAATACCATTTCCATATGCCCGAAGCCATACCCTCGTACCTGATGGCCATTGCCATTGGCGACCTGGAGT
>JBGTLI010000391.1:0-6980 GCA_041744195.1 Wenzhouxiangella sp. | reverse complement strand
CATCAGGACGCAAGCGCCATCCATCGGGTAGTAGGTCAGCCGCATCCGGTACTGGCCGCGGTAAATGAATCCCCACACCTCCAACACCTTGAACTGTTCGGCTTCATTGGCCGGGTTGGCAATCGGCATCAATTCTTCGACAGACGAGTCTATTTCGATTCGCTCATCTTCACCGAAGTGAAAAACAAGCAATTTGCGGGCCTGGTCGATGGCGTCAGCGTCTGAACATTGGGGGCTCGACGCGCTGGCGAGGCCACTGGCTGCAAGCCAAATGGCGATTGCTACTGCACTACGAATCATATTGGAAGTTCCTGGTGGAATTGGCTGATAACGACAATCAGCGCAGGCGGATCAACTTCTTGTTTCGAGTGAGCCGATGATACGCTCGTTTGGACGCCGACCAGCCAATCCTTTCGTAATCTTGTGTGGGCTATCCCTCTTGAATCGCCCCCGTGCCGCCCTAATCGAACCATGAGAGTCAGCAGGACAACCCTGACTGACTCGCATCGAGCCACATATGGCTTGCGTTTCGGCAGAAAACAGGAGGTTTTGATATGGGCAATTTCTCACCAACCCAGTGGTTCAGAAAGGAACGCTCGGTGCCAGTTTCGGATCAATCGACGGAACTCACGACCAGCCAGACTGATCCCATCGCAGGGATGCAGCAGGATTTCAACCGGATGTTCGAGAGCTTCTTCAAGAACACCGGCCTGGGGCTTCCCTTCGGCCAGACAGGTTCCCGGTCAAACGGTGACGAACTGATGCAAATGTTCAGGCCGAGCCTGGACATCAGCGAATCGGACAAGACCTACACCGTTAACATCGAGGTTCCCGGTGTGTCGGAGGACGACATTGAGTTGACGGTCGAAGATGACACCCTGATCGTTCGTGGCGAGAAAAACCGCGAAACCGTCAACGAAGGCGAGCAGGTTTACCGGGTCGAGCGCAGCTTTGGCCGTTTCCAGCGCATGCTGACCCTGCCAGGCGATACCGATGTGGACAACATCTCTGCCGACTTCGACAACGGTGTGCTGTCAATCCGCCTGCCGCGCAAGGAAGGACAGGAAACCGGACACGGCCATCGGATTCCGATTGGCCAGACCCAGGGCAAAAGCAAGGGTCAGGCCAAAGCCAAGAGCAAAGGCAGGAACTAGGACGAGAGTTGACCGCTAAATCATAGAGCACCTGGTCTTGATCTAATGGATCACGACCAGGTTGCTCCCCGCCCGTTATACTGCTCGCGCGTTTTGTCCCGAGAGCAGCCATGACCGTCAGCCATTATTCGCCATGGGGTATGTCGATGACCAGACTCTGACCTCAGCTCATCCCGCCTCAGGAACCACCCAATAACATAGCCGGACCCCTGAACAACCGACCTATCGCCGCTTGCGGTAAACAGGCTTCCTTTTCTTCAGGCGTGAGCGCATGGCCTCTCGTTGATTCGACCCCAGCAACAGGCCGAGTTGGAGACGGCGTTCACGGCGCAGTGCTCGACGCTCGGACCCGTGCCGGGTTTCACGGAAAAGCCGTTTCGCAGCCGCAACAGCATCCGGCGAGCGGCTGGCGATAGAGGATGCAAAAGCGAGTGCCGCTTCCATGGGCTGATCTTCAACCCGGCTGATCAGATTCAGTTCCAGCGCTTCTTCCGCATCAAATTTGCGGCCGGTCATGGTCAATTCCATCGCCACATCAAGTGCCACCAGGTCGCGCAATGTCACCGAGGCGCCCATGTCCGGAATCAGGCCCCATTCGATTTCCATGATGGAAAACTGGCAGTCAGGTGAGCTGAAGCGGAAATCACAGCCAAGCGCGATCTGCATTCCGCCGCCCAAACAGTAGCCATGGGTAACAGCAATGACCGGCATCGGCAAGTCCCGCCAGGCCAGGCAGACTCGTTGAAACAGGTTGTCCTTTCTCATCCAGGGTAAAAAAGCAGTCACAATCCGCATCGGCCTGCGGGTCACGCTGACAAAATCCAGCCCGGCGCAGAAGGCCTTGCCTTCACCGCGCAGAATGACCGCGCGAACATCGGTTTGGCGACGAACCCGGTTGGCGGCCTGGATCAGCGCATGCATCATGTCGAGATCCAGACCATTGGATTTTTCGGCACGACTCAGGACCACAATGGCAATCGATGTCTCAGCCCGAGCCTCGCCAAACGGTCGAAACTCGATGAAGACCCGATCCCTGATGCGTTCCATTGGATACGTTCGTCTATTGAGTCAGCCGAAATTCGCCGACAGCCCAATACGCTAGTCGAGTCGGCATACTCAAGGTCAGGGATTTGACGCCTCACCCAGCAGACTGCGCACCTGGCCTTCCAGGCGGGTCAGGCCATGGGCACGACCGATTTCCAGGGCCTGCTCAATATCGGCGTCCTTGTACCAGGCAGCATGCAAGGCATAGAGGGCGCCAATTCGATTGCCGCTGGCGCAGTGCATGACCGCCGGCTGGTCGCCGATCTGGTTCAAAACGCGGTCGAATTCAGCCACAGTATCCCGGTTCAGGTCACCGGCCTGGGCAATCGGCAAATGGTGGTAAGTCATGCCCAGCGCTTTGACCAGGGCGACCTCATCCCAGCCATCGAATTCGTCGATGGCTCGCGCGTTGAAAACATGCATAAAGCCCGCATCGCGTGCGGCGACAAGCTCATGCGGCTCGGGCTGGCCACCAGTCAGGCGCCCAGGCTCGGGCTGCAGGAAGCCGTCGATGATGGGGTCGGTGGCCATTGTCGGGGATGCCAGCAAGGCAATGGTCAGCAGCATAGTAACGACCAGGCTTTTCGCGTGGCTTCTGGAGTGGCTCATGGTGCGGGTCCTTTGATCAGGATAAGTACTCAATAATAATAGCGGACACGCCGAGCGCGCAGCAGTTTTGGAACGGAATTTCAAGTAACCTTGGGGCACACTCCAACCAGGCGGCCTAACGATTCTGGCCCGGAATCTTATGTAATGTTGGGGTAAAGTACTCTCTAACCCTTTCAGCGGTCTCTTTTTTTGATGAGGAATCTATTGGATGTACCTGAACTGCCCCTGCACTGCCTCCCGTTTTAACGTCAATCCATCGCTGCGAGGGCTTATTATCTCGGCCATACTTGGCTGTTTCTCAACTGTCAGCCTGGCCCAGGCGCCAATTATTCAGCCCGGCGCACCCGGGGAGCCCAGTCGGCAAATCAGTGCGCAGGATGCGATTGCCCTGGCAGCGATTCGGTATTCGGCGGCAGATGTCCGGTTCATGCAGGACATGATTCCACACCACCAGCAGGCGCTGGACATGGCGGCACTGGTTCGCGAGCGGACCAGTCGCAATGAAATGATTGAACTGGCGCAGCGCATTGAGACAACGCAAAAAGATGAGATCGCCTTTATGCGCGACTGGCTGAACCGGCGCGGAGAGTCGCTACCCGACACTGCCGCGCATGGTGGTCACACCATGGAGGGCATGGCGTCACCAGAGCAGATGGCCGAGCTTGAAACCTCAAGGGGCGAGGCATTCGATACGCTGTTTCTGCAACTGATGATTAAACATCACGAAGGTGCGTTACTGATGGTCGAGACTTTGCTGGAACAGCCCGGCTCAGCCCAGGAGCCGGTATTTTTCGAGTTCACGACCAAGGTCACCAATGACCAGGAAGCAGAGATCAAGCGCATGAGCGAAATGGTGATGAGCTTTTCGCCCGACCCGCGGGCCGGACTGGCGGCCGGTTTTCGCGATGCCGGACAGGCCTTGTTGAACATGGAATTGCTGGCCTCGCTGCCAAAGCCAGCTGGCTTCTACGATCCAGAGAACCCGGCCGGGCTGCCGGCCAGCCGCCTGCGTGACCTGCACCCTGCCGACGAGGATGACGGTGAGCTGGATGTCGCCGCTGCCGACCAGGAAGATGAAGACCAGCAATCACGCCCTGCCCTGCTGGATTTTGCCCATACCGACATGGCGTTCTTCGACAACGTCCTGGTCGTCGGCAGCTATCATGGCTTCAACCTTTACGACATCAGCAATGGCGGGATTCCCGAACTGGCCAGTTCGGTGGTCTGCCCCGGCGGACAAGGCGACGTTTCAGTGGTGGGTGATCTGCTGATAGTGTCGGTCGAGCAAAATCGCGGCCGCGTCGATTGCGGGTTGAAGGGTGTCGCCGGGGAGGTCAGCGACGAACGCTTTCGCGGCCTGCGAATTTTCGATATCAGCGATATCACGTCACCATTACAAGTCGGCGCGGTTCAAACCTGCCGTGGCTCGCATACCCACACCGTAGTCGCCGGCCCGGACGAGGATGGACGCTTGATCGTCTACAACTCCGGCACCGCGCCAGTTCGTAACGAGGAAGAGCTCGAAGGCTGTCTCGATGAGTCACCCTGGCGCGACGAGCACACCGCCCTGTTTCGCATCGATGTGATCGAAATTCCGGTGGATCGTCCGTCAGAGGCGCGCGTCATCCACAGCCCGGCTGTCTTCGCCGACCCTGAAACCGGCATCCTGGCTGGCCTGTGGGAGCGCGGCGATCATGGCCCGGATACCCAGACCACGTCCGAGACCAATCACTGTCACGACATCACAGTATTCCCGGACCTCGGCATTGCCGCTGGCGCCTGTTCCGGCAACGGCATTCTTTTCGACATCTCCGACCCGATCAACCCCAAGCGAATCGACGAAGTGGTCGACACCGGCTTTGCCTACTGGCATTCGGCGACCTTCAACAACGCCGGCGATAAGGTGATCTTCACCGACGAGTGGGGCGGTGGCACGCGGGCTCGCTGCCGCGCGGCTGACCCTCTGACCTGGGGCGCGAATGCCATCTATGACATCGTCGACAACAAGCTCGTTTTCCGCGGTTACTTCAAGATTCCCGCACCACAGACCGAGCAGGAAAATTGCGTCGCCCATAATGGATCGCTGGTGCCCGTACCAGGACGTGACATCCTGGTTCAGGCCTGGTACCAGGGCGGAATCTCCGTGTTCGACTTCACCGATTCGGCCAACCCGGTTGAAATCGCCTACTTCGACCGCGGCCCAATCGATGAGGAAGAGCTGATCGTCGGTGGCTTCTGGTCGAGCTACTGGTACCGGGGCCTGGTGTACGGCTCTGAAATGGTGCGCGGGCTGGATGTGCTGTCACTGACCGCCAGTGAGCACCTAAGCGAAAGCGAACTGGCTGCCGCACTGCTGGCCGACAAGGGTTCGGCGTTCAACCCGCAACAGCAATTCCAGGTCGCCTGGCCGGCAGAGCCCGTCGTCGCCCGTGCTTACAGAGATCAACTGCTGCGTTCCGGTCGACTTTCCAGCGACCAAGAGACCACGCTGAACGACCTGCTGAACCAGGCCCAACAGCACATGCATGAAGGCCGGACCAACGCCGACCTGGCTGCTCAGTTGCAGGCCCTTGCTGCTGAACTGACCGCAGCGGGTCGCGACCTGGAAGGCCACAATCGCCAGCGTCTGCTGGCCCTGGGCGAAACCCTGGCAGGGATTGGTTCGATGCTTCGTTAAGAGCTGAAAAGATCAAGAATACCGAGGGAGTCATGATGGAATGGGTTATTGCCTTGATCGTCCTGGCCGTGTTGGTCTGGATGATCCTGATCTACAACCGGCTGGTTAAAAAACGCAACCGAGTGGCGACGGCCTGGAGTGATATCGACGTCCAGCTCACCCGCCGTCATGACCTGGTCCCGAACCTGGTTGAAGTCGTCGGCACCTATACCAGCCATGAGCGGGAAACGCTGGAAGAAGTAACCCGCCTGCGCTCGCAAGCGGTCGCCACCAACAGCCCGGCTCAATTGGGTCAGATCGAGAATGAACTTGAGAAGCTTTTGGGCCGGCTAATGGTGCTCAAGGAAAACTATCCGGAGCTCAAGGCCAGCGACAACTTCGCCCAGCTCAGCGACAAGCTGGTCGAGGTGGAGGATCACCTCCAGTATGCCCGACGCTTCTACAACGGCGCCGTGCGCGATTTGAATACCCGCGTCGCCCAGTTCCCGGATGTGATCATCGCCCGCATTTTTCAATTCAACGAGGCGGAGTTCTATGCCGCCGATGCCTCTGAACGGGCTGCGCCCCAGGTTGGAACGCTCTCATGAACACTATTGACAAGTTCTACCGCCGCTGTTTCCGTCGATTCGCATTTGGGCTGATCCTAATTGTCGCGTGTTGTTCAGGGGCCATGGCCCAGGAACGAATCCTGAACTATCACAGCGACATCCAGATTCAAGCCGACGCCTCAGTAGAGGTCACCGAGCACATTACCGTGCGCTCTGAGCAGCGCAATATCCGCCGCGGTATTTACCGGGATTTTCCAACTCGCTACCGTGATCGCTTCAACAACCGGGTGGTCGTCGACTTTGAAGTGCTTGATGTGCTGCGTGATGGTCAGCCCGAACCCTGGTTCACCGAACGGTTATCCAATGGCGTAAGGGTCAATACCGGCGACGACAGCTTCCTGCCACGGAGCGGTGAGTACACGTTCAGCATTCGCTACCGCACCACCCGTCAGCTTGGCTTCTTCGACCAACATGACGAACTGTACTGGAACGTCACCGGCCTCGGCTGGGACTTCCCGATTGACCAGGCCAGTGCTGAGATCCATCTACCTGAGGCGGTGGATCCAGCCCTGATTAGGCTTGATTCCTATACCGGCCCGGAAGGCGCGACCGGTACGACGGCCATCGCAACGGTGACCGGACCCGGCGTGGCTCGCATTGAAACGTCGCGGGCATTGCCACGGGGCCATGGCATGACGATCGCCGTCGGCTTCCCCAAGGGCATCGTGGAGGCGCCGTCCGGTGCGCAACGCTTCGGCTGGTTGTTGTACGACAATCGCGGCGTCCTGCTCCTGTTGCTGGGTCTGATCGCTGTGCTGGTGTTCTACATCAAATCCTGGCTGGCCAAGGGCCGCGGGCCGGAAGCTGGCATCATCATCACCCGTTACGACCCGCCAGAAGGCTACTCCCCGGCCGGGCTGCGGTATGTCATGCGCAAGAACTATGACA
>JBGTLI010000390.1:0-3205 GCA_041744195.1 Wenzhouxiangella sp. | reverse complement strand
CAATGGCAACTACCTTGGCTATTTGTGCATTGCCACCAATGACCCAGCCGCGACCATGGTTCCCATTCCGGTCGAGTTGACAGTCGAGGAGCCGGAAACTCCGGTAGCCGAGATCACGCCACCCAGCTTCAATTTCGTGGTCACCAGCGGCCAGGCCGATTCCGATACGCTGTTTATCGCCAATGCCGGCGGCGGCATGCTGACCTGGGATATCAACACCGCAACGCCCGAAGCAATGCCGGCCGGCGACCCCATTCCAGGCGGTTGCGCCAGCCCTTCCACCATCAGTTGGCTGAGCATTGATGTGACGGCCGGTGCGATCCAGTCGGGCGATCCGGCCGAAGAGGTCAGCGTCATGGTCGACAGCGCCGGTCTTGCCGCAGGCAGCCATGATGCCCTGCTGTGCATCACCACCAACGATCCGGATGCGGCCGAGGTCGAAGTACCGGTCACGCTGGTGGTCGAACCGACCGACGCGCTCTACTTCGACCGCTTCGAGCAGGAAGATATCTGATGCTTGCCCGAAGATCATGGCGCAAGCACCCTGCCATGGTCCTCGTCTTGCTGCTGCTGCTTGCCGGCCTGGCCTGGCCTGCCAGTGTCGTGGCCGAAGCAGCCGGCGGCGAGGTGATTCAGGTTTACGATGTTCCGCCCGGCAAATTCGCCGAGCTTCGTTACCTGGGCGATTTCTGGGGCATCAACTGGCGCGAGAACTACGTCAGCCTCCATGTCACGCCGCGTGGCCGGGCCGCCGTGGAAGCCCTCGGTTACCGGGTCGAGACCGACGAGCGCAAGACCGGCGCGCTTCACGACTTCATCAACGTGGACCGTGCTGCCTGGCGCGCCGCCGGCCTTGGTGGCATCCCGGGCTTTCCCTGTTACCGCACGGTCGATGAAACCCATGCCGATCTGGCCACACTGGCCAGCGACCGGCCCGATCTGGCGCGCTGGGAAGCAATCGGTCAGAGCTGGCTCAAGGTCAACGACCAGCCGGGAGGTGACGACATTCACGTGCTGGTGCTGGGCAGCCAGAATTCATCAAATCCACAGGCGCCGCTACTGATCATGGCCGCCCAACACGCGCGCGAGCTGGTCACCGCGGAATCAGCCACCCGCTTCGCTGAATGGCTCGTCAACAATTACGATCAGAATCCAACCGCTCGCTGGCTGCTGGATCATCGCGAGATTCACATCATCGCCCAGCAGAATCCTGATGGACGGCGTGCAGTCGAGAACGGCGAAAGCATGCGGCGCAAGAACAGCAACCTGACCGCCTGTCCCAGTGGTACTCTCGGGGTGGATCTGAACCGCAACAGCGACTATTTCTGGGGGTCATTTTCAAGCACCAACACCTGCAGCCAGATCTATCGCGGGACCGCACCTGGCTCAGAGCCGGAGACGGATGCGGTGCAGAATTACATGGAGCAGGTTTTCGAACGTCACCGCGACAGCATGAACGAGCCGGTGCCCGAAGATGCTTCCGGCCTGTTCTTGTCGCTGCACTCCTTTGGCGACCTGATGCTGTTTCCCTGGGAAGGTCTGGGCAGTGGGCAAGCCAATGACTCCCCGAACCACAACCAGTTGGCCTGGCTTGGCCGCAAACTGGGTTATCTGACCGGCTACCAGGTGGGGCGCACAATCCTGGGTCCGGCCGGGGGCACCATGACGGACTATGCCCACGCCGAGTTCGGCGTTGCCGCCTATACCTATGAGATTGGCAATACCTTCCAGCAAGGCTGCAACAGCTTCGAAACCACGCTGTGGCCGGATGTCCTCGACTCCCTGATCTACAGCGCCAAAGCGGCGGAACTGCCCTACCTCGCCCCCCAAGGGCCTGAAGTGGTGGACTTGATCGCCATATACGATGCCAGCAGCAACCAGATCGAGATCACCGGCGTGGTCGATGACACTCGCTTCGATCGCGGCGGCGCCAGCGAAGGGCCAAGCGCCGATCCCATTCACGAGGTGGTCGAGGTCCGGGCCAGTTTCGCTAAACCGCCGCATTTGAGCGACGAGGCGTTCACGCTTGATTTTGTCGGCTCGGGCGCGATTGTCGCGATCGATGCCCTGCTCGATGCAGACGCGTTCGACCCAAACCAATTGCTGTTCGTGCAGGCCACGGACAGCGAGGGCATCGCTGGCGTACCCGCCGCCGTCCAGGTTCAGCAGCGGGTGGCCAGCATCAGCCCGGATGTCTTCAATCTCAACCTGGTGGCTGGCCAGACCCGGGCCGAGACACTGCTGATCAGCAACATTGGCGGCCAACTGCTCAACTGGGATGTACAAGCGGACGCGGGCCGGGCCGCGCTGGCCGGGCACCTGCCGGATCTTGACGAGACCTTTAACCTGGCCGCTTTCACGCTGCCGGGAGGTGCGACGGTGGTTCGCTCGGCCGCTGGCGGCGAAACCAGTCGAGGACAGGTAGTCGGCTTCAGTTTCAGCGGTTCAGTGAGCGGGATCAGCGCCAATGCGACCTGGGCCTCCGACATGGCTCTAACCGTCACATCACCGGATAGCCTGAGCTTTAGCGTCGGTGGCTACAACACAATCAACCCGCCCTGGGATTTCAATGGTAGCGCGTCGAATACCGACGGCAGCTACAGCAGCAGACATATCGGACCGGATATCTTCGGGTCCAACGGCACCGGCGACGCCGGCACTTGGCAGTTCGATTTCAACCATACCTGGAACGGCACCATGAACTGGTCCAACCTGGTTTTGACCCTGCACAAGAATGAGCCACTCGGCTGTGTCGCCCCGGAAGGGGTGGCCTGGCTGCAGATCAGCAATGCATCGGGCCAGACCATGCCGGGCGAAGTCAGCGAAATTGCAGTGACGATTGACTCCGGCGAGTTGGCGCCAGGACAGCATCAGGCGTTGCTGTGTATCGATTTGGATGACCCGACCCGCGAGCTGGCTGTGGTCGAGGTGAACGTCAATGTCACCGACAACCTGGAAATATTCCAGGACCGCTTCGAATCAGAGAATTAGCCCTTCAGGCCCGGTTAAAGCCGGGCCTTAGCGGGCGAATGAGCCCGGGCGAGCGGATCAGTCCTCGCCCTCAATGATTTCGTCGTCTTCGTCGGATGCGGCCACCCGGGCCATGCCGATCACCTGCTCGCCTTCGGCCACCCGGATCAAAGTGACTCCCTGGGTATTGCGACTCAGGCGCGAAATCTCCCCGGCCGAGGTTCTGACCAGGGTG
>JBGTLI010000389.1:0-9052 GCA_041744195.1 Wenzhouxiangella sp. | reverse complement strand
CGGGTACTTTTTCGGCTGCAGATCGGCTTCTTTCCAGCCGCCGATGATTTCGTCGACCCAGCTCCAGGCGGCCTCGACCTCGTCACGGCGCACGAACAGGGTGCCGTTGCCTTCGATGGCGTCGAGGTAGAGGCGCTCGTAAGCGTTGCGGCTGCGCTTCTGGTCGAATGCATCGTGCAGATCCAGGTCCAGAGCCACCTGCGACAGGCGCACGCCATTGCGAGTCAGGCCCGGGGTCTTGTTCATCAGGTGCAGTGAGATTTTTTCTTCCGGTTGCAGGCAGATCAACAGGGCATTCGGCTGCATTTTTGCCTGCGGGCTGGAAAAGATTGAATGCGGCACGGCGCGCAGTTGCAGGTAGATTTCGGTGACCCGGCGTGGCATGCGCTTGCCGGTGCGCAGGTAGAACGGCACGCCCGACCAGCGCCAGTTATCGATATGGGCACGTAGGCTGACCGAGGTTTCGGTGCGGGACTCGTGGCCGACTTCTTCGGCATAGCCCGGCACCGCAACCCCGTCCATGGCGCCGGCGCTGTACTGGCCTGGCACGCTGTGACTGGCCAGATCGGCGCCGCGAATCGGTCGCAGTGAACGCAGGACCTTGATCTTTTCGTTGCGCACCGCCGTAGGGTCGAATTGCGACGGCGGCTCCATGGCGGTCAGGCACAGTAATTGAAGCAAGTGGTTCTGGACCATGTCGCGCATCGCGCCGTAACCGTCGTAATAGCCGGCCCGGCCCTCCAGCCCGACCGTCTCGGCGACGGTGATCTGGACCTGCTCGATATGGCGGGCATTCCACAGCGGCTCGAATAGCGCGTTGCCAAAGCGCAAGGCCAGCAGATTCTGGACGCCATCCTTGCCGAGATAATGATCGACCCGGTAGATCTGGTCTTCGGCCAGCACCCGGCCGGTACCGTCATTGATCCGGCGCGAACTGTCGAGATCGTGGCCGATGGGCTTTTCCAGCATGACGCGGCAATCGGCGTCGGTCAGTCCAGCCTCGCCCAGAGCGGCGCAGATCGGGGCATACCAATCCGGCGCTGTCGACAGGTGGAACAGGACAGGGCCGTCGCGGAGCTTGCTGATCTGATCGGTCAACCGGGTAGTCGAGGCCTTGTCGGACAGGTCAGCGGCCTGGTAGGTGATGCGCCGGAGCAATTGCTCCAGACCTGGCGAGCCATCGCTGCGGCTGCTGAGCTGCTCGCTGACCAGGTTGCGAAATGATGCGGTGTCCAGTGGGTCTAGCCCACAACACAGAATATTCAGCGGCTGTGGCAACAACCGGTCCGTCTCCAGCCCGAGCAATGCCGGCAACAGCATCCGCTGGGCCAGGTCACCAGTCGCGCCAAAAATGACCAGCAGTGTGGCGGGTTTTGTCATGCTGTGCTCCCGGGAATCGAGGCCAAGGTTAGACTCAGATGCTGTCCGCGTCAGCATAAAAGGTCCCTGAATACGTTTTCATCGCACAAAAAGGCAGCAGCATTTGACCTGCCCGGCGCGCGCGCCGGTTTGTGGCGTGCCGCGTGGCCCACAAGCTGAAGCTCAGCCGTTTCAGCCTGACGGTCAACACGGGCCGCGGGCCTGGCTGGGCATTGGCATTTGGCTGTTTCAGTCGTGGGGAGAATGCTTGGGTTGCAAGTGCAGAAGGATATGGATAAATACAATTGATGAATGCCTGATGATTAATTTGATGGACGTTGGAATTCGAGATAGGCGTGCTGCCCTATAGATGTCAGTTTTTTGTCAAATTTCTTCTTCCGTTCCGGGCTGTAAGCCAATTCCATCGCCTGGGCGCGCGCTCGCATGGCAGCCAGCGGTCGATCCAGGCGTTGAAAGGCAATGGATTGGCCGATAAAAGCTTCGGGAAGATACGGAGCGGCTTCGGCTGCGTTCCTGAAGTACTGCAGCGCTGCCTGCCACAAGCTTTGACTGAGTGCTTCTTCTGCCAACTCGATCCAGATATAGGGATTCGGATCATGCAGGGTTAGCCGCTGTTGTTTGAGGTCATTGGCCTGCTGTGAACGCCCCTGGCCGAGCAGCAGATTGCTGTAGTTGGTCAGGGTGTCGAGACTGGGGCCATTGGTTTCCAGGGCGTAGCGGTAGAGCGCTTCAGCCGTATCGCCGTCGCCGAGCCGGTTATGGAGCAGCGCCAGGATGTTCAGAGCCGGATTGAAGTCAGGGTCGTGTTCCAACGCTGCCATGGCCAACCAGAAACTCTGGCTGATCTTGCCGTCGAGAAGCGCCTCGGAAGACAGGTTGTGGTAATACATCGCCAGGAACCGGGTTTCGGAAATCCGCTTGCCTGAAAGTCCCGGGCGATCAGAGAAATAGTCAATGGTAATGAAGGATCGAGTACGCAGCTGGCCGGGCGATTCGTCGAATTGGTTGGCATAAACACGACTTCTCACGTGGTCGGATTCAACCAGAGTGCCGTGCTGTCGATCAAAGACCGGGATGCTGCGGACCAGTTGGTGCTCGTGCCTGACGCCGGCCAGCCGGGCCAGCGCCGCTGTTAGTGTTGCCAGTGACATGCAATTGCCACGACCCAGCATCAAAGCTTCACGGATTGGAATGGTCCGGTCGTCATAGCGAAACCCCAGTAACTCATCCTCCAGCCAGTTGTGAATTCTCTTGTAGCCTGGGGTGGACTGATTGGTTGCCTGGCGATAGTAATTCAGAAAAGCGCTCTCAATCGCAGGATCGAGCGCAAAGATTTCGGCTGAAGACGGGGTTGGCAAAGGCGGCTCAAACAGGTCACGGCGAACTTGCGGACGCATTTTCCAGGCTTCGACTGGCGGGTGTTGCTCCGTGACGGGAAGAGACGCGGGTTCGCCCAGGCTGGCGCATCCTGACAACCCGGTTGCCGCCATGAAGGTCAGGTTGCAGATCACGATGAATTCGGGCAGGCAGCGCTTTTTTATCATGAAACCCTCCGAGATCGTTGTCAGGCGCTCAGCGGTAGTCCGGGTTCGGATGATCGAACCGGCAGCCGGCGGTCCAGGCCTTTCGATCGTTGCCGTGGGCTGGAAGCCCGTCGGCATCCTGAAGCATGCGTGCCATGTGCAACAGTTTCCAGGTCATGAACGTGGTATTGCGTTGGGTGAAGTCATTTTCAGGCCCGCCTGAGTCTTCATCGGCGTAGGACGGCCCTGGGCCGGCCTCACCGATCCAGCCGGCATCGGCCTGTGGCGGGATGGTGTAACCGAGGTGCTGCAAGGCATACAGTATGGACATGGCGCAATGCTTGATGCCATCTTCGTTTCCGGTAATCAGGCAGCCACCGGTTCGGCCATAGTAGATCGATTGATTCTTGCCATTGAGCTTGCCGGATTCGGCATACAGGCGCTCAATAATGACCCGGCAAAACGATGAGACTTCGCCCAGCCAGATGGGTGTTCCGATCACCAGAATGTTGGCGCCCATCACCTTTTCGCACAAGCCCGGCCAATCGTCGCGCTCAAAACCATGCTCGCGCATGTCGGGATAGACGCCTGGCGGCAGCACATGGTCGGCGGCGCGGATCATTTGTGTGCTCACGCCGTTGGCGTCCATGATGTCCTGCGAGACCTTCATCAGCGCTTCGGTGTGCGAAAACTGGTTCGACGGTTTGAGCGTGCAATTGATGAACACCGCATTGAGGCTGGAAAAATCAAAATCATGCGTGTCGCACAATGCCTGCTGTCTGGCGCTCAGGGCCATAAGGGTGTCCTTTGGTTGTTGATCACTGTTGGCCCGTTACAGGCTCAAGCCGGGAGAGAAACTCAGCTGGTTCCTGATGTCGTCGACCAGCGCCGATGTATCGCGCCCGGCCTCAGCGATCAGTGCCATGCTGCCCCGGGGCAGGTTGACCATCCAGCCTTCCATGCCATCGGCCATCGTGACTTGATGCGGGGAAGTGGGCACGCTGGTGCGTGGCAGATAGAACAAGGTCACTGGCCCATCCTCGGTCGTCAGCACCGCGTGGACGCCAGCACCATCCGGGGTTGGGCAGAACTTGGTCAAACGCACATTGGCCAGGAGCTCGTGATCCAGGTGGACGCCCAACTCGCCGAAGACGCGGCGGACATGGTTTTCGTCGCTGGGAGAGCGCTCGCTGAGGGCGAGCGTGGCTGGGCCGTCCATCTCCCAATGCCATGCCAGATGCTCATGCAGGCTTTCATGTGGTGCACCCGGCTGGAAGTAAATCATGGTGCTGATGGCGACGGCCAGGACCATCGCGGCGGCAAGCGCCAGGTAGCGAGGAGCTGAGCGCAAGCGCGGCGCCGGTTCCATGCTCTGCCTGAGGATGATATTTTCAGCCAGGTTTTTCGGCATTGGCACGTCCAGCGCTTTTTTCAGCTGCCTTTCAAAAGCATCAGCATCAGCCTCGGCCGCTGCCCTGGCGAATTCTCCGCCCTTGGCGCGCGCAGCCACAAACTCCGGATCGCGCGTATGCGGATCGGTCATCAGTCGCCGTTTGAATTCAAGTAAGTTCATGGACGTTTCCGTTTCTGCCGCTATGCGGCTGTAGTTGGGCTTTCAATTTTTCACGTGCCCGGAATACCCGGGTCATGACTGCACTGTCGGTCAGTTCCAGCTGCTCGGCGATCTCGGCGATTGTGAGCCCCATGACAACCTGCAAAATCAGCGGCTCACGATACTTGAGTTCCAGCCCAAGCATGGCCTGCCGCATCAATGTCCGCTCGGTCCTGTCTTCCGGTGACAGCTCCACTTCATCAGCTACCGTGACATCGTCGATGTCGCTCAGCGGTGGCACCTTGCGTTCAAAGGTCCTGGCGTACTCGCGCCTCAATATGGTGATCAGCCAGCTTTTGGCTGCATCTACATCCTGAAGTTTGTCAAGCGCCTTCCAGGCTCGCATGAAGGTTTCCTGCACCAAATCATTAGCCAGAGTTGGATCTTTACATAACCAGACTCCAAACCGGAACAGGTCATCAGCGTAATTGCGGGCTAACGCATCGAATCGCCGTTGCCGTGTTGTATCTGACATGACCGGTAGTCCTGGAGGTTTATTGCGTGGGCAGGGTGAATAATCACATGCTAATCAACGGGCTCAGCATGCAACAGTGGCTCAGCCCGTCACTCAATCGTGGCAAGGCTGCGTTGCGCCCGCTCTTGATCAGTTTACAGGAAGCACCGATGGCTATCCACAGATGCTGGGCGGGAAGCCCCGCCCAGCCTGGGGGTCAAGGGGTCAGTTTTCCCACTTGTGCCCGGAAAAAGCCTCGTCGAGTTCAGGCTGGTTGATGTGATTGGAGTAGTTGCTCAGCGTCTTGACCGCCAGGGCGAGGATGATATCCATGATGTGGCTTTCCTCGAATCCGGCATCAAGGAAGGCGCGGGCGTCATCTTTGTCTGGCCTGCCGCGGGTCTGAAACATGACGCGGGTAAAGCGACTCAAGGCGGCCAGGCGGTCGTCAGGAATGTCGCCGCCTTCGCGCAGGGCCTTGAGCGTATCGGCAGGCACGCCTGACACCTTGTCGGCCAGCATGCTGTGAGCGCCCATGCAGTAACCGCAGCCGTTTTCGCGACTGATGGTCAAAAAAACCACTTCCTGCTCCGCCGGTTCAAGGCTGGCGTTATTTCGGAATTGGTCATAGCCGTGCATATAAGTGCCCAACACGCCAGGGGCCTTGGCCATGTGCAGGTACATTTCAGGTACAAAGCCCAGGGCCTTCTGGGCGCTTTCAAGTAATGGCCGGGCCCTGGAGTTGGCGTTGTCCAGGGTGGGTGCGGGTTGGTTGATTCGGTATACAGTCGTCATGGTGGTCTCCTTTATGACATGATTGATGGTTGAATTGGGCTGTCGCCGCCAATTCGCCGCAAAATTGCCTTAAGTCAGAGTAAACCGGGCCAAAGGGGATTTGCTTTCTTAGAATTTCCGGCAGCGACCGCTGAGCCCGCCTTATCCACCACCCTTTCGTTGTTGCAGGAGGCAGGGTGAGGGTATTGTTTTTCATCGAACCCAGTACAATTCGATGCCATGAGGATCCTTGTTACCGGTGCTTCCGGTTTTATCGGCTCAGGTATTGTTGAGCGGCTGCTGGCTGAGGGGCACCAGGTTGTGGCCTGTGTGCGCAATCGCCGAAACCTGTCTGGATGCGAGCGCTTGAGCATGCGGCGCGTTGATCTGACCCGCATGCTGTCAGCCGACGTCTGGGCGCCCCTTCTGGCTGGCGTCGATGCCGTGATCAATGCGGCCGGAATCTTGCGCGAGCCGCATCCGGGCGATTTCGAGCGGGTGCATTATCAGGCGCCAATGGCGCTGGCTACGGCCTGTATAAAAAATGGAATCCGGCGGTTTGTGCAGGTGTCCGCCCTGGGGCACCCTGAGGATGGCGAGTTTGTCGCCTCGAAACATCGGTTCGATCAGGCGCTTCTGAAGGCTGCCGAACTGGATGTCATCGTCCTTCGACCGTCAGTTGTGGCTTCACTGCGCGGCTCTTATGGCGGAACATCAATGCTGCGCGCGATGTCGGCACTGCCGCTGGTTGTGTTCCTTCCGGGTGAGGGCAGTCAGAAGATCCAGCCGCTGTGGCTTGAAGACCTGGCAAGGATGGTCGAGCGATCTATTACGCATCCGCCCGGTTCATCGGTAATGGTCGGTTCCGTCGGCCCGGAGGTCGTTACGCTGCGTGACTACCTTTTGGCGACCCGCCGCTGGCTCAAGCTGCCTGAGCCCCGGCTGATGATCAGAGTGCCCATGGGGCTGGTGGGCCTGGTCAATATCGTTGGCGACGGTTTGCGTGCCGGGCCACTCGGCCGAGTCATGGGCTGCATGCTGGCCCGCGGCAATTTCAGCGACGGATCCTGTGCCTCGGCCGCTGATCACCTGGGAATCCAGCCGCGCTCGGTGATGGACGGCCTCAGTCAGTCCGCCAGTTTTGTCCAGGACCGCTGGCAAGCCCGTCTGTACCCATTGGTTCCGCTGGCCTGGCTGGCACTGGTCGTGATCTGGGTGGTCTCGGCACTAAGCGGTTTTCTCGCCGACCCGGACACATTCGGTCCTCTGCTCAGCAGGATGGGTGTACCGGGCAGGCACCAGGCTGCTCTGGTGCTGGTCACATCAAGTATCAACCTTGTGCTGGCACTGGCACTATTGCTGCGATGGTGGTTGAACGGCGTGCTCGTCCTGATGCTACTGTCGGTCCTGGCCTACACGCTGGGACCAGGCTTGCTGGCCTCTGAGCAATGGCTTGATCCCACCGGTGGCCTGGTCAAGAATCTCGGCCTGATCGTGCTGATCCTGATGGTCATGGTGCTGGAGGACCGACGCTGATGAACGAATATCTTACCCTGAAACTGATTCATATCCTGTCATCGACCGTGCTTTTCGGCACCGGCCTTGGAACGGCCTTTTACATGTGGCGGGCCGATGTCAGCGGCGATATGGGTACGATTGCCGTGGTGTCACGCAATGTGGTCATTGCCGACTGGTTGTTTACCACGCCGGCGGTGATCATCCAGCCACTGACCGGTTTCTGGCTGGTTTACCTGCTAGGGGTGCCGTTGACCAGCACCTGGGTCTGGGTCAGTTTGCTGCTGTATGCCCTGGTCGGCTTTTGCTGGATCCCCGTCGTCGTCATTCAGATTCGGGTTGCCCGCCTGGCTGCCGGCCTGCACAGCCAGGCGCTGGCCCCGAGCAGCGAATTTCGCCGCCTTATGCGCTGGTGGTACGGCCTCGGCTGGCCGGCCTTTCTGGCGGTCGTCGCTATCTTCTGGCTGATGGTGTTCAAACCCCAGTGATCTATCGAGCGAATGGCATCAGCCGACCTTGCCCAAAGGTCCAGGACTGGGAGGCATTGTAGGGGTTACCGGATCGACCGCCACTTTTGCCACCATCCGAACCGATTCGCGCTTGAACAGGGTCAGCGCAATCAGGATCGCGGTCATGGGAACCAGCGAGGCATAGAAAGCGGTTTCGCCACCGAGCCGGCCGAAGAGTATGCCGGTGAGCATGGAGCCGGTGGCGCCGCCGAGTGCCGAGGCAATCACGATCAACCCGGTCATTGGGGCGTGCTGATAGCGTGGCAAAGAGCTGAGCATCACGGAATTGATGACCGGGTAGATCGGCGCCATGAACAAGCCGATCAGCGGGAACAACCAGGCGGCCAGCGGAGCATTGTTCCAGCCGGTGATACTGCCGGGCTCGATGCCAGCCGCCATCGGCAGCGTCAGCAGCACCAGGGCGCCCATGGCCAACACGCAGACAACAGTCAGTACATGCCACGGAACGACGCGCAATATCGCACCAGCGCTCAGGCGACCGATTGCCAGTGATGCTGCGAAGATACTGGCCATCTGCACACTCATACTGTTGGGCAGCATCAGGACCTGGTTGTTGAAAGTCGGCAGCCAGGTGCCGATGCTCTGCTCGATGAGCACGTACAACCAGGCCGAAATAATAAAAATGAGGACCATGGGCCTCAGGGCAAGCGAGAGCATGCGGCCGAAGCCCTGACCCACGGATTCGCCGGACACCGATGTGCCGGACTCATCCAGGCGGCTGGTGGCAAGCAGCAGGATCGAAACCAGGCTCAAGCCCGCCAGGACCCAGTAGACCCCCAGCCACGCCCGACTGCCCGGATCGCTGTCGTCAATGAAAGCACCGAACAGCCAGTAGCCGGCCAGCACGCCGACCATGAACAGCCCTTCGATCAGGTTGGTCAGCGCGGCATGCGCCTTGGGCGTTTCGGTGACCAGCCCGATGGACGAATAGACCGCCACCTTGGCGATGCCGAAGGCTGCGCCGATGATCAGGAACTTTATCTGGATCATGGTGAAGCTGTCGAACAGCGGCGTGGCAATGGAGGCCACCACCACCAGGCCCAGACCCAGCATGATCCCGCGCCGGTAGCCCAGGCGGGGAATAAATGAGGCCAGCAGGAACGAGGCCAACGCGATCGGAATGTCCTTGAAGCCCTCCAGCGTACCAGCCTGGGTTTTGCTGACGCCGAAACTTGCAATGGACTGCAGGATGACGGTGCCAACGCTGTTGAGCATGATGGCAAAGATCATGTAGGCAATGATCAGCGCCAGGATGATGCGTGCA
>JBGTLI010000388.1:0-12102 GCA_041744195.1 Wenzhouxiangella sp. | reverse complement strand
GCCGATTCTGGCCTGGGCCTTCCATGATTCGATCTTCAAGATCCAACATGCCCTGCGGGGTGTGATCGACAACTATCCGATCGCCTGGGTCCGTCCGTTTCTCAGGGCCATCGTCTTCCCGCTTGGCCGGGTCGAACGGATACCCAATGACCGGCTGGGCCACAAGGTGGCTTCGCTGCTGCTGTCTCCCTCTGAGACCCGCAACCGCCTGACCCGGGGCATCTACACCTCCGCACGCGCCGGGCATCCGGTCGGGGTCATGGAAAAACTGCTCCCGGATGTGATCACCGCCGAACCGCTGGAGCGCAGAAAGCTCAAGGCGCTGCGCAGTGGCCAGATCAGCGGCTATACCTTCGAGGAGCAACTGGCCCAGGCGCGCGAGAAAGGCCTGTTCTCCGACAAGGAAATCGAATTCCTGCAGGATGTCCGCAGGCGCACCCTGGAAATCATCTCCGTCGATGACTTCGAGCTTGAGGAATTGCAGGCCGGCCTGAGCACTGAGGGCAATCGAATCCGTGGTCAGCGAAAGGAGGCGGCTTAACGGAAGTCGGTGGTCGGTTCCCGTCTCCCGTCTCCCGTCTCCCGAATGTGATCTTGCGTTATAATCCCCGCCGGCCAGCATGCTGGCCAATTCACCTCAAAGGTGCCCCGGCTTCACAACCGGGGTGAAACGGGAAACCGGTGTGAATCCGGTGCTGCCCCCGCAACTGTAATTGATGCCGTAATACACGGCGTGGCCGAATGCATCCACTCTGCCGAGTCTGGCAGGGGAAGGATTCGACCCCGCGGAGTTCATCCGTGATCGAGAGTCAGGAGACCGGCCTGTGAGGACCAATCACTTTGGGTTGCGGTGGGCAACCAGGGTCGATGGCACCTTGCAGTTGCTCTCCCGCCGTTGGCTTTTTTGCTCATTCGCTCCCGACAACAAACGCGCGGGTGAGCGCATGGAGCCAACATGACACGACTGACTTCTACCGGGCTGGCGGCCGCCGGTCTGCTGTTTTCTTTTTCTTCCCTTTGGGCTGACACACAAATCGTCGGCGAGCCGATGGTGGTGACCGCCACGCGTTCCGAGCAGCCGGCCAGCGCCAGCCTGGCCTCGGTATCGGTCATTGATCGCGATCAGATCGAGCGCAGCCAGGCGCCAGACCTGTTCGAATTGCTGCGGATGGAAGCAGGTGTCGACATTACCCGCACCGGCGGCCCCGGTGGACAGACCAGCCTGTTTCTGCGCGGCAGCAACTCCAACCATGTTCTGGTCCTGATCGACGGCATCCGGGTCGCCGCCGCCGGCACCGGCGCATTTGCGTGGGAATTGCTGGACCCGGCCATCGTCGAGCGCATCGAAATCGTGCGCGGCCCACGCGCGGCGCGCTGGGGTTCCGATGCCATCGGCGGGGTCATTCAGATTTTCACACGCACAGCCGAAGGCATTTCGGCCCGCGCGGCCTATGGTCGCTACCGGGATCGCAGCCTGGTGTCTTCTTACGGCGATGGTGCCGTTGGCTTGACCGTTGCTGCCCGTCGCGTCGGCGGTTTTTCGTCCCAGAACGAGCGCGGTTTTGCTTTCGACCCGGACGATGACGGCTTTAGAAACTTCAGCGCGACAACGGCCGGAAGCGCCACGGCAGGGCCTGGGCTGCTGAGCTGGAATGCCCGCCTGGCCCAGGGTGAAACCGAATTCGACCAGGGCGAGTCGGATTTTCTCAACTATGCCGGTGGTCTGGACTATCGCTCAACCGGGAGCGGCCCGTGGCAATGGCAGGCAAACGCCGCCGCCTATCGAGACCGACTGGAAACCGAAACTGCCTTTGGCGTCTCGGAGGTCATTACCCGGCGGGTACAAGCCGGGGTTCTGGCCGAAACAGACTTGGGGCCGTCCTCCAGCTTGCTCCTGGGTATCGATGGCTGGCGCGAGTCCGGCGTCAGCCGCAACCAGTGGTCCGAGAATCGCTACAACATCGGTGTCTGGACGGGTCTTGACGGCAGCCTGGGCCAGTTTGACCATGAAGTTAGCCTGCGCCTGGACCAGGACGAGCTGTTCGGCAGCGCGGTGACCGGCAACCTCGCCGGCGGCTGGCGCCCGAGCGACGACTGGCGTCTGTCAGCCGGCATCGGACGGGGGTTTCGGGCGCCCAACTTTTCCCAATTGTTCTCGCCCGGCTTCGGCGGCCTGTTCGCCGGCAACCCGGATCTGGACCCTGAGACATCCTGGACCACCGAAGCCGGCCTGCAGTGGCTGGGTCTGCGGAACCAGCGCTTCAGCCTGTCGCTGTTCGATACCCGGATCAACGACTTGATCGATTTCGCCGGAACTGACTTCCAGGCGATCAATATTCGCAAGGCACGAATCCAGGGCGCCGAGTTGAGCCACAGCTACGACAGCCGCACCTGGCGTTCGCAGACCAGCTACACCTGGCAGGACGCCGAAGACCGCGATACAAGCCAGGCGCTGCTGCGTCGACCCAAGGAAAAAGCCGCACTCAGCGTGGATCGGTTGCTTGCCAATGGCGGCTGGTTTGGTGGCGAGGTGCTGTTCATTGGCCCGCGCCTGGATGTCGGCCAGCAGGCATTACCGTCCTATACCTTGATCAACCTGCGGGCAGGCTGGACTCTGCCGGCGGGGTTCAGGCTGGAGGGTCGGATCGAAAACCTCACTGACCGGGACTACGAGCAGTTATTCGGTTTCAATACGCCTGGACGGTCGTTATTTGTCGCCTTGAGTTGGAAAGGGTAAGTACACTCGTTTCAAGTTACAGGTTTCAGGATTAAGGTATTCCTTGCTTGCTATGGATAAACCATTTTGAATCTCAATCCCTGTCAGACCTGCTTGGTTCGGTCCTGCATGACTGTTATTGCCATCACCCTGCTGGCCTCTTGCCAGCGGGGTGATGTTGAACAACGAGCGGAGTTTCTGGTTTTCGGCACGCAGGTACAGGTTGTTGTTCGTGATTTGTCCGAAGCTCAGGCGGAAATCGCCTTTGCCCGGTTGGGCCGGGATTTTCAGCGCATGCACCACGAATGGCATCCCTGGGATCCGGGGCCGCTCAACGCCCTCAACCAGGGCCTGGCCGACGGCGGTTGGGTGCGCACCACCCCTGACCTGGTGACCTTGATTGAGGCCAGTCAGCGGATGGAGCGCGGCTCCGACGGCCTGTTCAATGCCGCCATTGGCGCCCTGGTCCGGCGTTGGGGATTTCATACCTCCAGCTATCCCATCACCGACCTACCGCCTGACGATACCGAAATACAGGCACTACTGCTACGACAGCCTTCGACTCTGGATATTCAGATCGATGGCCAGCGAGTACGCTCGACCAATCGCGCCGTGCATCTTGATTTCAGCGGCATTGCCAAAGGGCTGGCGGCGCACCAGGCCTGCGAGCGACTGGCCGAGTACGAGTCCGTCGACGCCATGATCGACCTGGGTGGTGATGTCATGATTTGTGGCCCGACCGCAAAACCATGGCGGGTCGCCCTGAGCGATGGACGACGAGGCGTGCTGACCACGGTTGAGATTGCCGAGCGCATGGCCATCTTCACCTCGGGCAACTACCATCGTTACGGCGAATGGGAAGGCGAGCGCTACGCCCATATCCTGGACCCCGCGACCGGCTATCCGGTCGAGCGCATCATGCAGGCCACGGTGATGGATCCCGACCCCGTCCTGGCCGACGCCGCCGCCACCGCCCTGGTGGTCGCCGGCCCACACCTCTGGCAGTCAGTCGCCCGCAATATGGGCGCCGAACACGCCCTCATCATCGACAGCGACGGCAACGTCCAGGCCACAGAGGCGCCTTGAGCCTTGATCCTCTTTAATGCACTCGGCCGAGTTCGAGAAGGGGGGTGAAGAAGACGATCAGGATAAAAATGATGGCCGCCAGATGGACAGCGGTCTTGATCGGGTTGCGGCGGATCAGGCTCCACAGTGTATCGACCCGGCCTTCACGGCGGGCCTGTTCGTGGTCCTCACGTGCGCGTCTGGCCCGTTCGGCCTGGTATCTGTCGAGCAGACGCCTGGCGCGCTCGTAATCGTCGGGCTGACGCAACCAGATTCCGCCATTGGTGATCCCGAACGGACCTGGGGGTGTTTGGTAACACTCGATTTCTTGCTCTGCCATGAGCGCCGAGACCTCTTCGGCCTCGTCGTCAGGCACGTTGCGTAGATTCAACAGTAGCTTGGGCATCACCGCCATGATACCTTGGGAATTGGCGGTCAGATCTGCTTTTATGTCAGACTGACAAAACGGCTGCTGCCCGGCACGGGGACGCTTGATTTGCCTCGGCAGCAGCTCTGAGGGCCAGTGTTCCAGGAACTCGGCGGTGGGCATTTATGGCGTTTACAAGCAAGTCTTCTCGGCTCCTCTTTATTGCAACGATTCTGTTGCATCTGAGCGTCACTCAGGCTGATTCGCAACCAACGACGGGCGAACTCTTTCCAGTTGGCGACTGGCACGTTTTCGGGGGGCTTTCGTTCGGCTGCAACGATCAGGTGTTGGCTTCAGGTCGCTCTGAATTCGGGCTTATTTACCTGGCTGGCGCTTTCACCGATTGCGACGGGGTGGCGGCCAACGGCGTGGTCAGCTACGACCCGGCAACCAACCGCTTCGCGCCTTTGGTCAGCGGCGGGCACAATGGGGTGGACGGACAGGTCAACGCCCTGGTGGTTTCCGGTGACCAGGTCTATATCGGTGGCTACTTCACCCAAGCCGGTGGACAGCAGGTCAATCGGCTGGCGCGTTGGGATGGGGAGGACTGGCATTCACTTGGCGATGGTGTCAATGAGCCGGTCTGGGCCATGGCAATTCATGACGACGATCTCTATGTTGGCGGCTGGTTCAATGAAGCCGGTGGCCAATCGGCCAATCACGTGGCGCGATGGGACGGAGAAGCCTGGCATTCGCTGGGCGATAGCGAGACCAATGGCGTCAACGACTTTGTCCTTGCTCTGGCTGTCGATGATCAGGGCCTGGTCGTCGGCGGTTATTTCGACCAGGCCGGCGATGAAGCTGCCAGTCGCCTCGCGCATTGGGACGGACAGCGCTGGCAGGGGCTGGGCAGCGGCGTCAGCCATTCGGGTTTCGCCTCAATATCGGCCCTGGCCATCAGTGGGGGCGATGTCTACGCTGGCGGGCAGTTTGATCAGGCGGGGGATGTCCGGGCCAACAACATCGCGCGCTGGGATGGGCGTCGCTGGACGAGTTTGGGTACCGACGCCAATGGCGACATTGGAGTCAATGGTGCGGTCAACACCCTTGTCGCGGCAGGAAACCATGTCGTTGTTGGCGGTGCTTTCACGCGGGCAGGATCGATAGCGGTCCGCCATCTGGCCCACTGGGATGGCAGTCAATGGCGTGCATTGGAGAAAGGCGAAACCGGGGGTGTCGATGGTCCGGTTCTGTCCGTCACACTCGTCGGCGACGAGCTCTATGTGGGTGGTCAATTCCATCTGGCCGGCGGCAATATGGCCAATCACATCGCGCGCTTTGACGGCCGGCATTGGCGCTCGCTCGGCCAGGGCGGGCAGAACGGCCTGAATGGCACGGTGACGGCTTTGGCCGTCGGTGGCGATGATCTGTTTGTCGGCGGCGAATTCACGCAGGCCGGCGACAGGCTGGTCAACCATATTGCACGCTGGGACGGACAGCAATGGCATCCGCTGGGCGATGGGGTCGACGACACGGTCTGGGCGATCACCATTGTGGGCGATGATTTGTATGTCGGCGGTCGGTTCCGTACGGCAGGGGAAGTTGGCGCCAATCGGGTCGCGCGCTGGGATGGTGGCCGCTGGCACGCACTCGGTGAGGGTGAGCACAATGGCGTCAACGACGCGGTTACTGCCTTGACCGGGTCCGGTGACGATATCTATATCGGCGGCTGGTTCACCGTAGCGGGCGGACAGGCGGCAAATTACCTCGCCCGTTGGAATGGCAGCGCGTGGGACTCGCTGGGCAGTGAGAATATTTTTCCCTGCTGCGCCGTTATCGCACTGGCGATGGCCGACGGCGAACTCTACGTGGCCGGCAACTTCAACGAAGACGGCGGCTCTCCGGGTAACAACATTCTGCGCTGGGACGGGGTCGACTGGCACCGGCTTGGCGATGGCGTGGATTCAAGAGCTTGGTCGATCGCCGTCGCCGGTGACGATATTTACCTCGGCGGTGACTTTATTCGGGCCGGTGACCAATCAGCCAACCAGATCGCACGCTGGGATGGCAGCCAGTGGCACGCGCTCGGCCTGGGCGACGACAACGGCGTCTACTGTTGCACCGTCCAGGCGCTGGCGGTCGCCGGCGATGATATTTACCTCGGTGGCACGTTCAGCCAGGCCGGCGGCAAGCCCGCCGGTCATGTGGCGCGCTGGACCGGAGACGGGTGGCGCTCGCTGGGCTCGGGTAAGCGTAATGGCGTCAACCGCAGCGTGCAGGCCCTGGCTGTTTCCGGCAACAAGGTTTATGTCGGCGGCGAATTCAATCGCGCAGGCAATGAGCTGTCTGCCAGGCTCACGACATTTGTTATTGAAGCTCAGGATGAGTAGGGCGACGCTCGTTTGAAGCCAGGCGCGGTCGCCCCGAATCGGGACAGAATGACGTGATGACGAATCTTTTAGGACATTCGCGGTTAACTCAAGAGGACTTCACAGGGTCAGTTGGAATGCCATCCACGCAGCACGCAGGGACAGCATCAGCAAAACGATGGAGGACAGGGCAAACAGGGCGAACCGCAATTCGATTCGATTGATCAATACCTGCACCAGGCTGTGGGCCACGCGCAGGCCCACATACAGCCAGCCAAGGGCCAGACTCCAGGTGGATCCATCCCCGATCACGGCAAGTGCCAGCGCCACGGCATAGAAAACGGTGGGTTGTTCCATCAGGTTGTGGTAGTTGTCCGCTTTCCAGCGCACCCGTGGCGGCAGTTCGGCCATCTGCTGGCCACGCGGGGCGGTCGGGTCCAGCGCCATGCCGGCACGCCGTATCGCGGGCAGACGGGTGGCGTACATCCACAGCCAGATGACAAAAGTCCACAGAATTAGCGCCAGGAGTGGCTGCAGCATGGCCAGGGACGGATTCATTTCACCTCCAGCAATTCAAAGGTCAGGCCGGCATGTTCGGTCAGGCGGGGCAGAAGCTTCTCGGCCAGGGCCGTTGACGGCGTCCAGAATCCGCCGGGCAATGCGCCCGGGTCCAGTTCGGTGGCCAGGGCAACGGCCGCCTCGCCGAGCATTTTGCAGGTCGAACCGTAGCCGGGGTCGCGATCGCCGGTGACTCGGGCCTGCAGACGGTTGCCTTGCCCATCGTCGCCATCAAACAGCAGGCGGAAAAATCCCTCTTCCTGCTGCTCCGGCGTGGGCCCTTCGCCTGGCTTGGGCAGGAATCGCTTTTTCATCAGCGACCGGCTCGGACCAAAGCCGACCCCAAGGGCAAAGGTGCCCAGCATAAGGGACCACCCCCAGGCCCGGCGCCGGCCACTGAAACCACGCCCGGTCATCATCGCCTCGTCGTAACGGAAATCCTCGCCCCAGGGCCGACCCTGGAGCGCATGGCTGCGGTGGACAATGCGGGTATTGATCGCGGCCATCACGAACGGCGCCAGCCAGCTGTTCAGGCCCTGGTCGAATTCCGGACCCTTGACGTAAGGCTGGCGCCCGCCCTGCCGCATCGAGGGAGGGCAAAGGGCGAGGGGATTTCTGGCGACCCTGGCGACCTCCGGATCGCGCCGTGTTTCCTCGATGATGTTGATCATGCTGGCCGCCGTGCCGCCGCTCATGCTGCCGCGCATGCGCTCGACCCCCATCCGCACGCGGGTCAACGGATGGCCGAGGCGCTCAATGGCCTGCTTTTGCAGGAACCAGACACCCAGGTCAGAGGGTATGGAGTCAAAACCGCAGCAGTGAACGATGCGCGCCCCGCTCTCCCGCGCGGCCTGCCAATGCTCATCAAGCATGCGCCGCATCCAGGGCACCTCACCGGTCAGGTCGCAGTAATCCGTGCCTGCAGCAACGCACGCGGCCACCAGTGAGGAACCATGCAGGGCGTAGGGGCCAACCGTTGAGCAGACCGCCCGAGTACGCGCGACCAGCGCATCAAGTGAGGCCCGATTGTGACTGTCAGCGACGATCAGCGGCAGCTTGGCCGCCAAATCGCCAAGTTCTGTTCGAACATCTTCGAGCTTGCTTTGGCTGCGCCCGGCCAGCGCCCAGCGCAACGTCCCGTCCGCTCCGTGCCGCTTGATCAGGTATTCGGCCACCAGCCGTCCGGTGAAACCGGTGGCGCCCAGCAGTACAAGATCGAATTCGTGTTGGTCATTCATGCCGCAATCTGCCCGTTCGATAAGGATCACATTATGCCTGTGTCAGCCCCCGCTGGGCTAAACTGGTACTCCGTTCACCCTCAAAGACAGTTCATTGACTGATAGCGATCGACTGCAACTGGTCCGACCCGACGATTGGCACCTGCATGTGCGCGACGGCGCGATGCTCCAGTCGGTGCTGCCCGATACCGCCCGCCAGTTCGCGCGCGCGATCATCATGCCGAACCTGAAACCGCCGGTGGCCACAGTGGATGACGCGCTGGCCTACCGCGAACGCATCCTCGCCGCGCTGCCGGAGGGTTCGGACTTTCAGCCGCTGATGACCCTGTACCTGACCGAGCAGACCACCGTCGAAGACGTTCGTCGGGCGGCCGAATGCGAGCATGTCCACGCGGTCAAGTATTACCCGGCCGGCGCCACCACCAACGCGGCCAGCGGGGTGGCCGATATTCGCCGCGTGTTCGCCGTGCTCGAGGAAATGCAACTGCACGGATTGCCGCTGCTGATGCACGGGGAAGTTACCGACCGTGACATCGATATTTTTGATCGCGAAGCGGTGTTCATCGAGCGTGAGCTGTCGATGCTGCTGCAGGAGTTTCCGGCCCTGCCCATGGTCCTCGAGCACATCACCACTAGCCAGGCGGTCGATTTCGTCGACCGCGCCCCTGCCAATATCGCGGCGACCATCACCGCCCATCACCTGCTGCTCAACCGCAACGCGATCTTCGAAGGTGGGCTGCGTCCGCATCACTATTGCCTGCCGGTTCTCAAGCGCGAGGCCAATCGCCTTGCCCTGGTGCGGGCCGCGACCAGTGGCAGCCCGAAATACTTTCTTGGCACCGACTCGGCGCCACATCCGAAAGGCGCCAAGGAATCCGACTGCGGCTGCGCCGGCATCTATACCGCCCTGAATGCGCTGGAGCTGTATGCGGAAGTGTTCGACCAGGCAGGCGCCCTGGACAAACTGGAAGGCTTTGCCAGCTTCCATGGCCCGGACTTCTATGGCCTACCCCGCAACCGGGGCCAGATCACGCTGGAAAGGACGGAAGTCGAAGTGCCCACAAACCTCGATTTTGGTGGCCAGCCCGGCGTCCCGTTCCGGGCCGGTGGCAGCGTGTTTTGGCGGCTGGTTTAACTTTTACAAGCGGCCCCAGAGCTCGTGCGTACCATCTCCTATATCGTCAACCCGGTTGCCGGCGGGCGCCGCGGGCGCTCCGGCCACCCCCTGGCCGAACGACTGGCAAAGACCAACCCGGACGCCGAGATACTGCTCACCACCGGCCCAGGTGAAGCGGAAAGCCTGGCGCGGGCGCGCAGTATGCGCGAGAACCACGTGGTCGTCGCCGTTGGTGGCGATGGCACGGTGCACGAAGTGGCCCGGGGGCTGGTTGGTGGCCGTGCGTTGATGGCGGTGCTGCCGGTTGGCTCGGGAAATGACTTTTCCAAAATGCTCGACGGCCCGACCAATCTGGACGCAATGCCGGACTGGCTGGTCGATGCTGAGCCGCGCTCCGTCGATGTTGGCCAGATCCGGATCGAGGAAATCAATGGCCAGGTCAGCGAGGGCCACTTCATCAACAGCCTGGGCGTCGGCTTCGAAGCCCTGGTGGCCGACAGCGCTGGCCGCGCACGTTTCTTCAGGGGCTTTTCCCGTTATCTTGCGGCGGCCCTGCAGCACCTTGCGAGCTACCGGGCTCCTGCCATGACCCTGCGCTACAACGGCCTCGAAATTGTCCAGCCACAGTTTCTGATCAACCTGGGTAACGGCCGCTCGACCGGTGGCGGGTTCCTGTTGACACCCGACGCGCGCATCGATGATGGCTTGCTCGAGCTGTGCAGGGCCGAGGTCATGCCGGCGGCCCGGCTGCTGATGATCCTTCCAGCCGTCCTTCTCGGCCGTCATGCGCGCTTTAGCGGTGTCCACACCAATCAGGTCAGCCGCATCAGCATCGATTGCCCTGAAGGTTGCATGGTCCATGGCGATGGCGAAATCATCGCCCGCCAGGCCATTGGGATCGAAGTCAGCGTCTACCCGGGTGGCCTGCGCGTATTGGGGTAATACCTGCGCAGCCACCCTTGTCCTGCATAATGGTCGTCGGGCCCACGGCGGAGCAGGCGGCATGCCACTGAAGTTCGATCGACAGAAACTTCGCGATACCAGGCAGACTTCGTGGCTGGCGCTGGACCTGTTCATGGTCTTGCTGGTCCTCATCAACCTGGCCTTCATCGTCTTTGACACCCTCTACACCAGCGCCGCGGTTCAGTCGGTGGTCGAGAATATCTCATCCGGCTTCAACCAGTTTTACGGCGACCGGATCCACGACCACTTCCTGTTCTATGACCTGATCTTCATCGCCATCTTTCTGACCGAGTTCTGCTTTCAATGGGTGATGGCCGCCCGCAAGCGCACCTACCCGCGCTGGTACTTCTATCCGTTCATGCACTGGTACGACCTGATCGGCCTGATCCCGGTTGGATCATTGCGCCTGCTGCGCCTGTTGCGCGTCATTTCCCTGCTGATGCGGCTGCAGAAGATGGGGATCGTCGACCTGACCGATACCCGCGTCTACCAGTTTTTCAGGTTCTACTACAACGTCTTCATCGACGAGATTTCGGACAAGGTATTGATCCGCACCCTGGATGATGTCCGGCGCGAAGTTGAAGACGAAACCCCGATCACCCGCCAGATCATCACCGATGTCATCGCGCCGCAGCGCGAAGCGCTGGTCGAACACCTGTCACGGCGCATCGGCATGATCGCCCAGCGCAGCTACGACAACCACCAGCAAACGATCCGCGAGTACGTCGAGTCGGTCGTGGCCGACGCCGTGAGCGCCAATTCCGGCATTCGTAATCTCGAGCGGGTACCGGTCCTGGGCCGGGCCGTGGTCAACACCCTGCGCCAGTCGATCAACGACATCACCTGCGAGGTTTTCGACCGCACCGTGCGCGATCTGAGCGCGGCTGAAAACAATCAGATCGTCGATGAAACCGTCACCGTCATTATCGATGCCATCCTCGAAGACCACCCTGAACTCGGCAACATTGGCACCAGCATGACCCTGGAGGCGATCGAATTGATCAAGGACCGCGTCCGCGTCCAGCACTGGAAAGAGTCACTCCGCCGCCGCCGCGAGGAAGAAGCCCGGATGAAGTAGGCTGGTACTGCTCTATCAAACGAGGCTACAATCTTGCGTATGCGAACAACAGGCGCCCTGACTCTCGATATCAAACCATCCCTGCTCGGGCAGGGTCTGGCGACCTTGATTGCCGGCATTGCGCTGGCAACCGTGTTCTACCTTCGCCCTTCCCTGGTCGCTTTTCTGGTCGCGGCGGTCATCATCGGTCTGCTCTGGGCCTGGCGGCTGCAGCGTTTCAACCGGGTGCCTTGGCGCAAGGTTGTGGTTTCCCAGGCCGGCGACCAGGTGGTTCTGGTAGGCCAAGGCAAACAGCGCCACAGCGGCCATTTCAAGCGCAGCCTGCTCAATACCGATTTACTGGTTGGTTTCAGCATGACCGACGAACACGGCACCCACCGAGTCTGGCTGTTCCCCGACAACGCCGGCAAACCCGGCTTCCAGCGCCTGCGCCAAATCCTCAAGAACCCACCACCTGCCAAGTCCCAGTAGCCAATTGCCAGAAAAGCATTAACCACAGAGTGTACGAGCCCGCTTCGAGACCCGCTGTCGCGAAAGGAACAAGAAAAGCTCACCACAGAGGCACGGAGGTCACTGAGAAAATCAAAATAACATATTGTTTTTCCGATTTATTTCTCTGTGTGCTCTGTGC
>JBGTLI010000387.1:0-9615 GCA_041744195.1 Wenzhouxiangella sp. | reverse complement strand
CCAGGCATTGCTGGTACTGATCGGCCTGACCCCCTGGGTTGGCTATATCCTGTTGTCCACGTTCTGGTCTGGCTGGGCTGACCTCAGCGAACACTGGGTCCAGAACGTTCAGAACGTGGTCCTGCTGTTTTTCCCGGCCGCTGTGTTTCTCGCCATCTTCCGTTACGGTTTGTTCGATGTCGAAACGCTGGTGCGGCGCAGCCTGGTGTACGGCGTCATCGCTGGCTTGATCCTGATCTTCATGTATATCCTGCTGACCACGACACTGCCGCTGGTAGCCAGCCAAATTGGAGAGGAAGTCGGACTATGGCTGGTCACTGCGCTGGCCTTGATCATCGGCATCCTGTTTCGGCCGATCAGGGATGGCGTCGAACAACTGGTTGAAAAAGGGCTGTTTCCCGAGCGCAGCGCATTGCGTCGCCGCCTGATCCAGATTGCAGGATCCCTGTCGGAGCAGGATGACATGAAACAATTGGTACAGCGCCTGGCCGATGAAACCCGACAGGCGATGCGGCTGAGCTGGGCCACCGTCGTTGCCATAGACGGCCCCGAGCGCAGGCTCCACACCGCATTCAGCGACGGCATTCGTCCCCACCAGCATGCCGAACTGGTCCGGTTGCTCAACACCGAGTCCGCAACCTTTTCGCGCCTCTCCCGTAGCAAGCGACCGGTGACCCTGAGACGACTAGCGAGGCATCAGGTCGAAGAAACCAGGCAACTGGGCAAATTGGATGCAGAGGTGCTGATCCCCCTCTACTTCCAGCGCCGGATGATTGGAATTCTGTGTCTGTCAAGCAAGCGGAGCGGAGAACTGTTCCTGCGTGAAGAGCTGGAACTGCTTGACCTCTTTTCCCACCAGATCGCCACCAATTTCGAGAACCTTCGCTTATTCCAGGACGCCACCTATGAACGTCTGACCGGCCTGTTGCGGCGCGAAGCCGTGTTGCGCCATCTCGATATCGAGTGTCAGCGCTCTACCGACCAGGCCAAACCGATCAGCGTTTTCATGATCGATCTGGACCACTTCAAATCAGTCAATGACACTCATGGACACCTGTTTGGTGACGACATATTGAAAATTGTGGCTACGACGATGCAGGAAAATGTTCGAGCGGTCGATTCCCTGGGGCGATTCGGCGGCGAGGAGTTTTTGCTGGTTCTGCCGGACACGGACTACGAGGGCGCCCTATTCGTGGCGGAAAAACTCCGCAGGTCGGTCGCCGACCTGGTGTTCGAGGCACCGGACGGCGAAGCCTGCGTCCAGGTCACCATATCCATCGGCGTTGCCAGTTTCAGCGGCGAAGACTTCGCCGATGGCGAATCCCTCGCGCGCGGATTGCTCGAGATTGCCGATACGGCTGTTTATGAAGCCAAGAACCAGGGTCGGGACCGCATCGTCACCAAAACCGGAGCCGCGGTCGAGGTTGAACCCGGCTAAACCCGCGTTATCCTATGCCCAGGCACGAAGGCGGGAACCCGATGGAAAACAGCAACAGGCTTAAGGGCGCACTAAGCCCCTATCTGCAACAGCATGCCGACAACCCCGTGCACTGGATGGAGTGGGGTCCTGAAGCGCTGCGCATCGCCCAGCGGCAGCAACGGCCGATCCTGCTGTCCGTAGGCTATAGTGCCTGTCACTGGTGTCATGTCATGGCCCACGAAAGCTTCGAGAACAGCCGGATCGCCGAATTGATGAATTCGGGCTTCGTGAACATCAAGGTCGATCGCGAGGAACGACCGGATCTCGATCGGATTTACCAATCGGCACATCAATTGTTGACCGGTCGTGGCGGTGGCTGGCCGTTGACGGTATTCCTGGATCCCGATACCCAGGCACCCTTCTTTGCCGGCACTTACTTTCCGCCCGAGGGTCGTCAAGGCATGACCGGTTTTCCAGATTTGCTTGAGCGCATCCACGAAATCTGGTCAACCCGCCGTGACGAACTGCGCGAGCAGCACCTCCAGGTCCAGCAGGCGCTCAAGGCCATCTCCCAGCCCCGGCCTGCTGATGGGGCCGGATCGGTTCAATTGATGGCCGAAGATCTGATCGGCAGGTTGGTCGCCCGCTTTGACCGCGACCATGGGGGCTTCGGCACGGCGCCGAAGTTTCCGCAGGCTCCGGTCCTGGCGCTGCTGGCGGATATCTCCAGCAGCGCCGGCAACCCGGTTGACGATGAGCAGGCCAGCCAGATGCTGGGTGACACGCTCGAAGCCATGGCGCGATTCGGCTTGCGTGATCACCTCGGTGGCGGGTTTTTTCGCTACTGCGTGGATGCGGCCTGGGAAATTCCCCACTTCGAGAAAATGCTATCGGACAATGCCTTGCTGCTGGGCCTTTACGCGGACGCGGCCAGGCGCTGGAGCCACCCGGGGTTTGAACGCGTCTGTCAGGATATCGCTGGATGGCTACAAGCAGAAATGGCCCTGGACGGCGGTGGTTTTAGTGCCAGTCTGGATGCTGACACGACTGACGGCGAAGGCGCCTATTACCTGTGGAAGCCGCAAGCGGTCAAGCAATTACTGGATTCCGTCCAGGCGGAGCTGATCAGCAACCGCTATGGTCTTGACGGCCCGCCGAATTTCGAGGAACACAGCTGGCACCTGGTCGCTGCCCGCGGCATTGATGAGCTCACCCGACCCGGAATGGATCGGGAACGGACACGTCGACAACTGGATCTGGCGCGAGCCAATCTGCTGGCAGCGCGCAAGGAGCGAACTGCGCCCAGCCGTGACGACAAACTGATGGCGAGCTGGAATGGCCTGGCGATCGAAAGTCTGGCTCGAAGCGGACGGCTGCTGAACCGGCCCGACTGGGTCGAACTGGCCAGCCAGAGCCTCAATGCCGTGGCCGTGCGCCTTTTTGGCGAGGAACCGCCACGCTCAATCTGGCGGGACGGTCGCAACGCGCAACTGGCCACTCTGGAGGATCACGCCAGTGTCCTTTTGGCCTGCCTGGAACTGATGCGGTGGCGCTTCGAATCGCGCTGGTTCAATCTTGCCCGGCGCCTGGCCCGGCGGATTGAACGCCAGTTTGTCGATGAGGACACCGGCGCGGCTTACCTGACCGCACTGGAACACGAGCCGCTGGTGACCCGGCCTTTGGCCTTTGCCGATGAGGCAACGCCCTCGGGCGCCGGTCTGGCCGTACTCGGCCTGCTACGTCTCGGCCACCTGTGCGGCTACCCGGCCATGCTCAAACTGGCCGACCGGATTCTGAAGACCGCGGCAGGCGATATGGCCAGCAGTCCGGTCGCTCATGCAACCTTGATCCGGGCCGGACTGGAAGCAGCATTACCGCCGATCCAGGTGTTGATTGGCGGGTCGGCTGAACAAGCCCGGAACTGGCAACAGGCGCTAGGCACTCGCCATGCGCTGATCGTATTCCGTATCGACCCGGACATCGAACTGGAAGAACCGCCGGAATTGATCAAAACGATCCAGACTGTGGCAAGAACCACGGCAATCGTTTGCGACGGGCTGCGGTGTCTGGCCCCTGCTTACTCCCTGGACGAGTTGAACGAGCGCCTGCCGGGCAGCCCCTGAGTGCAGGGAATGAGCACGGGCCCACACTTTCCACGTAGAATCCCCCACTCATGAGCATGATGCTGCCCAATTATCACGCGCTGGCCGTACTGCTGCTGGTTCTGCTGGCGCTGATACTGTTTTCGCGTGATCGCATACCGCTGGAAACCAGTTCGCTGGTGGTCCTGGCGCTGTTGACCGTCGGGTTTGAATTGTTTCCATACACCGGCCCGGAAGGCCGCACGCTCAGCCCGACCGACTTTTACCTGGGCTTTGGGCACCAGGCGCTGGTTGCGGTTTGCGCATTGATGATTCTCGGCCAGGGCCTGATCCGCTCAGGCGCCCTCGAACCCGTCGGTCGCTTGCTGGCCGTATCGTGGCGCAAGTCACCGGCGCTTTCCATGTTGGCCACGCTTGTGGTCTGCGCGGTCTTGAGCGCGTTCATCAACAACACCCCGATCGTTGTCATGCTGTTGCCTATCCTGATCGGGGTCGCCCTGCGCACCGGCCATCAACCCTCCGGCATTCTGTTGCCCGTCGGCCTGGTCAGCATTGTCGGCGGCATGACAACCACGATCGGCACCTCGACCAACCTGCTGGTGGTCGGGGTTGCGGCCGACATGGGTGTGGCGCATTTTCACATGTTCGATTTCGTGGTTCCCGCGGCCATTGCCGGCGTTGTTGCCGTGCTGTATCTCTGGCTGATCGCACCGCGTCTGCTGCCCGTCAGACGGGTGCCCATGCAAAGCACCGTCAAGCGTCTATTCACGGCCCAGATTCGCCTCGCCAAGTCCAGCGAGGCTGCCGGCCTGACCCTGTCCGAAGCCATTGAGCGCTGCAACGGCAACCTCAAAGTTGAAAAAATCCAGCGCGGCCCGGGGGTGTTTGTCACGCCATTGCCTGACGTGGTATTGAAGGCAGGTGATCGGATCACGACCACCAACACCCAGGACAACCTGCGTGAGTTCGCCCACCTGCTTGCCGGCAAACTGTACTCCGGGGATGTGGAGGTCGATGAGGCCCATCCATTGAGTTCGCACGATCAGAAGATCGCGGAGGTCGCGATCACGCCGACATCAAAGCTGTTGGGGGTGCGCATCGGTGAGGCCCGGTTGCTGTCGCGCTATGGCTTGCGCCTGCTAGCCCTGCATCGCTTCAACCGTGAGGACCAGACTCGCAGCACCGGCGTGGACAACACAGTGCTGCGCTCAGGCGACGTCCTGTTAGTCCAGGCCACGAGCCAGAAACTGGACACACTCAAGGACGGGGGCGATTTTCTGGTGCTCGATGGCAGCGTCAACCTGCCAAAAACCAAAAAGGCGCCGATTGCGCTGAGCATTATGGCGCTGGTCATCATCATTGCCGCGCTCGGAATCCTGCCGATTGCCGTCAGCGCCGTATTCGGCGTCCTTGCACTCCTGCTGACCCGCTGCCTGAGCTGGAAGGAAGCGATGAGCGCACTGTCGATTCAGGTGGTGATGATCATTGTCGCCAGTCTGGCGCTGGGCATGGCACTGATGCGTACCGGTGGTGCCGACTGGCTGGCCCAGGTCTTTTTGAGCCTGACTTTCGGGGTCCCCTCCTTCGTTATCCTTGGCGGCCTGATGCTGTCGATGGCGGCGCTGACCAACGTGGTTTCCAACAACGCCGCAGCGGTCATCGGCACGCCGATCGCCATCAGTCTGGCCCAGCAGTTAATGTTGCCGGCCGAGCCTTTCGTCCTGGCCGTGCTGTTTGGCGCCAATCTCAGTTTCGCCACGCCCATGGCTTACCAGACCAACCTGCTGGTCATGAACGCCGGTGGTTACAAATTCAATGACTTTGTGCGGGTGGGCTTGCCGTTGATGTTCTTGTTGTGGCTGGTGTTGACGGCAACATTGACCTATGCGTATCAAATTTAGAAAAGAAAGGTTTCAGGTTTCAGGTTTCAGGTTTCGGGGGGGGGCTCGCTGGCGCTTTGCCTGGGTGGGGTTGCTGCTGGTATTCGGTGCGGCTCAGGCATCCGATGATCTTCGGGCGATTTCGATGGCGCCCCATTTGACCGAGCTGGCGTATGCGGCCGGCGTGGGGGATCGCCTGGTGGGGGTGGTGGACTGGAGTGACTACCCGCCAGAGGCCGGTGAGCTGCCATCCATCGGCGATGCCTTTCGATTTGATCTGGAGCGCATCCTGGGCCTGGCGCCCGACCTCGCCCTGGCCTGGCGCGGCGGCACCTCCCCCCGGGCGGCAGAAAGACTGTCAGAGTTGGGAATAGAGATCGTCTGGATCGAAACGCAATCCCTGGCAGATATCGGGACAGCGCTGGAAGTCATTGGCGCTGAACTGGGTCAGCCTGAATCAGGCCAGGCCGCCGCCCGGGCATTTCACTCCGCGCTGGCTGAAATCACCCAGCCTCGGGTACAGCCGGCTCCCGTTTTCTACCAGGTTTCGGCCCGCCCCCTGTTTACCCTGGGCAAGCATCATGTCATCAACGAAGTATTTGCTTTGTGCGGCCTCGAAAACATCTTTGCCGATATTGAATCCGAAGCCTCGGTTGTGGATTTCGAGGCTGTCCTGGCCTCCGAACCGAAGCACATCATCGCTGGCCACGATGGCACTGGGCCTGATCCCTTGTCAGGGTGGCGGGATGTTCAATGGTTTGGCGCCGAAAAACCCCGGTTGCATACCGTTGATCCGAGCCTGCTGGTCCGCCCGACCCCAAGAATCCTGGAAGGCATCAAGCAGGTTTGCACGTTGGTCAACGAAGCGCCGTCAGAATAGAGCATTTGTGGAGGACATCGACGCCTGTGGCCCATCAGGGAACCAGCGGCCAGAAGATGGGGATCACGATCGTGGCAGTGACCCACAAAAGGATATTCATCGGCAGGCCAATTCTGACGAAATCCATAAAGCGATAACCCCCGGACTGGTAAACCAGGGTATTGGTCTGGTAGCCGATCGGGGTGGCGAAGCTGGCACTGCCAGCGAACATGACGGCCACAACAAAGGGTCGTGGATCATAGCCCAGCGTAAAGGCCAGGCCGGCTGCAATCGGGGTGAGCAGAATCACGGCGGCATTGTTGCTCATGGTTTCGGTCATCATCGAGGTCAGTAGATAGATCAGAGACAACATCGCGATCGGGCCCAGCGGCGCCACCCAGTGGGCGAGTTGATTGGCGATCAGCAAGGCCGCCCCCGTTGTCTGCAGTGCCGTGCCAATAGCCAGCATGGCGAAGATCAGCATCAGCAGGGACCAATGTACCGATTGGTACGCTTCGTCCGAACTCAGGCAGCCGGCCGCCACGACAAGCACGGCCGCTATGATCGCCAGGGCAACGATGGGCATGACTTCCAACCCGGCAAGAACCATGACCAAGGCCATCGCCAGAATTGCGATCCAGGCCTTTTCCCGGCGATAGGCTCGGACATCCGGCAGCGACAGGCTGGAAAAGTGGCGGCCATGATACGCACGCTGTAGCCCACGGGCGGAACCTGCCAGCAACAGCGTATCGCCGCTCTGGATGCGCAACTTGTTGAATTCAGCCACCCGCGCGCCGCGTGGGCGATGAATCGCCACGATGTCAACGCCCAGTCGAGAACGCAGTTCGAGGTTTCCGATCAACTGGTTGACCAGCGGCGAATCGGGACCAATCACGGCTTCGGCCATTTCGCGCGCGTCTGCTGGCGGCCAGTGTTCGCCTGGCTCCTGGTCGCGGGTCCAGACGGCGGCACTTGCGCTGAGTGAAACAAGCTCATCCATGGTCGACTCGACCAGGACCCGGTCCCCGGGTCTCAGGATGAGTCTGCCCAGGTCCTCCCTGATCGGGTAGCCATGGCGCAATACACCAAGGACCTGACTGGGGGCCGACCGACCGATGCGGGTTGCTGAGAGCTGACGTCCATCAAAGTCCGAGTCAGCCGAAACGATCAGTTCCGCCATATAGCGCTTTTCGCGAATCGCCTGCTTCAACTCACCACTTTCATTGCTGATTGTCGGCAATAGCCAGTGACCCGCCGTCAGCAGAAACAGCATACCCACCGCGGCCATGATCAGCCCGGCTGCGGTGATCTCGAACATCCCGAACGGCGCCATACCCATATCCCGGGCAACACCATCAACCAGCAGATTGGTGGACGTTCCGATCAGGGTGCAGGTGCCTCCGAGAATCGAGGCATAGGACAAAGGGATCAACAACTTACTGCTCGGAATCGCACTTTGACGCGCCACAGCAAGCAGGATCGGAATCATGACGACGACAACCGGCGTGTTGTTCATGAATGCACTCATGGCCATCACGCAGGCCATGGTGATGAGCATGGTACGGAGCCAGCTTGTACCGCTCAGGCGAGCCACCGTGCGGCCCACGGAGTCAATGACCCCGGTTTTTTCCAGTGCCGCAGAGATAATGAACATGGCGCCAACGGTGATTGGGGCATGGTTGCTGAAAGAACCCAGCAATTCCCCCGGGCGGAGCACGCCCGTGATCAGAAGCGCCACCACACCAATCATGGCCGTTACATCAGGAGGATATCGCTCCCGGATGAAGTTGATAAACACGACCCCGATAACGATCAGGACGATTGTGATTTCCAGCGTCATGGGAATACCCCTTCCAGACCGAGGCGTCCAGCCTAACCTACCGGGGAGCTTTGCAGCAATTCGAGCATCGCAAAGCGGCCATGGGTCATCACGGTTCTGCCGGTAGCGAACCCGACCGGCCGCTTGAAACCGGGCCCGCCGTGGACAAAGCTGTGAAACTCGCCGTTCTCGCCACAGGGATCGACCTTGACGGGCAGATCTGCCAGCAACGCCTGGTCGAACCGGCGACCGAGAAACTGTGATGGAAGCGCCTGGGTATCGACGCAGGTAATCGTCAACTGCCAGCCATCCTGGACCATGCGCTGTGCCAGGCGGTCAGTGGGTTCCTGCCACAGCGGAAAAACGGGCTGCCAACCCAAACGCGAAAAAAGCGCCTCGCGCCACTGACGGATGTCAGCCAGGAAAAGATCGCCACAGGCGACATGCTCGATACCCTGATCGCGGAAGGGCTTGAGACCCGCTTCCAGACGCTTTTCGTATTCATTGTTATCGCAGTTCTCCGGTAACCCGACCAGAGTCAGGCGCAGGCCCAACGATTCGGCCTGCGCGCGGATCAACTCTTCGGATGTGCCATGCATTGCCACCCGGCCATCGGATTCATTGACCGTGGTCAGCAGCGCGCGAACCTCCCAGGCCGGGTCCTGGCGTAAGCGCTGCAGCATGAACAGACTGTCCTTGCCCCCGGAAGACAAAACCACCACTGGTTTACTAGGCATCAATTCGACATAAGCCGCGCCGGGCATCGCAAAGCGACAAACCAAGAGTCTCTCGCGCAGAGACGCGGCGGGCGGCGCGGCGGCGAAGAAAAACTTCCGAATCTCATCTTTTCTCTGCGCCTCTGCGCCTCTGCGCGACTGCTTTGCTATTCTTGGCCTTCTCTTTAGGCCCGGGCACTGGCTGGTTCCCGCCAGGCCAGCAGCAGGCGGGCCAGGGCGGGCAGCAGGAGCATGGCACCGATCATGTTGAAGATGAACATGAAGGCCAGCAGCACGCCCATATCGGCCTGGAATTGCAACGCCGAAAACAGCCAGGTACCGACGCCAACCGCCAGGGTGATGGCGGTGAAGAAGACCGCCTTGCCGGTCAGGCGCAGGGTACGCAGATAAGCCTCGTCAAGGCTATGGCCTTCCTGCATGAAACTTCGCATTCGACTGAAGATATAGATACCGTAGTCGACACCGATGCCGACGCCCAGGGCAACCACCGGCAGAGTATTGACCTTCAGGCCAATGCCCATGAAAGCCATCAGGCTATAGGCCAGGTAGCTGACCAGCACCAGTGGCAGAACGATACAAAGGGTACCGAGTATGGTGCGGAAGGTGATCAGGCACAGCAGAATGATGGCCGAATACACGTACAGGAGCATGGGCGTCTGGGCCGCCTCCACCTCCTGGTTGGTGGCTGCCATGACGCCGACATTGCCGGTGGCGAGTCGGAACCTCAGGCAGTCCTCGCAGGGCTCGTTTTCCTGGGTCAGCAGCGCATCCATCACCTCACCGGCACCGACAAAGTCC
>JBGTLI010000386.1:0-11512 GCA_041744195.1 Wenzhouxiangella sp. | reverse complement strand
CAACCAGCCAACCAGCCAACCAATGTCACTCCATGCCCGGCTGGGCGAAGAAATAGCCCTGGAACAGCTCCACCCCGGCATCCTGCAGCCAGCGGAATTCTTCGGCTTTTTCCACGCCGCTGGCGATAACCCGAATATCCAAATCCTGGCACAACGCCATGATGCCCCTGGTGACGGCCTGGGCCTCGGGGCTGTCGTGGATCGCTTCCACCAATTGATGCGCCAGTTTGAGCTGTTGTGGTCTGAACAGGGCAATTGGCGCGAGATCCGCGTCGCGCTGGCCGAAATTATCAGCCAGGGTCTGCAGGCCGGCATCCTGGATCACGGTCCGGACGGTGGTCAGCGCGGCCCGGCCACCGATGGCATCCAGATTATTCAACTCCAGCACGATCTTTTCGCAGCCGATGCTGTTGCGTCGGGCCACATGCTGGATTACCTCGACCACCAGCTCGACGTTGGTGGCCTTGATGTCGGTGCAGTTGAGGTGAAGCTGACCGTCGATATCGAACTCTGCGGCGGCCTCGATCGCCCGCACCCGGCAGGCCTGATCGAAGGCAAAGCGCTGGTCTTTGTGGATCCTGCTCATGACCACAGCCGCGGGTTCTTTGCGTATGCCCCGAACCAACGCTTCAAACCCGGTGACTTCCTGCGCCGTGGCATCAATGATGGTCTGGAAGGCGAAGTTGATGTCGGTGCCGACGAGGTCGTGATAGCTTCGGATGTGGGCATACACATCCAGTCTGGCCGGGTTGGGCTTTGATCCGGTCATGAACAATCCCCTGTGTTGCATTCACGGCCAACGCCGTAAAACGCTGATGTTAGCGCGTTCGGCCCAACAGGGGAAGTCATGTCAGGGCGATGGTGGCTTTTCCAGGCGGCGCCAGAACCAGCGCTGGTAAATCATCCACCCTGCCAGGGCGGCCAGCGCGAGGCCCAGGATCCATTGATGCTGATCTCCGAATCGATGCACGCCCACCATGGCCATGACGCAACCGAATCCTGACAGCACCGATACCAGGACCGGGTGATACCGATCCGGGCTCGGACGCACTTTCTGATGCAGGAGAAAGACTAGCGGCGCGGCGGCGCTCAGCCCCAGCCCAAAGCCGAGCAGGGCAGGGCGCCCGTCGACCAGAAGCCAGATCGCCATGATCAGCATGGCGACCAGCGAGCCAATGATGGCGGGCTCTAACCAGGACCTCAATTGTCTGTTGCCCGGCGCCGGAACCAGACCGCGGCAGCCAGCAATGCCACGGCAATGATCAGCCCGATCCACATCTCGGGTTTGGCCAGATGCGCGAAAACGTTGCCGAAGCTCATGAAGAGGTCTTCATGGAATTCGATATCGCTCAGGTGGCCGTCGAACTGGATGTTGGCGCTCATGGGCACGATGCTGCTGCCAAGTCGTTTCAGCATGATCAGGCCGAAGTTGAAGCCGGGCAGGCTCAGGCTGGTCGCCAGGGTCCAGGTGTGCTGGGCGATGGCGATGCCGGCCGGAATGGCCACCGCGATCAGGATGGGCAGGCGCGGCGCCCAGGATGAACAGAACAGCAGCCAGGCGTAAATTGGCAGCAGCCACAGTGCCTGGACCAGAAGACCCACGGCCATGACCGACCACAGGCGCGGCAAGCTGGCCGGGAGCCAGAAGGTCGTCAGCGGGTTGATGCCGGCGACAACCGAATAGCCGGTGGCAATCAGAAGCAGAGCGAGATGGGTCAATATGATGGCGGCCAGAAACAGGCCGGGCACCAGCAGGCAGGCGGTCGCCACTTTCGAGGCCACGGTCATGCCATCGGAGACCGGCAGGGATTTCCAGAACAGGATGGATCGGTCCTTGCGGTCGTCATACAGGCTGCCGGCCAGGTAGAAAAGGATGACCAGCAGCATCAGTTGGAAGAAGATGGTCGCAACAGAAAAAAGCATGCCGGATACGAGTAGACGTTGCTGATCGATGGGCTGCTCGGCGAACATTCGCAGCGCGTCGCTGGTGAACGTCATTTGTCCATCGACCCGGGCGCCAATGACCAGGGAAACGATAGCCATCAGAAGCAGGAACGCGCCGATCGCCAGCGGCGTCCACTTGAACGCGACCGGGCTTTCCCATAGTTCGCGCCGCATCAGGGTCCAGATTGTAGTCAGGCTTTGACTGATCATGCCGCTTCCTCCGCAATGGTGTTGGCGGTATCGCCATTGCTCATCAGGGCGACAAACAGATCGGCAACACTGGGCTTGTGGATTTCGCCGAGTTCTCTCAGGCGCGCCATGTCGGTCTGGTCATACAGGAAAATATGCCGACCGAACAGCACCCGCTCATGCAGTGGATTCAGTTGACGCGCCGCTTCGGCATGCTCGGCCCGGACCATGACCTCGGTATAGCGCAGGTGGACATCGTCCATGGAGCTGTTGAGGATCAGTTTGCCGTCCTTGATAAATATGAGGTCGGTCAGGATATGCTCGACCTCTTCAACCTGGTGGGTCGTGATCACGATGGTTCGGCCTTCATCGAAGTATTCATTGAGCAGGCTGGAGTAGAACTGCTTGCGAAAGAGGATATCCAGGCCCAGGGTCGGCTCGTCAAGGACCAGCAGCTTGGCGTCAATCGCCATGACCACGGCCAGGTGAAGCTGCACGACCATGCCTTTCGAGAGGGTCTTGATCTTCGCATCCAACCGAATCTTGGTGTTCTTCAGATAATGCATGCAGGTTTCCCGTGAAAAACGGGGGTGCAGCTTCTCGGTCAGGGAGATGATGTGCTTGACCCGGGCCCAGCGGGGCAGGACCGCCACGTCTGCGATGAAACAGACGTCTTCCATCAGGCGGTCCCGTTCCCTGGCCGGATTCAGCCCCAGTACCTCCAATTCGCCCTGATAGCTTCCCAGCCCCAGAATGGCCTTCAGCGCGGTGGTCTTGCCGGCGCCGTTGGGGCCGATCAGCCCGACGATGCGACCGGCTGGAATATCCAGGTCTATGCCGTCCAGGGCTCGTGTCTGGCCGAAATGGCGGCGAAGATTGCGGGCGTGAATCGTTGCAGTCATCAGTCTCAAGTCCTCAAGTATCGGTATTGATCAGGTCTTCGATATCCAGCCCGAGCTGGTCCAGGCGGGCGGCCAGGCGGGGCCATTCCTCGGTCAGGAATTTTTCCCGCTCGCTGGTCAGCAATTGCTTGCGGGCACCCTCACGTACAAACATCCCGACGCCTCGGCGCTTTTCGACCAGATGGTCATCAACCAGCGACTGGTAGGCCTTGGAAACGGTCAACGGGTTGATCTGAAAATCAACCGCTACTTGGCGAACCGAGGGCAGAGGCTCGTTTTCGGGGAGGGTTCCATCCAGAATGGCAGCCACGGTTTTCTCACGCAGCTGCCAATAGATGGGTTGGTTATCGTCCCAGCGGTTGTCCATCAACCACCATTCCGGAAGCCAGGCAAAAAGGGCAGCAGGCCGGAGGTGGATCCGCCCTCGCGCCGCTCCCGTGCGGGCACTCGCGGCGAATCAGGATTCTTGACCCTGTCGGACTGACGGTCGTCCGGCGCGCTGGCCATGAATTCGGTTGGCACAGTCGAGTTGAGCTCGGCATTCAAGCTGTGCTCACGGGCTTGAAAGTCGGAGACAAAAGCCAGCCCCAGACACACCGCGGCGGCAACGGCGGCGAGTCCGTGCGGAATTTCGAGTGTCTTGCGTTTTACAACCGGCAGCATGGTGAGCTCCTTCGTGTGGTCTATTGGTGTATTAGTCTAGTAAAACACCATCACAGAGTCAAGTGTTATTTTCAGGGAAATGCCAGAAACAGGATCGTGACGGGTTTCTGATCATCAGCCAGTTCTGTTAAACTGCCTCGCTTTGAACCATCGGACTGGGGTGGTGGTCGTAACAGGCGTCCGGAAAATTGCACCGGGGCCGCGCCAATCCATTTTTTTTCCTGTATCTGAGGAGCACGATTCAATGCGAAGTTCAAAAGTGATCGCCGCCGGCCTGGTGGCCGCCACCTTTTCCCTAACGGCTGTGGCCCAGGAGCTCGAGACCCACGAGGACCGTCTGAGCTATACCGTCGGCATGGACATTGGTCAGTCTTTGGCCGAACAAGATCTTGAGCTTGACCTGGATCTTTTGATTGAGGCGCTGCGCGCCAGCTACCTTGGTGAGGAAACCCGCCTCACCCCGGAAGAAGCCCTTGCGGAACGCGACCTGTTCATGCAGCGGCGTCAGCAGGAGATGGAGCAGCAGCAGACTCGGGCGGCAGAGGTCAATCTTGAGGAAGGACAGGCATTCCTGGCGGAGAATCGCGAACGCGATGATGTCATCGAAACCGAATCGGGCCTGCAGTACCGCGTGATCGAAGCCGGTGAGGGCCCCAGCCCCGAAGCCACCGACCGGGTCACTGTTCATTATCGGGGCACGCTGATCGATGGAACCGAGTTCGACAGCTCTCGCGTTCGTGGCGAGCCAGCCACTTTCGGTCTCAACCAGGTCATCCCCGGCTGGACTGAAGGCGTTCAGTTGATGCGCGAAGGCGCAACTTTCGAGTTTTTCATTCCGCCTGACCTGGCGTATGGTGAACAAGGCCGGCCAGGGCCGATAGGACCTAACTCGACCCTGATTTTCGTGGTCGAGCTGATTGAAGTCCACGCCGACTGAATCTGGAAAACCGACCATGGGCGCATTGCAGGACGCACTTCTTAAAGCAGGAGTGGCTGACGAAACGCAGCTCAAATCACGGCGCCGGGATAGTCCCGGCGCCGCTGGTTCAGGCAAGCCGGCTGCAGACAAACGGCCCAGGCCGGTGCGGAAGAAAAAGCCGCAGCACAAAACCAACAGGCCCGCCACTGAAGAGTCGGACCTGGCAAAGGCCTACAAGGCTCGTCAGCGTGCCGAAGTTCAGGAAAAGGAAGAAAAGAAAAAGCAGCGCCAGGCTGCCCAGGAAGAGCGACGCAAGCGCAATCTGGAGCTCGACAACCTGGTCAAGGGCAATACCCTCAACCGCAAAGACGCCGAAATTCCGCGTTACTTCGAGCACATGAGCCGAATACGCCGGGTGTTGTGCACGCCCGAGCAGCGTCAGCAACTCAATCAGGGTGAAATCGGCGTAGTCAACCTTCGTGGCACTTACATTCTGGTTTCACTGGAAACGCTGGAGGCCTACCGGTCCCTGGCGCCCGACCTCGTTCCCGACCTGGCCCCGAAAGAGCCCGAAGACGACGGCAGCCACTATCCGCCAGTACCCGACGATTTGATTTGGTAAAGGCGGGTAAAAGGTATAAAGGTGAAAGGTAAAAGGTTGAGTCCTTTCACCTTTCACCTTTCACTTTTGCGCCTTTCACCCTATATTAGGTCTCAGAAACTTCTCCGCCTGCTCCACAGAAATCCCCTTTCTTTTCGCAAAGTCCTCAACCTGATCGCGACCGAGCTTGCCGACCACAAAGTATTTTGAATCCGGGTGGCCGAAGTAATAGCCGCTGACTGCTGCGGTGGGCAGCATGGCGAAGCTTTCGGTCAGGGTCATGCCGATGCGGCCGGGGGCATCAAGGAGCTTGAAAATCTTTTCCTTTTCGCTGTGGTCGGGGCAGGCCGGGTAGCCGGGCGCCGGGCGGATGCCGCGATACTTTTCGGCCACTAGAGCATCACTGTCGAGCGCCTCACCGGCGGCATATCCCCAGAGTTCACGCCGGACCTTGCGGTGCAGCGCCTCGGCCAGCGCCTCGGCCAGGCGGTCGGCCAGTGATTTCAGCATGATATCGGCGTAATCGTCGTTCTCGGGCAATGCGGCGGCAGCTTCCTTGATGCCGCCGCCCGCGGTGACCGCGAACAGGCCGGCCCAGTCCGGTACGCCTGAATCAACCGGAGCCACAAAATCGGACAGACACAGGTTTTCGGTCGACTTGTCGGCCTGCTGACGGAGACAGACCAGGCGCTCAAGGACTTCGTCGCGCGATTCATCCTTGTACAGCAACACATCGTCGCCTTCAGCGGCGGCCGGCAGCAGGGCGCAGACAGCACTCGCGGTGAGCCATTTTTCGTCAACGATGCGCCTGAGCATTTCCTGTGCATCCTTGAACAGGCTGCTGGCCGCTTCACCGACCTTTTCGTCGTCGAGGATATCGGGGTAGCGTCCGGCCAGTTCCCAGGTGCGGAAAAACGGCGTCCAGTCAATGTACTGGACCAGGTCGTCCAGGGGCCAGCTATCGATCACGTGCAGACCCGGCTTTAGCGGCTCATCGGGTTGTTGCGCCTGCCAGTCGGGTCGAAACGCGTTTGCGCGCGCTTTCTCCAGGCTGATCAGCGGCTTCCTGTTTTTCTTTGTCGCCGCGCGCTCGCGGTACTCGGCATAGTCGGCTTTGATCGTCTCGGCATAAGCGGCACGGTTGACCTTGCTGGAGAGCTTGCGGGCGACGTCGACCGAGCGCGAGGCATCCTTGACCCAGACGACCGGGCTGTCGTAACACGGGTCAATCCGCAGAGCGGTATGGGCGCGGGATGTTGTTGCGCCACCGATCATCAGGGGCAATTCGAAGCCGGCTTTGGTCATCGCCTCGGCCACACTGACCATTTCATCCAGCGAGGGTGTGATCAACCCAGACAGGCCGATCACGTCCACCTCGGCTTTCCGGGCTTCATCGAGAATTTTTTCGGTCGGCACCATGACGCCTAGATCAAGAATGTCGAAGCCGTTGCAGGCCAGAACCACGCCGACAATGTTCTTGCCGATATCATGCACATCACCCTTGACCGTGGCCATCAGGACCTTGCCCTTTTTCTCCCCCTTTTTCTTTTCCTTTTCCAGGTAGGGGATCAGGTGGGCGACGGCCTTCTTCATCACCCGGGCCGACTTGACGACCTGAGGTAGAAACATGCGACCGTCACCGAACAGGTCGCCAACATAGTTCATGCCGTCCATCAACGGGCCTTCAATGACCTCAAGGGACGTGTGGTAATCCTGTCGCGCTTCTTCCGTGTCTTCGACCACGTACTTGTCGATGCCCTTGACCAGCGAGTACTTGAGTCGCTCGGCCACCGGCTTTTCTCGCCAGGCTTCGTCCCTTTCCTCCTTCTTGCCGTCACCCTTGTAACGGTCGGCGGCATCCAGCAGCCGTTCAGTCGCGTCATCACGCCGGTTGAGCACAACGTCTTCGACCAACTCGCGCAATTCCGGATCGATGTCGTCGTAGACTTCGAGCTGACCGGCATTGACGATGCCCATGTCCATCCCGGCCCTGGTTGCGTGATAGAGAAAAACCGAGTGCATGGCCTCGCGCACCACGTTGTTGCCGCGGAAAGAGAACGACATGTTTGAAACGCCGCCGGAAACATGGCAGTGCGGAAAGCGCTTCTTGAGTTCACGGGTGGCGTTGATGAACTCCATGGCGTAATTGTTGTGTTCGTCCATGCCGGTCGCGACCGGGAAGATATTGGGGTCGAAGATGATATCTTCCGGCTCGAAACCGGCCTGCTCGGTCAGCAGGGTGTACGCACGCTCCAGGCAGTGGACCATATGTTCGGCGTTGTCGGCCTGACCCTTCTCGTCGAAGGCCATCACCACCACGGCGGCGCCATAGCGCCGGATGCGCCGTGCTTGTTCCAGGAAAGCGTCTTCGCCTTCCTTCAGGCTGATCGAATTGACCACGCCCTTGCCCTGCAGGCAGCGGAGCCCGGCTTCGATAACGGAGAACTTGCTCGAATCGACCATCACCGGTACCCGGGCGATGTCGGGTTCGCCTGCGATCAAGTTGAGGAAGGTCACCATCGCCTCTTCGGAGTCGAGCAGCCCTTCATCCATGTTGACGTCGATGATCTGGGCGCCGCTTTCGACCTGTTGCAGGGCGACCTCGACCGCTTCGTCGAATTTGCCGTCCATGATCAGACGCTTGAAACGGGCCGAGCCGGTCACGTTGGTACGCTCGCCCACGTTGACGAAATTGAGTTCCGGCGTGATGACCAGCGGCTCGAGACCGCTCAGGCGGGTATGCCTCGGACGCTCATTTGACGGGTTGCTGTTGATGTCGTTTAAATTGGTATCGTTCATGCGGCTGACGTCACCTTCATCGGGCGTGGCTGATATTCACTCACAGCGGCCCCGATTGCTTCGAGATGGGCGGGCGTCGTCCCGCAACAGCCGCCGACGATGTTGATCACTCGATCCTCGGCATAGGTCTTGATGACTTTTGCCATTGCCTCCGGCGACTCGTCGTATTCGCCGAACTCGTTGGGCAGGCCGGCATTGGGGTGGGCCGTGACCATGCAATCGGCGACTTGACTGAGTGATCTGACATGGGCTTTGAGCTGATCGGCACCGAGTGCGCAGTTGAAGCCCACGGCCAGGGGCCGGGCGTGGGCGACCGAGTAGTAGAAGGCTTCAGGGGTCTGGCCGGAAAGTGTTCGTCCGCTGGCGTCGGTGATCGTTCCGGAAATCAGAAGCGGCCAACGCTCTCCCCGACGTTCGAACTCCTCTTCCACGGCAAAAATGGTGGCCTTGGCATTGAGGGTGTCGAACACGGTCTCGATCATGAGCAGGTCCGAGCCACCGTCGAGCAGACCGCGGGTTGCCTCGCGATAGGCTTCGACCAGGTTCGCGAAATCGACGTTGCGGTAACCCGGGTTGGACACATCGGGAGAAATCGATGCTGTGCGGCTGGTGGGCCCGAGGACGCCAACGACAAAGCGCGGTTTGTCGTCGGTCGAGAATTCCGCGCACGCTGTACAAGCCAGTTTGGCAGCTTCCCGATTGAGCTCTTCCGATAGCTCTTCAAGCTTGTAGTCGGACTGGCTGATTCGGTTGGCATTGAAGGTGTTGGTTTCAATCAGATCGCAACCCACTTTGAGGAACTGCCGGTGAATATCAATTACCAGCTCCGGTCGGGTCAGGGTCAACAAGTCGTTGTTGCCCTTGAGGTCGGCGTGGTCGGCAAAACGCGAGCCGGCGTAATCGGCCTCGGAAAGCCTGGCCTGCTGGATCATGGTGCCCATGGCGCCATCGAGCAGCAGGATGCGCTGGTCAAGCGCGTGAAGCAGTTGGTCTACTCGTTCAGGATCGTGCCATTTCAAAGATTTCATGATTTTTGTGCCAACAGGCTGATGATTTTGAAGTTCGGGGTCTTGCGTTCGATGGATGTCACGTCACAGAACACCGGCGATAGGCCGGCCTTGCTGCAAAGTCCTTCAAGCTGGCGCGGAGTAAAGCCGTTGTTGGAATGTCCATACGCTCTGACTTCCCTGGTATAGCGATGTTTGTTCAATGTGGCCGCAACCAGGCGCCCATCCGGTGTGAGTACTCGAGCTGCTTCGGCCATGGCCTGGTCGGGATGCTCACTGTAGGTCAACGCGTGCAGCATCAGAACCGTGTCGAAGCTGCCATCGGCGAAGGGCAATTGATGCATGTCGCCCTGGTGGAAGCGGACGTTGGGAAGGTCGGCAACGCGCTGGCTGCCGGCCGCGACGACCTTGGGGGACAGGTCGACGCAATCGATGGTGGTGGCCTGATGGCCCAGCAGTTCGCCCATGACACCATCACCGGATGCGATATCAAGCACCCGTCCTGGCTCGATCAGTTTGACCAGGGCGCGGGTGGTGGCCTCCCAGGTTCGTCCTGGAGAATAATGTCGCTCCATGTCGCCGGCCACGGCGTCGGGCCAGTTGCGACCGGCTGCCCGCAATACCAGCACTTCGGTCAGATGCTCTGCATCGGCTCTGATCAGCGCGTCATTCAGACCACTCTTGAGCAGCGACCACATCTTGATCAGGTCGTGATTGTCACCGGCATCGTTGATCCGGTAGTAGACCGACACGCCCTCGCGGCGATCGGCCACCAGGCCGGCTTCGCGCAATTTGGCCAGGTGGGTCGAAACGCGCGGCTGGGCCAGGCGCGTGACTTGCGCCAATTCGGCGACAGTCAGCTCTTCGGCGTCCAGCAGGGCCAGAAGTCGAAGACGGGTGGCGTCGCCCAAGAGCCCGCAACTTCGGCTGACAATGTCCAGGTTGATAAATATCCTTTCATCGCGATCAAGAGATAAGTTATCTAGACTAGCGCTTGAGAGCTACTCTTTCAACCTTCATTGCCCCATTAGTTGAAGAAAGTGAACCAACAGCTTGCTGGCGACTTCGGCAAAGACCATGGCGCCAATAAAGCCAAACACGGCGCTCTGGTGCAGACCAGCGCGAAACCGTGAAACATCAACCAGATCATCCACACCAGGGCAACCAGCACAGGAAGACTCAGCACCGTCAGCCACAAGGCATCGAACAGGTAGGCGGTCGCGATGCCATGACCTGGTCCGGATCGGTTAGCATGGCTTCGAGCAGGCTCGCCGTGCGTGCTCGGACCTGATCGCCAATGGCGGGTGCTCAACCAGACCACGCCCAGCAGCAAGGGCCATCGTGCCAGTGCCTGGGTGCCGAACAAGTCGATCACCCGGAATCGGGTCGAACTCAGCCAGCGGCCAGCAACCAGCAGCGAGATCGCCATGCAAAGCCAATTGATCAGGCCCTGGGCCAGTTATTGCCAAACGCCGGGGCTGACGCTGAAGTGCAGATCAAGCACGCCATCGGTAACCAGACCGGTTCGCCAGGCCAGCAGCGCCGTCGCCACCATGACGGCGAGGCCTTCTCCACTTTTACCCGCCGCGCGCAGCGCGGCTCACCACTCACCGTCCCATTCGTCATCATCGAGCCAGGCATCGTAGTCGGGGGCGCCGGCGTCTTCGCCAAAAATCATAAACTGGCGTCGCTGCGACCAGCCGTCGCGCATCAGGATGTAGTCGTCGAAAGCGGCCGCCAGTTCGGCGTCCAGGGGCAGCATGTCGGTGCGCGCCTGGACCACGTCCAGGACGACCAGGCCAAACGTCCCTTCCTGTATCGCCAGCCGCCAGGCCACGTTCGGAGCGATATCGACGCCACGCCCGACCGTATCGCGAACGGTTGATGGACCCAACAGTGGCAGCATGACGAATCGACTGTCTTCCCAGCCCCAGATTGCCAGGGTCTGGCCAAAGTCGCCGTGGTGCTTCTCCATCCCGCCGGCCGAGGCGACATCGAAGACGCCGCCGATGCCGTAGACGGTGTTGATGATAAAGCGCTGGAATTCATCCTCCAGCTCGCTGCCCCGACCCTGAAGCAACAGGTTCATCATGATCACCGGGGAGCGCAGGTTGCGGAAAAAATTTCGAACGCCGCTTTGAACCGGCTCCGGCGTGACCTTGTTATAGCCGCGCGCCACCGGGCGCAACACGGCTCGGTCAGCGGCCATGTTGAAAGAATGAACCGAGCGGTTGAAGGGTTCCCAAGGGTCGTCAGGGTGGCGGTCTTCCGGCGGGGCGGCGGTGGTGGCGCATCCGGTGATCGCCGCAATCAGGAAGACAAGTACGATTCTTTTCATCATCTGGTTTTTTCTTTTGCTTGTTGTTGTTCTTCGCCGGAAGTCCAGCCGAGCAGATCGCCGGTCTGGCTCAAACCTGCCAGAATTTGCAGGCTTTCGGGCGGGTTGAGAAACTCGATCCGCCGTCCCTTTTCGCGCGCCCAGGACTGC
>JBGTLI010000385.1:0-4058 GCA_041744195.1 Wenzhouxiangella sp. | reverse complement strand
AGCAATCGACAAGGCGATCAACGACCATGACCTGGTTGTCTGCTCGGTGCTGTCCGGCAACCGCAACTTCGAAGGCCGTATCCACCCGGAAATCAAGACCAACTACCTGGCCTCGCCACCCCTGGTCGTGGCCTATGCCATCGCCGGGCGCATGGATGCCGACATCGTCGCCGACCCGCTCGGCGAAGACCCGGATGGCAACCCGGTTTATCTGAAAGACATCTGGCCAAACGCGAAGGAACTGCAGGAATTCATTCTTGAAAATGTCTCCTCAGCCATGTTTCAGAAATCCTACAGCAACGTGTTCGAAGGCGATGAGCGCTGGAAAAGCATGGACACGCCAACCGGCGAAATGTTTGACTGGAAGGATGACTCCACCTATGTCCAGAACCCGCCCTACTTCGAAGGCATGAGCATGGAGCTGGACGAACTCGGCGACATCAAGGGTGCCCGAGTGCTGGCCAAGCTGGCCGATTCAGTCACCACCGACCACATCTCGCCCGCAGGCGCAATTCAGCCAAACTCGCCGGCCGGTCGCTACCTGCAAGACAATGGCGTCAAACCGGTTGACTTCAACTCCTACGGCTCGCGTCGCGGCAACCACCAGGTGATGATGCGCGGCACCTTCGCCAACGTGCGTATCCGCAACCAGATCGCACCAGGCACCGAAGGCGGGTTTACCACTTACCTGCCCGATAACGAGGTCATGCCGATTTACGATGCGGCTATGAAATACCAGCAGGACAAAACCCCGCTGATCGTGATCGCCGGCAAGGAATACGGTTCGGGCTCGTCTCGCGACTGGGCCGCCAAGGGCACCCGGCTGCTTGGCATCAAGGCCGTCATCACCGAAAGCTTCGAGCGCATCCACCGCTCCAACCTGGTTGGTATGGGCGTTCTTCCGCTCAACTTCATGGAAGGCGAAACCCCGGAGAGCCTGGGGCTGGATGGCACCGAAACCTATGACATCACCGGCCTCGGCGACGGTACCGCCAAGCAGGTTGACGTGACCGCGACCGATGCTGATGGCAACCAGAAGCAATTCAAGGCCCGTGTCCGCCTGGACACGCCAAAGGAAGTCGAATACTACCAGCATGGCGGCATCCTGCATTACGTCCTGCGTCAGATGGCTGGCACCGATCCGGCCGATGCACAGCGCGTAGCCGCATAATGAAGTAGTCCCTTGAGGGATATGTGAGGCGCGCGGTCTTCCTCGCGCTTCAGGATAGTTTCAACTGCAATCATTCTCCCTAATCCCGCCCCGATTTTCCTGCTTTTTTATCAGGTGATATCTGGATCTGCAACGCGCAGATTCAAGGTGCTGTATGTGATGCACCCTGCACTATGGTGTTGAATAACAAGCCCGTATCGCGCCGGTTTGTTCTAAATGGGCGCCGATCTCCTGCTCGCTTTTTCGGAAGCAGAAAACGGACCCAGCTACCTGGTTGACAGTATCCTTTTTCGTCTCTAGCATATTATGTCTATTGTAGAGGCGAGGGCTTGACCAATGAATATCCTATTATTTTCCACCGCTTACAACGGTATGTGTCAGCGCGTGGATCGAGAACTGCAACGCGACGGCCATCAGGTCTTTGTGGAACTGTCACCCACGGCGACCGTAATGGAGGCGACCGTGAGGCATGTTGACCCGGACTTGATAATCTGTCCCTTTCTAAAGCACCGGGTACCGGATTCCATTTGGCGGGAGCACCCCTGCCTGATCGTCCACCCGGGCATCGAAGGCGATCGCGGTCCTTCTTCAATCGATTGGGCTATCAGCCAGGGCTTGTCCAATTGGGGCGTGACACTCTTGCAGGCACAAGCGCAAATGGACGCCGGTGATATCTGGGGCACGGTGGAATTTTCGCTGCGCCCAGTGGGCAAGGCCAGTGTCTATCGCCACGAAGTGATCACCCAGGCCGTCGGCCTGATCAAGTTGGCAATAGAGCAGCACCGACGACCAGGCTTTCGACCCCGGCCTCTGGACTACTCCAGGCCCGAAGTGCGCGGCTGCCTGCAACCGCTCATGAGCCAGGCTGACCGCTCTATCGATTGGCGGCGGGATGACACCGAAACGATTGTGCGCAAAATTCGTGCAGCGGATGGCTTTCCCGGTGTTTTGGACTGCATCGGCGAAGAGCGTTTCTACCTCTACGGCGCCAGCGCCGGAAAGTCGTACACCGGCTCCACCGCCGGCGAAATTCTCGGTCATGCCGAGGACGCCCTGTGTCGCGCCACGGTGGACGGCAGTGTATGGATTCGGCAGATGAAGCGGGCGTCCATCGATAAACAACAGTTTTTCAAGCTGCCTGCCATGCAGGCGCTTGGCCAGAGCAGCTTGGCCGACAGCATGGCTATGCTCCCCTCTTTGCCGGGCGATAAGGCGAGCGACATCGAGCTTCGTGTGGATGGGGGGGTTGCCTATGTGACGTTCGATTTTTATAACGGCGCAATGAACACCCAGCAATGCCAGGCGCTCACCAGCGAGATACGTGCGCTGAAACAACGTCCGGAGGTGCGCGTCATTGTGCTGATGGGGGGCGAGGATTTCTGGAGCAACGGCATCCACCTCAATTGCATTGAAGCGGCTGAGGATCCTGCTCGGGAGTCCTGGCTCAATATCAATGCCATCGACGATCTGGTTTGGGAGATCATTACCGCCCAGCACCAGATCACAGTTGCTGCCTTGCGCAACAATGCAGGTGCCGGCGGCGCCATCCTGGCACTCGCCTGTGATCACGTGCTGGGACGCTCCGGGGTGGTTCTGAATCCTCACTATCGGACCATGGGGCTCTATGGTTCCGAGTACTGGACTTATCTGCTACCCCGACGCGTGGGAGCGGACCGCGCCCACCGGATCATTCAGGACTGCCTGCCGTTGTTAACTGATGACGCAATCGAAATCGGAATGGTGGATAAGTTGTTGCCCGAATCCTGGGCGCTGTACCATCGTGAGCTTGAAGCCTGTTGCCGACAACTGGCCAATGCTCGGGATTATGCGCAGTATCTGCAGGGCAAGCAGGCTCGACGAGAGCGTGATGAACAATCCTGCCCGCTCGCGCATTATCGGCGTGAGGAGCTGCGTCGCATGAAAGTCGACTTCGATAACCCTGACAGCGATTACCATCGGTTGCGCTATCAGTTTGTGCATAAAGTCAGTTCCGGACGCACGCCACAGCGGCTCGTGCGTCGCCCAAGCGGGGGTTCCAGCGAGAGCGAGGCGGCCTAGCGCCCCACTGGCGGGCCAAGCATTGGAATTTTTTAATGCGATGCGGCAACCCGGGAAACTCCCGGGTTGCCGCACCTGATTTTTATGACCCCTTGCTGATCAGCTTCTGATGCCGTTCCGGCCGGTGAATGCCGTAGCCCTGGCCATAATGGACCCCCATTTTGCGCAGCAACTCCCGGGCCTGACTGGTTTCAACGAATTCGGCGATGGTCTGTTTGTGCAGGGTCTGGCCGATCTCGTTGATGGCCCGAACCATGGCCAGGTCGGTTGGGTCCTCGACGATGTCACGGACGAAGATCCCGTCAATTTTCAGATACTCGACCGGCAGACGCCGCAAATAGCCGAACGATGAGAGCCCGGCGCCGAAGTCATCCAACGCGAAGCGACAGCCGTGCTTGCGCAGCACATGCATGAAACGCACCGCGTCGCCAAGGTTCCTCATCGCTGCCGTTTCCGTGATCTCGAAGCAGAGTTTTTCGGCCGGTATGGCGTAATGTCTCAATGTATCGAGTACAAAGCCCTGAAATTCCCGGCGGTCGAATGATCGCCCGGAAATATTGATGTGGCAGGCCCCGAGTTCTGCAAGATGACTCGGACTGTCCGCCAACGTGCGGCACACCTGCCGGATCACCCAGCGATCGATTTCATGGACGGTTCCGAAGCGCTCCGCCGGCGGCAGAAAGGCACCCGGCTGTCTCGCGTCAATTACTTTGTCCGGTCGGCGACAATTAAAATGGCCGGTCGGTTAGTGTTTTTTCCTGCCTAGCACTTTTGTTCCTGTTTCTCCTTTTTCCTAGTGGATTGAGCTCGCTTTCGATAGCTTTCGCCG
>JBGTLI010000384.1:0-3639 GCA_041744195.1 Wenzhouxiangella sp. | reverse complement strand
GCGCGGGCCGGGCGTCATACCTGTTTCAATCTCGGCCTGGTGGCTGGTGGCACCAAGTCCAACGTCATTGCCGGCGATGCGCGGATCCATTACTCGGCCCGGCTCGGCCCCGGCCAGTCGAACGAGTTGCTGTTGGAAGCTCTGAAGGGTCTGGGCGGCGCTGATCAATACGCCCGGTGGGACGTGCCATTCGCCGGTCCGCCGCTGCCGGCTGCCGGACAGGACGACAGCGCCGCCCGGCACTTCTGTCAGCAGCACAAACTCCAAATCGGCGATCCGGTGGGGTTTTGGACTGAAGCATCGCTGTTTTCCGACGCCGGCCTTTCGGCGCTGGTCCTCGGGCCCGGCGATATTGCCCAGGCCCATGCGGTGGACGAATGGGTTGGCCTGGAGCAACTGACCCGGGCCTTTGATTTATATACGAGAATTGTCAATGTGAAGCCGTCAATGTGAGTGCCGTCAATCATGGTTGAAGTTCGTCAAACCGTCATCGAACTGCTGGGCCAACTTGGTTCGAGCCGTGAGGCTCGGCAGTATCTGAAACAGTTTTCCCGCATTGAGGATGCGCGTTTTGCCGTGGTCAAGGTCGGCGGTGCGGTGCTGCGCGATGATCTCGACGAGTTGGCCGCGGCGTTGGCGTTTCTGCATCGATTGGGTCTGACTCCGATCGTTCTGCATGGGGCCGGTCCACAGCTTGATGACGCCATGGCCGAGGCCGGCGTTGCGGTGGAGAAACATAATGGCCTGCGCGTGACCACCGAGGAAGTGATGGCCGTGGCCCGCCCGGTGATCTACCGCGCCAACGCCGCCCTGGTCGATGCGCTCGAGGAGCGTGGCGTGCGTGCGCGCGGCATCTTGCACGGCATCTTCAATTCCCGCCTCGCCGATCCCGAAAAACTCGGGCTGGTTGGTGAAATAGAGCATGTCGAGCTCGAACCGGTGCGCTCGGCAGTCCGTGCTGGCACGCTGCCGGTTGTCGCCTGCCTGGGCGAGTCGGCCTCAGGGCAGGTGATGAATATCAATGCCGATATCGCTGCCCGTGAGCTGGTCTGGGCAGTCCAGCCGCACAAGGTGATTTTTCTGACCGGCACTGGCGGCCTGCTCGATCAGAATGGCCGGATCATCTCGGCCATCAGCATCAGCGGTGATTACGACCAGTTGATCGCCCAGGATTGGGTCCATTCCGGCATGGAGCTCAAGCTGGCCCAGATCAAGGAAATGCTGGCGCAGCTACCCCCGGAAACCTCCGTTTCGATCACCTCGGCCGCCAAGCTGACCCGGGAATTGTTTACCCACACCGGGGCCGGCACCCTGATCCGCCGCGGCGAGCGCATCGATTGGCTCACCGACACAGGTCCGGATCAGATCCAGGCACTCGCCGGTCTGCTGGAGCAAAGCTTTGATCGCCGCCTGCGACCGGACTGGTTCGAAGACCGCAGCATTGAGGGGCTGCTTTGGGCCGAGTCCGGCCGCGCCGCCGCCCTGATCGCCCGCGGGGTCGACGGCATCCCTTATCTGGACAAGTTTGTCGTCACCCAGCAAGCTCGTGGCGAGGGTCTGGGCGCCGCGCTTTGGCAGGTGCTGCGCGGTACCTTCCCAAAGATGTACTGGCGATCACGGGCCAATAACCCGATCGCCGGATGGTACCTGCAGCAGGCCCACGCCAGCTTTCGCCGAGGGGCCTGGATCGTGCATGTCATCGGCGTGGACGATTTCGGGCAGCTTGAGCGCCTCGTCACCGACGCCCGCGAGCGTGATTCGGGGTGGGCGGGTGACGAAGGAGCTGCCTCGGCGACCGGCACCGTGACTAAATTGCAGCCCTAAATGCAAATATGATAAATTGCACTTATGAATGCACAAGTTGCTGTCATTGTCGACGTTGCAGACTCTCGCCGCGTCAAGGATTTTCCGGCTCAGCGCGATGGCTTGCTGGATGCCTTGTCGCAGCGCCATCGGCAAAACGGTTGGTGTGATTCCGATTATGCCGTAACCGCCTGGGATGAATTTCAGGGTTTGGTCGTCGCCCCGGCGAGCCTGCCGTGGGTGGTCTGGGATATTCTGCTGACGGTTTATCCGGTTTCAGTTCGAATTGCCATCGGTGGCGGACATGTCGAGCGACATGCCAAAGGCAACAAGCCCATCAACCAGTCGGCGACCGGCGAAGCTTTCTACCTGGCCCGCGAGGCGATGGAAAGCCTGCGTCAATCGCACCGCGCGGCCAGGATGGCCCTGCGCTGGAACGAGCCGTTGATCGAAGCTGCTGGTAGCGGCATCCTGCGGCTGGTGGATGTGCTGATTGCGCGCGTCACGCGCAAACAATGGGAGGTCATTGCAATGTATGAGCAGGCTCGCAAGCAGGCCGATGTCGCCCTAGCGCTCGGGAAGTCTGATTCGACCGTGTCGCGCAGTCTTGCCAGTGCCCATTACTGGGAAATTCAAGCCAGTCTGGCAGACCTGGAGGCCGTCTTGAAATGCAGGCTGACAGATGGGCCGGCTGCTGAAAGGGTCGACCAATGACCTTCCTCGCCCTGTTGATTGCCCACCTGCTGGCCGACTTTGTATTTCAGCGCAGGGCAGTCATTGCCGGAAAGCGCGACGGCAACTGGGGGGCCTGGACCGAGCATGGTTTGGTCCATTTGCTGTGTCTGGTGGCTGCCTGGCTACTGTTCAGCCCGTTGCCGTTGCTGGATGGCCGGGTCGGAATTGCGTTTGCCTAGATCGTCGGCACACACATTGCCGCCGACTGGGTCAAGGTGCGCTGGGGCGCGGGTTATCCGCTCGCCGGCTTTCTGCTCGATCAGGGCTTCCACCTGCTGATTCTGCTGCTCGTTGCATTGTGGCTTGCCGGCGACCCTGATTTTGGACAAGTGGTGGCGACCCATTGGCTTGAGTACCAGGTCCAGGCCGGTCTCATTCTTGCCGCCTACCTGGTTGCTGTTTTCGGCTGCGGCTGGCTGAACCGCCATCTCCTTGATTCGCTCTACCCTGCTGCCACGGAGAATGGCGACAGCGAGGACGACGCCGGACTGGCCTTGGCCGGGCTGCGGATCGGCTGGCTGGAACGGTTTCTGATGCTGTCGGCTTTCCTGGTTCAGGCCTGGGCCGCACTTGGCCTTGTTCTGGCCGCCAAGTCCGTGTTCAGATTCGAAGACATCAGAAAAGGCCGTCGGCATGCGGAGTATTTCCTGATTGGCACCTTGATCAGCGTGGCCGAGGTGGTGCTGGTTGGTATGCTGGTGATGTTGATACTCACTTTTATTGGAGCAGGCGGATGACTGTGCGACTGGCCCTGATCGGTGGCCGTGGCCATACCGGCTCGGCCCTGCTGGCGCTAATTGCTGGACACCCGAAATTGGTACTGGCAGTGGCCACATCCAGCAGCCAGGCTGGCCAGCCCATCACCAGTGTTGTACCGGACTGGCTGGATCAGGATCAGAAGTTCGAGCCGCTGGATCCTGATCACTGCGGACAGATCGAAGCGGCGGTCTGGGTGCTGGCCCTGCCCAATGGCGCCAGCGCACCGTGGGTGGCGGCGATCAGCGAACACCATCCGGAAGCGCTGATCCTTGACCTGGGAGCCGATTACCGCTTCGATACCCACTGGGTTTACGGCCTGACCGAATGGAATCGGGAAGCGGT
>JBGTLI010000383.1:0-24945 GCA_041744195.1 Wenzhouxiangella sp. | reverse complement strand
CTGTCCTGACTGGCCTGGCTGCTACGGTCAACTGACCTGGCCCCAGACCGAACAGGCGATCGAGTCGGCCAATCTGCGCTGGGCCGAGCGCCCGGTCGAAGCCGGCAAGGCCGCACGGGAAATGATTCACCGCTACGCCGCTACCGCGCTTGGATTCCTTGTATTGTTGCTGGCGATTTTCGCCTGGCGCCGTCGCCACCAGCCCGGACAGCCAGTCGCCCTGCCCCTGATCCTGCTCGCCGTGGTGATCTTTCAGGGGCTGCTGGGCATGTGGACAGTAACGCTGCTTCTAAAGCCGGCGATTGTTCTTGCCCACCTCGCCGGGGGGATGCTCACGTTCAGCCTGCTGGTCTGGCTCTACCTGGCAACACGAGCGAGTCAACCAGTCGCCAACCTGCCTCAACGACGCCTGAAATGGCCATTGACCGTCGCCACTGTGGTGCTCGTCGGTCAGATCTTGCTGGGGGGTTGGGTCAGCACCAATTATGCCGCCCTGGCCTGCCCTGATTTTCCAACCTGCATGGGCCAGGTCTGGCCTGATACTGACTTTGCAGAAGGTTTTACCCTGTGGCGCGGCGTGGGTGTCGACTATGAAGGCGGCATCCTCGATCACAACGCCAGAATCGCCATCCACCTGGCCCATCGCATCGGCGCGCTGGTTGTTATCGGTGTTTTCGGCTGGCTGCTGTGGCTTCTGTTGCGCACGCCGGGCATGATCGGCCCCGGTCGGGCACTTGCCGGGTTGCTTGCGGCGCAGATCACATTGGGCGTGCTGAACGTGGTTCTTGGGCTGCCACTGATGGTTGCTGTCGCGCACAATGGCGTCGCGGCCGTGCTGCTGGGGATGATGGTCTACCTGCTTTGGCTGGCCTCACCAAAGCCCGGGGCATCCTGATGACGGCGAGCCTGATCAGCCTCACCCGAAGCTTTCTCGGCCTGTGCAAGCTGCGTGTGGTCGCCCTGATCGTGTTCACCGCCATTGTCGGGATGGCATTGTCCGTCCCCGGCATGGTGCCGCTGGATGCCTTGATCCTCGGCAGCCTGGGCATTGGCCTTGCCGCGGCAAGTGCTGCGGCCATCAATCATCTGCTTGATGCGCCAGCCGATGGCATGATGGTGCGCACCCGCAACCGCCCGCTGCCGACAGGCCAACTCTCTCGCAGGCAAGTACTGGGCTTCGCGCTGACCCTGGCGCTGATATCCATGCTGATCCTGGTCGCGTTTATCAACGTGCTGACGGCGATACTCACTTTCGCCAGCCTGATTGGCTATGCCGTGATTTATACCGCCTGGCTAAAGCGCGCCACCTCCCAGAACATCGTCATCGGCGGCGCCGCCGGCGCGGCCCCTCCCGTGCTGGGCTGGACCGCCGTCACCGGCGAAGTTCATGCCTACGCCCTCATTCTGTTCCTGATCGTATTCGTCTGGACCCCGCCGCATTTCTGGGCCCTGGCCATCTATCGCCGCCACGACTACGCAGCCGCCGATGTGCCGATGATGCCGGTCACCCATGGCGTCGAGTTCACCCGCTGGCAGATCCTGTTTTACACCATCATCCTGTTGCTGGTCACACTGCTGCCGTGGCTGACCGGCATGAGCGGGCTGGTCTATCTGGCCGGCGCGCTGGTCCTCAATGCCGGCTTCCTGGGCTACGCCATCGCCATGATGAAGCCACGCAGCGAGCAGTTGGCCATGCAGATGTTCAGCTATTCGATTATCTACCTGATGGCGCTTTTTGCCTTTTTGTTGATTGACCATTACCTACCATTGACATGACCTCAAAAGAGAACCCATCCATGTCCGATCCACGCGTCCAAGCCAAGCCCCTGCACGTTCTTGAAGCCCATGACGAGTTTATCGCCCGTCATATCGGCCCCGGGACGGATGACATTCGCCAGATGCTCGCCTCGATCGACAGCGAATCCCTGGATGGGTTGATGCAGGAGACCATGCCGGGCAGCATTCGGATCGAAAAGCCCCTGGATCTGCCGGCCTGCGACAACGAAGACCGCGTTCTCGAAGAGCTGCGCGAGATGGCCCAGACCAACACCGTCAATCACAGCATGATCGGGCTGGGTTACTCACCGACCATCACCCCGCCGGTGATCCTGCGCAACGTGCTCGAAAACCCGGGCTGGTATACCGCCTATACGCCCTATCAGGCCGAGATATCCCAGGGCCGGCTCGAAGGCATGCTGAACTTTCAGCAAATGGTCATGGACCTGACCGGCATGGAATTGTCCAATGCCTCGCTACTGGATGAAGCCACCGCGGCCGCCGAAGCCATGGCGATGCTCAAGCGAGTCAACCGCAAGGCGAAAAGCAATGTCTTCCTGGTCGACGCCAACTGCCTGCCCCAGACCATTGATGTCGTCAACAACCGTGGTCAGCACATGGACCTGGATGTGCGGGTTTGCGATGACATCATGGCCGCCCTGGACGAAACCGATTGTTTCGGCATCCTGGTCCAGTATCCGGGCGCCGACGGCGAACTGGTTGACCTTGATGCCGTGATCGCAAAAACGCACGACCGTGGCGGACTGGCCGCCGTGGCCGCGGACCTCATGGCCCTTGCTCTGCTCAAACCACCGGGAGAGGCCGGCGCGGACGCGGTGGTCGGCTCGGCCCAGCGCTTTGGCGTGCCAATGGCCTTTGGTGGCCCGCACGCGGCCTTCCTGGCCACCCGCGAAGATTACCGTCGCAATGTTCCCGGGCGCATCATTGGTGTATCCAAAGACCGCCACGGCAATCCGGCCCTGCGCATGGCCCTGCAGACCCGCGAGCAGCATATCCGCCGCGAAAAGGCGATGAGCAACATCTGCACCGCCCAGGCGCTGCTGGCGGTCATGGCCGGCTTTTACGCTGTCTGGCACGGCCCGGACGGAATCCGAAAAATTGCCCGACGCATTCACCGCCATGCCTGCCTGCTTGCCCACGCCCTGGAAGAGGCCGGCTTCGAGCTAGAACATGATCAGTTTTTCGATACGGTGTCGGTACGAGTGGCCGAACCACTTCGTCAGGCTCTGCTTCATCGCAGCCAGCAGGCCGGGCTGAACCTGCGCCCCGACCGGGACAACATCATCGGCATCAGTGTCAATGAGTGCACCCGTCGTCGGCACGTCTCAAAGCTGCTGGAACTGTTCACCGGGAAAAGCGTTGATATTGAACAACTCGATGAAATCGTTCCGGCCGAGCAAAGTGCGATTCCCGAATCCCTGCGTCGTCAGTCCGGGTTCATGACCCACGAGGTCTTTGATCGCTACCATTCCGAAACCGAGATGCTGCGCTATCTCAAGCGACTGGAAAACAAGGACCTGAGCCTGGCCCATGCGATGATTCCCCTGGGCTCGTGCACCATGAAGCTCAACGCCACCGCCGAAATGATCCCGGTGACCTGGCCAGAGTTCGCCGAGTTGCACCCGTATTGCCCCTGGGACCAGGCCCGCGGTTATCACACCATGATCGGCGAGCTCAAAGAGATGCTGAAAAGCCTGACCGGGTTTGCCGCCATCTCGTTGCAACCGAATGCCGGTTCGCAGGGCGAGTACGCCGGGCTTCTGGCAATCAAGGGGTTGCACGAACAGCGCGGCGAAAGCCATCGCACGGTCTGCCTGATCCCCTCCTCGGCCCATGGCACCAACCCGGCCAGCGCCCAGATGGTGGGGATGGATATCGTCGTGGTCGGCTGCGACAGCCAGGGCAATATCGACCTGGCCGACCTAGAGACCAAGATCGAAAAGCACCACGACAAGCTTGCCGCGCTGATGATCACCTACCCGTCCACCCACGGCGTGTTCGAAGAAGACGTGGTCACGATTTGCAACAAGGTCCGCGCGGCCGGTGGCCAGGTCTACCTTGATGGGGCCAACATGAATGCCCTGGTTGGCTGGTCGAGAATCGCCGATTATGCCGATGTCTGTCACCTGAACCTGCACAAGACCTTCTGCATCCCCCATGGCGGCGGCGGGCCGGGTGTCGGCCCGATCGGTGTGCGTGAGCACCTGGCGCCTTTCCTGCCCGGTCATGTCACGGGCCTGCTCGGCCCCGAATATGGCGCCAACCCGGCAGTGGCGGCGGCACCATGGGGCAGTGCCGGCATTCTGTCGATTTCCTGGGCCTACATTCGCCTGATGGGGCGCGACGGTCTGCGCCGGGCCACCCAGGTGGCCATTCTCAACGCCAACTACATCGCCAGGCGTCTGAGCGGACACTACGACATCCTGTATACCGGGCGTAACGGTCGCATCGCCCACGAGTGCATTGTCGATCTGCGCCCATTCAAGGAATCGGCCGGCATCACCGAAGAAGATGTCGCCAAGCGGCTGATCGATTACGGCTTTCATGCCCCGACCATGTCCTGGCCGGTGGCCGGCACGCTGATGATCGAGCCGACCGAGAGTGAATCGAAGCAGGAACTGGACCGCTTCATCCACGCCATGATCAGTATCCGCGAGGAGATCGACCAGGTGGCCAGTGGTCAGTGGGATAGTGAAGACAACCCGCTCAAGAACGCACCGCACACCATCCAGGAGCTTGGTAGCGACGACTGGAACCATGCCTACAGCCGCGAAACCGCCGGCTGGCCGGTCAGGGAACTGCGCCTGGGCAAGTTCTTCTCATCGGTCGGCCGTGTCGACAACGTCTATGGCGACCGCAACCTGGTCTGCTCCTGCCCGCCAATGGCAGACTGGACAGAAGCTGGTTAATCAGGGATCGGTCTCCTGGACACCGTTTGTCAGAAGCGGATTGACAATGCGGACGCCTTCGATCATCTGCCCGTCGCTCAAGTCTTCCGAATACAATATGGATGCACCGCCGCTGACTGCAGCATGCACGATCAGAGCGTCCCAGTAGGAAATCCGGTGGCGTTGCTGTAATTCGGAAGCGGCCAGAACGCTCTCCGGTCCGAGGATCTGAACCTTCCAGCTCAGGTATGGTTCGATGATGGACCGTGCCCGCGCCGGCTCCAGCGGGCTGGGTATCTTGCGGGTCACGTGGACGTAGAACTCGCTGAGCACCTGAGCGCTGAGCATGCCCCCGGCAGTTTCCCACAGGGACTTGACTACCGCCTTGGCTCGCCAGTGTCGATCTCCTGCATCCACATCATGCGCGTAGATCAGGATATTGGTGTCAAGGAATTTATCGCTCATGCAGAGATTCACGGTCGGGGATGCCGCCGCCGAGGTGCAGCCCGCAATCGAGGATACTCATGGCCTGGTCCCGCGCCCGCTGGCGCTGGGAATCGTTTGTAACCAGTCGTTCAAGCTCGGCGGCGAGCAGTTTGCTAACCGATGTGCCCTGCCGAGCGGCCAGGATGCGTGCGCCCCTGAGCAGCTCCGAATCCAAAGACAGCGTGATGTTTTGCTTCATGAAATACACCTTCCTGGCGTGTATCACGTATTTTACGTGAAATCTGCGCTACTCTCCAGACGGGTTTTCTGTGAATACGTTGTCGGCTCGATTGAGATAACCCAACTGACTTGACCACCAGCCACCCGAACGCTAAAGTGAAGACAAAAGGGGCCATTCCAGCGAACCATTAGAAGCTCCCAATCCAAACAACGTCCGGCCCTGCCTCAGGGCTGGCGGACGCATGATTTTGGGAGTTTGCTGGTGGAAGTGGGAGTTCTTACTTCGTTCGTGTTGAAGATGTCTGTGAGGCATTCTCAGGTTTTGAGAATGCGATGGGGGATGATGGGGTTATGAGCAGCCAGTTTTTCAAGTCAGCGGGGGCAATTGCGCAGCATCCGCAAGCATATCCGCCGATCGCGTCCCGAACCGCGTGCTCGCGCGAAATCCTGATATTGCGCACGCGTCTGGCCGGATTCCACGACTGCGAAGGCTCCGAATTCAGCGACCGCCTGCAACCGGGCCAACCACTGGCCTTCGGGGACCAGGCACCATGAAATTGCTCGCCTTCGAGGCCATAATCCAGGCGCTTCACGACGCACAGGTTCAATACCTGGTTGTCGGCGGCGTCGCCGTCAATGCGCACGGCTACATCAGATTCACACCCAACATTGACCTGGCCCTTGAATTGCGAGCCCAGAACATCCGAAAAGCATTCCAGGCACTCGCGGCAATTGGATATCACCCAAACATGCCGATCGATGCAGAGGCGATTACTGATCTCGAAGGACACCCGAACGGGAGCGTAGCCTCGGAAGCCACATTGCTCACCTTCCACACCCAAGACAGCGAGTCGACTCCGGTGAACATCGTGACGCAGGTTGCATTCGATTTCCCACGCGAATATGACCGGGCTATGCGAAGCGAAATCCTGCCGGGCGTGGAAGTGGGCTTCCTGTCCATCTCCGCGCTTATTCGCCTGAAGGAGCGTGCTGGCCGGCCCAGGGACCGGGACGATATCCAACATCTCCTGTGGCTTCAAGACGATTACAGCCACATCAATGAAAACGATGAGGAGTTTCTTTGGAGTATGACGAGTTTTGAAGGTGCCCGAAAAATGCAGCTCATACGAACCAAGAAACTTCCCATTCGCAAGCGGCTTGAAAGTTTAGACGGTCTCAGTGAAGTCTGCGAACACTTAGGGAATCTGCGGCGAGGGTCGGTGTTGAAAAAGTCAAATGGTGTTGAGAGGAGGGGGCAGAAACCATGATCACCATACGTTTTCTCGAGCCTCATTTGTCGACAATCGATCAAATTGGAAACACTTTTTGAACATGTGAATAGGAGTGGACAATGGCTGAATCTTTAAATATTGAAGTGATCCGGAAATCGACTGCTGGCCAGGCGGCAGCGTTTCGCTGTCGACGTAAGCTGCAACCCGCGGGAGGGGCGGGAGACAAGGTTTTCCCCCCTACTTTCGCTGGCGCGGTGTATGCCCTCGAGAAGCGCCGGGTGAAAGACCGCGAAGCCCCAGTCACCTGCGTGCTACTTGACTCCGTGCAGAGCCAGGCCAACCGCATGGAGTTGGCCTTGCAGGAAGCGGTGGATGGCGGACAAATCAAGCTGCCCCTGGTGGAGGTGGATTTCTCCGAGCACGATCCGACCGGCGACGTGGAAGCCGACCTGCAGGCCGGGCGGCTGATCGACGCCGTGGGCAAGATTACCAGCCTGCAAGTGCCGCACCGGCTGGCCGATGCCATTCTTCGCGACAGCGAGTTGGACGGTCAGCCGTTCCGACATTCGGAAACCGGCAAGGCGCTGAACACCGTCAGCCTGGCCAACGCCACGCCGGTGTTCGAGTTGTGCCCGACGGCATTGCTGTTCGGTATGTGGGATTCCACGGGGCCGAAGGGCGGGCTCGGGCCGAAATTCGAGCGCGCGGTAGTTTCCGAGATTGTGGGTATCGGGGCCGAGGTGGGCGATCTGTTGCGAGGAGTGCGTCGCGATCCACTGGAAGTGCGAGCCGCCGTCAAGGTTGAAAAGAATAGAGACGGTTCATGGGCCGTCACCGATCCCAAGACCAAGGGCGCCGTATCGCCTTCGGAGATCAACCATTCCAGCGTGCCCTATCCAAAGCGCCGGGACCAAAAATCCGATGACAACTACTATGCCGGCGTCACCCTCGAATACGCCGAGCAAGTCACAACGCTCTCATTGATCGCCCTGCGTCGCCTGCGTTTCCCGGTCAACGGTGAAAACAACGAAGCTGCCAATACAGCCGCCCGCACTCTGCTGACGGCGCTTGGCCTCTGCGCCGCCACGCTCGCATTCGAAAACGGTGTCGGCTTGCGCTCGCGCAGCCTGCTGTGGCCCGACCGCCCGATGACCTGGGAACTGCTCGAACGCCCGGGCGCTGAGCCCCGTTCTCTTGAACTGACCGGCGATCAGGCCGTTGCCCTGTTGAACGAGGCAATCACAGCCGCCAAACAAGCCGGCCTGACCTGGCGGGAAGAACCGGTTCCGCTCAAACCGTCCGGCCCGTTGCTTGAACTGGTGCGCAAGAGCCAGAACCTGGCGCGCCATGAAAGCATCGAGGCGTCGTAATCCGTGCTGGCTTTCAGTATTCGCTACCTGAACGGATTTGTTGCTGCCGCCGAGCCGCACAACCTCGAGTGCGCCGAGTGGCCGCCGCATCCGGGCCGGGTCTTTATGGCGCTGGCAGCGGCGCACTTTCAGACTGGCGCCGATCCGGACGAACGCGAGGCGTTGCTTTGGCTGGATGGCTCAAAACGTGACGGTGAAATCTCCGCGCCGCAGATCGCAGCCCCGGAAGCAATGCAGCGCGCCATCGTCAAGCATTACGTCCCCGTCAACGACAAGGCCGGCCCTTCAAAAGCCGTGATGCAGACACTGCCCGTCGCCCGCGACCGCCAGGACCGCACCTTTGCCCGTGCCTGGCTGGACGACGATACCGTCTCACTGGTCTGGCCCGACCTCGATCCGCCTGAGCCGCATCGACACGCCTTGAAACAACTGTGCGGCAAAGTCACCCGCATCGGTCATTCCACATCGCTGGTGCAGATGTGGATCGCCGGTGAAGACGAACTTGTTGAGCCGAACTGGCTGCCCGACGACGACCGCGCCGGCCTTCGCCTGCGCATCGCCGGGCCCGGTACGCTGGAATACCTGGAACAGGAGTACAACGTCATGGCCGCAGAAGATTACGCAAACCTGAAAGTCCAGTCGGAAACGGCCGACGACCCCAAGATCCGCAAGGCGGCAAAACAAAAACTCAAGCAGCAATACGACAACCGCCCGCCGCCGCAGCGCCGCCCGCAGCTCGCACTTTATCAAGGCTATGCCCGTCCCGATTCCGAACCCGAAGTACAGGCAGGCCCCGGCACCGTGTTCGACCCGCACTTCATTACGTTTCGACTGGAACGCGAAGACAGCACCTACCGCGCCCTTGATCTGGCCAGCACCCTGGCCGTGACCACCCGCTGGCGCGAAGCGATCCTCAGCCACAGCAACGATGAATCCGAACATGTCCGCGCCCTGCTCAGCGGCCATGACCCCGACGGCAGACCACTGAAAGCCCCGCACTTGGCGTTCCTGCCCCTGGCCTTCGTCGGCCATGAACACGCCGACGCCCACCTGCTCGGCATGGGGTTGGTGCTGCCCGCCGGCCTCACCCGCGAGGAACGTCGCGCCGCGCTACGCGTCATCGCGCAGGTCAGGCACCTCAAACTCGGCCCCCTGGGCGTGTGGAACGTCACACCCGTCACCGAGTCCAGCCCGCCCCAAAGCCTGCGCCCGGATATCTGGACCGCGCATCCCGAAGGCGCCACCCACTGGTCCACCGTCACCCCCGTCGCCTTCGACCGCCACGCCAAGGCCAAGAACAAAGCCGACCACCAGCGCGAACTGGCCGGCATGGTCGGCAAGAGCTGCCAACGCATCGGCTTGCCAAAACCGCGCGAAGTCATCATCACCCCGGTCTCCGCGCACCTGGGCACACCCCCCGCCCACGCCTCTCCGAAACTCAAGCGCAAAGACGGCAGCGAGCGCCGCCACAGCCACGCCATCCTCGTCTTCGACGAACCCGTGCGCGGACCGGTGCTAATCGGGGCCGGGAGGTTTCGAGGGTATGGGGTGTGTCGGCCGTTATACGACGGGACTCAATGAGGCATTTTACGCGTATGAACGAAGCCGATATCAGATTGCTTATTGAGAAAGGAGAAGGCATTCAGCTTGAGTTCAAGACTTGCCGCCATGCCTTGAATAATGATATCTATGAAACCATCTGTGCCTTTCTCAACCGCAACGGCGGCGAATTGCTGTTGGGCGTCGCCGATGACGGCACCATTACCGGCATCGATCCGGCGAGGATAGACGGAATCAGGAAAGATTTTGTCACCGCCATCAACAACCCGCAGATCATCAGTCCACCTTGTTACCTGAATATTGAAACAGTGGCCGTGGATGGTCGGTTTATCCTATACGTGCTGGTACCGCAAAGCTCGCAGGTGCATAAAAGCCGGGGCCGGGTCTTTGACCGCAATGAAGACAGCGATCTTAAAATCAGCGGTCAACAAGATGCTTTGTCCGCGCTCTACCTGCGTAAACAGACAACCTATACCGAAACCACTATTTATCCGTACGTAACGCTGCAGGATTTCCGCCCTGATCTGATTGCGCGGGCTCGTAAACGGGCGGGACTGCAGACACCGGACCACCCCTGGCTGGAAATGGATGACGGGGAGTTACTGAAAAGCGCACAGCTTTTCGGCAAGGATTACCGGCAGGGAACGCAAGGCTATAACCTTGCGGCAGTCTTGCTGTTGGGTAAAGACGATGTGATCAGCAGCATTCTGCCGCACCATCGGACCGACGCTCTGTTACGCCGACAAAACCTGGACCGTTACGACGACCGGGATGATATCCGCACCAATCTGCTGGAAAGTTACGACCGGTTAATGGCCTTTATCGGCAAGCACCTGCCCAACAAGTTTTATCAGGAAGGTGAACAACGCATCAGCCTGCGCGATCACATTTTTCGGGAAGCAGTGGCCAATACATTGATACACCGCGAATACCTGAACGCATTCCCGGCCAAGCTGGTGATCGGCCGGCACGGAGTGAAGTTTGAAAACGGCAACAAGCCCCATGGTCAGGGCCTCATAGACCCCATGCACTTTTCTCCCTATCCCAAGAACCCCATCCTCGCCCGATTTTTCAAGGAAATAGGCTGGTCCGAAGAACTCGGTTCCGGCGTCCGTAAGCTGCATAAATACAGCACGCTCTATGGCGGCGCCCAGGCGGAATTGATCGAGGGCGATATATTCACCATCCATGTCCCTCTCACCCCGGAAGTCACCCCGGAAGTCACCCCGGAAGTCACCCCGGAAGTCACCCCGGAAGTCACCCCGGAAGTCACCCCGGAAGTCAGGGATCGGAAGATCCTTGAATTTTGCCGTCAGCCAAGGTCGATAACGGAAATCATGGAGCATACCGGTTTGAAGGACCGTGAGCACTTCCGCAGGGACATCCTGAAACCGCTCATCGACCAGGGTCTGCTCCGGTATACGATCCCCGACAAGCCCACCAGCCGTTTGCAAAAGTACGTTGCGGCTGAAAATGAACGGGAGAACAGGAAATGAACTTTCAAGCATTTTCCAAAACGTCCGGGATATCCGACCCGGTGCGGAGATCGGCGGGGAACGGACCCGCATTGCTCCCACCGGAGAAGATCCTGTGTTTTAGTTCCCCGGCCCTGGTCTTCGACGAACCCGTGAGCGGGCCAGTGTTGGTCGGGTCAGGGCGGTTTCAGGGGTATGGGGATTGTCGGCCCTTGGAGGCGCTATGAACCGCGTTCACATTGAATTCCAACGAGTACAGTCGTGGCTCTTTGCCGTTCCACGTCTGCGTGCAATGGTCGGTGCCAATGTATTGCTCGGCGAAGCTTTGAGGATCAATCTACCGAAATTGGCACGTGAGATCGGGCGCGGCTGGGCTCTACCTTCGAGAAGCGAGAGCTACCCCGTCGACGAGCCGAACGATCCACTGAAGGATCACGATGACCCCGTCACTGACGCTAAGGACGGTATCTTCTCGAGCGACGGTGGCCACTTCGAGGCTCAGTTCGCAAATGGCGCGGATGCGTTCGCCAAAACCGCTGCCGAACTTCTGCGAACGCAATTGCCGGGGCTGCGATTTCGTGTCTCCATTGATGGACAACTGTGTGAGAAGAGCCAAGTTCATCTCTCGACTGAGTTGCCGATACTTGCACCCTGCGAGTGGACGGGACGCGATCTGGCGTCAACGACCGTTAAGCAAGGCGACGAACAGCCCGCCGTGTCGCTCTCGGTTGCACGCAGGCATGGCGCCGAGAGACGAACAGAAGATGGTTCGGCATATGATCTGGTGAGTTTGCTTAGCGCCGAAACTAAGCTCAATGGGCTAACACGTGCGCAAGAACTGAAGGACTTGGTGGGCAGCGGTTATCTAGCGCTCATTCACGCGGATGGCAACGGCGTTGGCAGTGGCCTCGGCAAAGACAAACCGGAAAGCGAGCGCTCGGCGTTCTTTTATCGCAACCGCGTGCTCCTGCGGCGCGCAGTGCAGAAGGCCATCAACGTCACGTGCGAGACTGACCAAGCTGGCAAAGGCGAGTCTCCTGCCCCGCTCGTGCCACTCATGTTGGGTGGCGACGACCTGCTGCTCGTCTGCCGTGCACGAGTCGCCTTGCCGTTTGTCGCCAAGTTGTGCGAAGAGCTCGAGGCGCTCCAGAGGAATAACACCGGCTTCAAGCTGACGCTCGGCGTTGGCGTGGTGATCGCCAAGCACACCATACCGATCCATCGGCTGCACGAAGTTGCCGAACAACTCGCCGGCTCAGCGAAGCGACGCTTCCGCGGATTAAAGGACGGAGACACGAAGCGGTCAATTGTTGATTGGGCAGTCTACAGCACCGCCTGGGTTGATGACCCCGAAGACGTACGCCGACGCGACTGGCTACGCGGCAGCGCCAACGAGCTGCGCGTGCTCTCGCAGAGGCCTGTCGATGTCCTCGGTCAGGGCCTAGACTCGCTGCAAGGGCTTGTGAGTGGTGCGGAGAAACTCGAGCACGCGCCGCGGTCGCAGCTACGCTATCTCGTGGATCAACTCCCACGTGGACGAGCGCTCTCGAAGCTGGCGTTCGCTGAGCTTTCTAAGGAAGCGCGAGACGCGTTGAAGGAGGCCGGGTTGGAGAAACTGTGGCGGTGTACCTCGAACAACAATCGCTGGCTGACGGCGCTGCTCGATCTTGTCGAAATCACTGAGATCGCACGCCTCGGCCGCAGCACCGAAGACTCTCGTCCGATGAAGGAGGCCGCTCATGGCTGAACGTTGGGTTCGATACAGGCTAACCGCAGAACTCCTCTCTGATGCGCACCTTGGGTCGGGTTCGGGAGGCGGCGGCATCGACGCGCTTATCGCCCGCGACCGCCATGACCGCCCTGTCATTTGGGCCTCGCACGTCGAGGGTGTGCTGCGCGACGCCGCTCGCAGGCTACGTGGTGACGAAGATGCAGGAAAATTCTTTGGGCGCGCTGGCGGTGAGCGGCAGCGCGCCGTCTTCACTTCGCTCCACGCGGAGGAGAGGTCCGAAAGAAACATTTGGTTCTCGACTTCACGCAAGGCTTTCGACAACCGGGCACCAAAGGACGATAGCCTTCGCGTCGTTGAATACGCGCCAAAGGGCACGAAACTTGTCGGCGAAGTTGAATTGCCTGAGAGCGAGCTTCCTATGCTGCAACGGCTCGTGCAGGAAGTGGACGCGCTCGGCAGCGGCCGGGCTACGGGCTCGGGCCGGGTGAAGCTTTCACTCTCCGAGATCACTACCAAGTCACGAGCGGTAGGGGCGGCGGTCGGCCGCCTCATGTTACTGCTAAAGAATAGGGACCCATTGTGTATCACAGCGACGGCTACGCCTGACAACTTGATTCCAAGCCTTGCCTTCGTGCCGGGACGAACGCTTCTCGGTGCAATGGCAGCCTGGCTCATCGCCGAGGGCGATAGCGACACAGCCTCGCTGCTCACGTCGGGTAAGGTCTCTGTGAGCGACGCACTGCCATTGCCCGAAGCACCCGTGCAGCTCGAAAGCGCCGAGGTGTTGCCCGCACCAATCTCGCTTCAAAGCGAGAAGCCAAAGGGGGCGACGGGCGACGTTCCCTGGTGGGGCCAGCCCACAGCCCCGCCACCACGACTCGATGCATGGAGCGCTGAGGCCGAGAAGAAAAAGCAGAACGGGGAGAAGCTTAAGCGGCCTGAGGACGACCTTTTTGTCTATCGCGCTAAGCCGAGCGAGGCGTGGACAACCTTCAAGCCTGCGCGCAGGGTGCGACTACGTAACGGGCGACCCAATCCAAACCAGCCAGATCCGATGCTCTTTGCCATCGAGCAAATCGTAGAGGAAACCTACTTCCTGGCGGAAGTGCGGGGTCCAATCGAAGCGTTGGACAAAGTGTCAAAGAAGCTGGCTCCCGTTCTGGAAGGGCGGCGCTGGCTTCGGGTCGGGCGCGCCGGAGCGCCGGTGGAAGTCACCGAGCTCGCATGGGCGACCGACATGTCCGCGACGGACGTGACGGAGCCGGCACTGCTCACGCTGACCTCCGATTTGCTCGTTCGGGATCAGTACCTCCGCTGGTGTACCACTCTTGATGCGGCGGTGCTGCGAGAGTTGCTCGGCGAGAACGATTTGCACATCACTAAGACTGACAACGGCGCTCCAAAGATCATGCAGGACAGCGTGATGGTCCGCGGCTTCAACGGAACCTCGCGGCTGTGGCGCATGCCTGCGGCGGCGATCCGGCGGGGTTCGGTCTTCGAGATCTCGGGTGCGGCCGTCGGCAAGCTGGTTTATCGAGCGGCGTGTGGCCAATGGCTCGGGGAGCGAACAAATGAGGGGTTCGGCCGTTTTCGCGTCGACGCCATGTTGCCTGGCGTGGTCGACCAGCCACTCACAAGCGACGAACACACTTTGAACCCCGATGCCGACGAGGAGACCATTGCCGCAACGACGCACGAGTGGTTCAGGGACCATCGTGGTCTCGCCAAACCGGGTGGAGGTGAGGACCGTAAGCCAAGTCTTTCACAATGGTTCGACCTTGTCGCCGAGCTCAAATGCAATGAATCAAGCGCGTTCGATAGACGGCTTACCCCAACTACGGCGGGTGCGAAAGCTTGGGTGCACCGGGATGCGAAGGCGATTTTGAAGAAACTCAAGGCGGTCAAAGCTGATCAGCGCGCCCTCCACGCGCATTTTTTTATGCGGTGGCTGCGCGCCGCCTTACGCGCCAATCAACGACAGGGGGCAGCATGACGATTCGACTGACACTTTTCACGGCAACCCTAGTCCAGGATTCAGCGCTCTCGGTGTCGGGCCTTAATCGCGAGACCAGCGCCGATCAACCCTTCACGCTCGTTGATGGCGCCCCGACGTTGGTTGGGCGCGGCCTCAAGGGCGCCGCCGTCGCGATGGCGAAGCGTTTCTTTTATCCACTGCCTGGTGCGGTGAGCGATGCGCTCAAAGAAGGTGAAAAGCGAGCCCTGCGCCGCTCTGCGTGGGAGTTTTCGGACGCCACAACTACAGGTACGCCGGTACTCCGTGCCGGCGTCGGCATTCGCCAGAAGACTGGCGCTCGTGCGGGCGGTGTGCTCTACGACCGCGAGGTCATCCCCGCCGGTACGAAGTGGCAGCTCAGTTTCCGCGTTGACCGTTCCTATGCGCTGGAAGACGCCGAGTTTGTCGAGGTCGAGGGTATTCTCGGCTATGTGCTAGCCGAGCATTGGGCCAAGGGACGATGCTGGCTCGGAGGCGGTGCCGCGCGTGGGCTCGGCTGGTGCCACCTCAATGATCTGAAGGCGTACCGCTTCGATGAGGCGGCCTACGAGGCGTGGGTGAAGTCGAAGCGAAAGACGTTGCCGACAGCGCTCGGTGCCGTGCCGGTCGTCTCGCCGACGCGCTCGTGGTGCTTCCGCACGCTCGACCTTAATGTCTCGTTCGGTGAGTACAAGCCCCACCCGAGCGAGGCGGCGTGGGGCCTCGACATGTTCGCCGTCGGTCCGCACGACACCGAGCGCGCCGAGCAGCCGACGGGGGACGGCACGTGGGTGCGACCGGCATGGGCACCCAACGCGGACGAACCGATCAAATGGGACACGGACAAGAACACGCCCGACGCGCTGAGCACCGACCGCGCGCTGCTGATGGAAGGCGACAAAGGTAAGAAGCGCCCGCTACTCCCCGGCGCGAGCGTGCGCGGACCGCTTCGTCACGCCTTTTCTCATCACGAGAACGAGCAGGCGGGACGGCTCGTCGTGGACGACCCAAATCGCAAGGGCGCAAAGGTGGACGAGGACGATGCGGCAGGCCAAGCCTTCGGCACCGTCAGCAAGAGCAGCCGCATCCTCATTCGCGACGCGCGCGCCGAGGGCGAGTGGACGGCCGCGAAGCTGCACATGCACGCGGAGGACGAGTTCTCGGCGGGCTCCTACGGCAGCGCCAAGCGAGACGCGGTGCGCGTGCTTCGGGCCACGTTCCCGGTGCGCATCATCGTCGAGGGCGATGGCAGCAAGTCGGAGGAAGTCGAGCAGCTCGTCAAGCTCATTGATCGACAGGTCGCGCTTGGTGCACTCGGGCATCTGCCGATCGGCGGTCACAAGACGCGCGGTGCGGGCGCGGGCCACTGGCAAGCGCAGCCGTGGGTCAACGGTGACGTCACTAAGTCCTCGAGAACGTGGGTGCAGCCGAAGGACTCCCAGTCAGAGGCTGTGAACGCCTCGAAGGCGAAGCGCACCTTCCTTGACCGCCCCGCCGCTGCCGATGCCTGGGTGCGGACGACGACCGGGACGATCGCGGAGCCCCTCACGCTCGGAGCAGCCGCGAAGCTCGCGAAGGCTGCACTTGGTGAGACGCTCGTCGCGTGGTGGTGCGATCCGACCATCGACCTCAACTTGCATACGCCACCCGCGACCTTCGGGCGTGAGTGGCCGGCTGAAGACGGCAAGATCCAGGTCGACGAGATCGCGTTCTACGCGAAGCGCGCTGTCTGGCGCGCCGTCCGCACTGTGAGCGGTGCGCGCTTCATCGTCATCGAAGAGCTCGACGCGAAGGTGGACGACGCCAAACAGACTCGCGTTGTCCACACGCCCGCTCGCCTGCACGGCTCTTCCCGCTTCTCCTCGGCGAACACCGGCCAGGCCAACGTGCTTCTGCGCGAGTGGTACGTCGGCGGCGAAATCTTCGGCTTCACCCTCACCCAGGAGCAGTGCTGATGCCCGGCAAGCCCCACAAGCAACACCGCATCCGCGTCCGTACGCTCGACGGCAAGCCGCGCGACCAGGGCGCGATCAACAGGCTGAAGAGCAACCAACTCGGGATGCCACACCTCGATATCGTCGGCACCAGCGTGGCCAGTGAGTTCATCATCTGTGCCGCCAAGGACACGCACATCGAGCAGGTGCGTGCGAAGCTCAGCGGCGCTGGTCTCGAAGCGATCGATGGCGGCGACACGGCCATTGCGACCGTTGTGCCGAGACCTGCGCAGCAGCAACCTCGACGGGCCGGGTTCCAGCCGCAGCGAGGTGGCCAGCACCAACGCGGTGGAGGGCAGCAGCGCCCACAGGGACGCCCTCAGACTCCGGCAAACAACGCGCAGCCGCTTCCCGGAAAACCCTACAACTTCGTCGGGCTCCCAAACAAACTGACGACCTCTGCACCCATCTGGCACGACGGCACGAGTAGCCAAGGGCAGCTCTCGGGTGAGATCCGGCTTGAGCTCGAGACGCTCACGCCGCTCCTCGTCGGCTGGGAGCGCGGGCAGGTTGGCGACACCGAGAGCGACTGGCCTGTCCCGGCGAACTTCGCCGGCACGCAGCTCGCCAACAAGAAGTCCGTGCTCTGCCCGCTGCGCGCGCCGTGGGGCAAGCGACCCGTCGTCATCCCCGGTGATTCGCTGAAGGGCCTGTTACGCCACGAGCTGGGCGCGCTGCTCGGCGCGCCGATGGAGCGCGTCGCCGAGCGTTCGTACTCGTACCGCCCGAACCAGAAGTTTCCCTACGATCAACGCGACCAGCGGTATCGACAGGGAACGGCTTCGCTCGAACCCCGACTCGCGCGTGTACGCACAAGCACAACCGCTGAGATCGGCGGCAGGGCGTGGCCTGTCCCTGAGCAGGTCGATGTTCTCTCGATGGCAATGAGAGATCAGCAAGCGTATTTCCCTCGACGCGAGGGTCGGGGACGACATGCTGTAACCATTCGTCCGACACGCAAAGCAGAACCCTATCGCGGTGGTCTTGGCGGCGGACAAGCGCTGCCCGGCCAGATTTTGGCCGAAGACGCTCGTCGCAAAATGATCCACACGCACGTCGACGTCACTCAGCTTCGCGTTGAGCACGAGGCTGTTAGCCCTTCGGCACTAGTGATTGCTCGATACACGGCGACGCTCACTCACTTGCTTGATGTGAACGAGGGGCACTTCAGCGCTCGGCATCCGCACATCGGCACGGATCAGCAGAAGCAACGCATGGGGCTAGACGCCATTGAGGGCGGAGCCGCGCGAGCGTTTCAGCCCGGCGATCTCGTCTGGGTCGAGTGGGATACCGAGAAGAAGTGTATCGTCTCGCTCGGCTGGCACTACTACTACCGGTGGGCCTACACCGACTCGGTTCGCAAGACGGGTGGCAAGCTCGAACGGCACGGACTCTTTCCGCTCGACAAGGAGCGCGAGAAGGACGGAGATGGCGCACCGAAGGAGCTGTCAGCGGTGCGGCGGCTCCTCGGCTACACCGGCTACACCGGCGACAACGACGGGAGCGCGGGCATTGGCGAAGGCGATCACGCGCAGCTCTTGGGGCGCGTCTTCGTCAACGCGGGTCTCGAGATCGTCGACCAGCACGATACCCGCGAGCAACGCTTCCTCGACGCGACGTTCCTCAAAGAGCTCGGTATGCCTCGGCCGAGCGCGGTCGAACACTACCTGAAGCAGCCGCACCATCCGCGTTCGCGGCTGTTGGACAACGCGACGCTCGTAACCTACGGCGACGCCGCTGGTTACGACGCACCCGGCGAGCTGGCGGGCCGCAAGTTCTACCTCGATCGGCCGAACGCCGTCGCCGACGACGCCGCCGACACAAATGGGCAGAACGAACGCAGCACGCTCGCACTCGAGGCGTCGAAGCCTGGGCGCAAGTTCCGTTTCACCGTGCGCTTCCGCGATCTCGACACAGCCGAGCTAGCGGCGATCCTCGTCGCGCTGAGCCCCGACCAGTTCAAGCGCGTGCTCGGCGGCACGCACGCCGACGGCTACTGCTCGAAGCTCGGCTACGCTCGCCCGCTTGGCTGGGGCAGCGTGCGAATCGAAGCCAAGCAGCTCCTGCTGCTCGACGAAGCTGGTGAGGTACCGACGCTGAACCCCGAGGCTGACCTCACAGCTTGGGTCACGAAGAATCACCAGAAGACCTCGACCCAAGACGAGTGGCTCGCGATCCATCGCCGCAACCATCCGAACGCGGCGGACTACCCGCGACCGCAGCAGGCCGACAGAAAGGGCGAGAAACACATCTACACTTTCCACGCCACGCTACGTGCTGAGCACACGCGCAACCGTCGCTACAAAAAGGATGACACACGATGAATACGCTGCTCGTCATGACCGTTGGCCATACCGATGCGCAGCTCGTCGCCAACAACCAGCGGCACAAGTTCGATGGTAACGCCTGCGGGACGCTGCACGATGCTATCAAAGAGCATTCATGGTCGGTGGTCGATGCACCGGGCACGAGGAGCCGAGACCTCATCAATAGCTTGCCCGATGGCGAAGTGGAGCTCTGCACGCCGAAGCTGGATGCTGTGCTCGCGCACTTCGGTGACACGCTTCCGACGTCGGCACTCATCTTCGAGACCAACCGGCAAGATGCGCGTGACCCTCGACTGGCGGGCGAAGTCGTGGAGTGCCGACTCCACGACCGGGGCATCAGCCCCGTAACGCGCGTGGCGTTCCTTACCGGCACGGAACAGCTTGAAGACCAATCGAATGATGTCGACGCGGTCATCCGGCGAACCGTTGTCGCCACGCTCTCGGACGCCATCAGGAATCAGGTCGAGCAACTCACAAAGAACGACAGGGTTTTCGTCGCCACGACCGGCGGACTGCCTGCGGCCAACGAACTCATCAACGAGATGGTGCGACTCTACGCTGTGAGCGGCCCGCCCGTTACCGCGCTGGAGGTGCCGGATGGCGACCGCACCCAGCAAAACGATCGCGCCGTGGAGGAGAGATTCCATCCGGCAGCGAGCTACCGCGCACGCTGGCATGCGCTCTCACTCATCGAAAAGGGTAATTTGCTTGGAGCATGGGGCGCGGTCGAGCATATTGCAAACCATCCGGGCCAAGAGTGGACTCAGGTCGTGAAGTGGCTAGCCAACTTCGCGTCATCGCTTCCGAATGATGACTGCGATATCTCCGTGCTTCGTCACGAACGCATTGCAGTGCGTACTGCGCTTCGTGTCGAGTTCGCCCTCCGCGAGGGTGATATCCCGCGCGCAATCCACGGAACGGTCGCGTTCTTCGAAGCTGCTCTGTGGGACTGGATACGGCAGCGTGATTTCAAGAAGGAAGATGAAGTGGTGTCAGGTGACTCCGAAAACGGATTTGCCTTTTCAAAGGATCCAGACAAGGAGAAGAAGAAGCGGTTCAGGAAATCTGGAACAGTGTGGAAAATTAACGATTTCAAACCAGGAATCGATGCGTGGTTGCCTGTACTTAACAAGCCCAAGTTATCCGAATTCTGGAAGAAACTGGATGACGATATCCGCTCGCTTCGAAACGATGTCGCCCATTGTGAACCAACACCAAAGCTTATGAATGAAGCTCACAAGAGTATGGTTCAGGCGTCACTGTGGTCACAGTCTAGAAAATTTCTGGCACAAGATCTTGTCCGGAATGTCTTGTGTGAACTGAAAGTGCCCAACCCGGACAATCTTTGCGATGAATTGATTGCAATAGTCCGCACCAATTTGCGCAAGGTATCTTAAAGTGAATCCTTTTCCCTCCTTCTTCCGCTCCCTCTGGTCTTGCGACCCCTTCCCCTGGCAACGCCTGCTCGCCGAACGGCTGGCGGAGGGCAAGTGGCCAAGAGTGCTGGACTTACCCACCGCCTCGGGCAAAACGGCCTGCATGGATGCGGCAATCTATGCCCTGGCCGCGCAGGCGGATCGGCTTGTTTGGGAGCGCACGGCGCCGCGTCGGATCTGGTTTGTGGTGGATCGGCGCATCGTGGTGGATGAGGCGTTTGAGCGGGCCGAACAAATCGCGGGGAAGCTGCTAGCGGCGAAAGACGGGCCGCTCAAGGAGGTCGCGGACCGGTTGCGGGCGATCAGCGGGACGGAGAAACCGTTGGCTGTCGCCAGGCTGCGTGGCGGGGTGCTGCGCGATGACGGTTGGGCGCGACTGCCTTCGCAGCCGGCGGTGATTACGTCCACAGTCGATCAGCTTGGCTCGCGGCTTTTGTTTCGCGGTTACGGGCACAGTGCGCGGACGGCGTCGATTTTCGCGGGGCTGGCGGCGCATGACAGCCTGATACTGCTGGACGAGGCGCACTTGTCAGTGCCGTTTATGCAGACGTTGGAAGCGGTGGAGCGCTTTCGCGGTGAGGACTGGGCCGAGGCGCCGATCCGTACACCGTTCGCGTTCTGCATGCTGTCGGCGACGCCGCCGAAAGGGATTGCGCCCGAGGATATTTTCCCGGGGCCTGAACGGGACGCCGCGCTGGATCATCCGGTGTTGCGGACGCGGATGCAGGCGGCGAAGCCGGCTGAACTGGTAGAAGTCAAGGCCAGGAAAACGGACGGAAACGATCCCCTGGTGGAAGAGGCGGTAGCGCGCGCCGGGGATTTTGCTGTCAAGCAGGGTATCGGCCGGGTGGCGGTGGTGGTCAATCGTGTGGCGACGGCACAGGCAATCGAGCGAAAGCTGCGCGAGGCGGCCAGCGAACAGGCCGACGTGGTATTGCTCACCGGACGCCTGCGGCCGCTGGAGCGTGATCGGCTGGTGGAACGCTGGAAGCCGGCGCTTCGGGCCAATCGACCGGAGGTGGCCGAACGGCCACTGATCGTTGTCGCCACGCAGTGCATTGAGGTTGGCGCGGACTTCAGTTTTGATGCCATGGTGACTGAGGCGGCCAGCCTGGATGCGTTGCGCCAGCGCTTTGGCCGGTTGAACCGGCTGGGTGCGGCGGCCAGCGCGCCAGCCGCGATCCTGATTCGTGCTGATGAGGCCAAGGCGGGATACGAAGATATTGTCTACGGCACCGCCCTGCCGGCGTGCTGGGAACTGTTAAGCGAACTGGCCGAAACACAGGGCGAAGGGAAAAAACAACGCAAGATAGTGGACTTCGGTATCGCGACCCTGGACGGCCTTTTGAGCGATGTCGACGATCTCACGCCTTATATCGCCCCGGTGCCGGATGCGCCCATGTTGTTGCCGGCGCACCTGGACCTGTTATGCCAGACCTCGCCGGTCCCCTACGTGCAGCCGGACATTCAGTTTTACCTGCACGGCGTCGGCCGTGGCGAGCCCGAGGTTCGTGTGGTCTGGCGGGCTGACCTGGATCCTGGTCAGCCCGATGAGGTGTGGAAGGAGACGGTTGCGCTGTGTCCGCCGAACAGCCTGGAAACACTGTCGGTACCGTTGTCCCGGCTTCGGCGTTGGCTCAAGCAGGATACATCGCCCGATGATTCTGCGGACGTCGAAGGTGCGGCACAAAGCGGGGAAGACGACAACCGGAACACCGGGAAAGGAATTCGGCCGGTACTGGCATGGCGGGGCCGCGAACGATCGGAGGTGATCAGCCGTTCGTCCGCCCTGCGTCCGGACGAGTTGGTCGTACTGCCGGCCGAATACAGCATGGCGGGGATCGGGCAGTCGTCGCCGGACGAGGCGTTGGGTACGGATAAGCTGGATATCTGGGAACCCGCCCATGCCGGCAGCGAGCGGCCGGCCGCGCTGCGCCTGCACCGCCGGATCCTGGCACCTTGGCTGAAGTGCCCGCCGCTGGCCGAACTGGTCGAATTGACGGCGACGTCCGACTGGGACGAGGACGCGCTTCAGCCAGCCATTGACGCGGTGCTTGAGTACGCGCCGATTATGGAGACTGACCCGCCCGCGCCGCCGGACTGGTTGATCAAGCGATTGGGAGAGGTGCGTTACGGTAAGAAAGAAGCGCACCCGGGTGGTGGCTTGATTCTGTTCGAGCCGCCAGACCGTTCAAGGCGGATGCAGGAACAGGATTTGTTCGCCGACGATGACGACCTGTTGTCGGCCGCGGGCCGCGAGGTGCCGTTGGACGTGCACAGTGCCCTGGTGGAACGAGCGGTTGAACAACTTGCGAACCGATGCTTGCCTGAACACTTTTACGAGCCGCTTAAAACGGCGGCCTACTGGCACGACGTCGGCAAGATGGATGAGCGGTTTCAGATCTGGCTGCGCCAGGGCGACGAGCCCGCGGCGCTCAGCGAAAAGCCGCTGGCGAAATCAAAGGAGATCGCCAGTTCGAAAGCGCGCGGCCGCTGGCTGCGCGAAGTCAGCGGGTTGCCGGACCGCTTTCGCCACGAGATGCTGTCGCTGCAACTGGCCGAGCGTCTAATGCCCTCGACCGGCGACGACGTACTGGACGACTTGGCGCTTTACTGCGTGTCCAGTCACCACGGTTACGGCCGGCCGTGCGCGCCCGTAAGCCTTGACCCCGAGCCGCTGCCGGTGCTGGAAAATCACGACGGGGTTGCGATCGATATTTCCGAAGAAGCCCGCGTTCAATGGCCGGCGCCGCATTCGCTGGCCTCCGGCATACCGGAACGGTTCTGGCGCCTGAACAGCCGTTACGGCTGGTGGGGGCTTGCCTACCTGGAAGCGATCCTGCGTCTGGGCGACTGGTATGGCAGCCAGTGGACCGATGAAACGGTACCGCCCCGCCGGCCGCGTGAAGGCGGTGGTGTATCGAAAGCGCCAGAAACAAACAACAATCAAGCATTGCTGCTAAACGGCATTGATGGCGCCAATCCGCTTGGTTTTCTAGCAGCGCTGGGAACGCTGGTTGTGCTTCACGCGGCCGGTTACCCGGGCGTGCGCCTGGCGTGGCGCCGAGGTGTGACCTGGCGACCGGAGCTGTCCGGTTTGCCGACCGATGACCGGCAAGAGCTGGCGACTTTGATCGCCGAAAGTCTGCACGGCAAACATATTTCGGAAAAGGCGGAAGCGAATCGGAAACAAGCGGAGAAACGGCTGGACGAAGCAAAGAAAAAAATCAAGAAAAAGAAAGAGGACATTAAAAAACGCGGGTTGCGCGGCAAAGAACGGCAAGAGGCGCTTGAGGCTGAACTGGCTCCCCTGGAACAGTCACGGGACAAAGCGCGACAGGACTTTCTCGAGGTATTGCGTGACGCCGTTCCAAAACCTGAACTGGCGCTTGGCGCGAATATTGATTGCGACGCCGGCGGATTTCGCGATCTGGTACAACCCCTGCTGGTATCGTCCCACGGGGCCGGGCGGGAAGCGGTCGATATGCTGGCCGCCTTTAGCAGCGATGCCTGCCTGCACGATAGCCCGAATAAGCGCAAGGAAGGCAAGCTGGCGCCGACGCCATTCGCATTTATCACTGGCGGCGGGCATCAGGACTTTTTGGGCACCATCCGGCAATTGCTGGCGTTGATTGAACCGGGCCGAGTCGCTTCAACGCTTTTCGAACCATGGCGTTATTCGGACGACGGCCTGTCCATGCGCTGGGACCCAGCCGAAGACCGGCGGTACGCGTTGATGGACCGCGATCCCACGGCCAGCAACAACAAACCTCGCACAGTGTGGATGGCCAATCTGCTCGCCTACCGGTCACTGGCCTTGTTCACTGCGGCGCCGCGCCGATACCGGCTGGCGGCCACCGGGTGGTCCCGGCAGAAAAACGACGAGGTTTTCAGTTGGCCGCTGTGGAGCGATCCGGTCGGGCTGGATACGGTTCGGACGCTGCTGTTGTCGCCGGAACTGTATCAACAGGAACCCGATCGGACAGCGTTGCGGACGATGGGCGTACAGGCGGTCTTCCGTTCCCGGCGAATCCGGGTTGGGGAAGGCGCCAATTTCAAGATCAACTTCAGCCCCGCGCGGCAAGTTTGATTATGATCCGGTCAATGTTTTTAAACCCGAACCAGGAAGCCATGCCTAAATCCCGCAGTACTCGCAAAAGTGGCAAGAAACGAAAACCCGCCGCGCGCAAGCTCAAGGCTGATTCACCGGTGTTCGAGCCGCCGCCGTTTGGTGGCATGGAGAGCCTGTTCCATTCCATGGGGATGGGTTCCAGCTCCGCTGCCAGCCCCGAGGGCCGGGCGCAGAATCTGGTTTATTCCGCCTGGGAGATGGTTGATCCAGGTGAACGGGTCCGGACGGCGAAACGTGCGCTGGAGATTTGGCCGGATTGTGCCGATGCGTGGGTGCTGCTGGCCGAAAACTTGGCCGAGTCGCTGGATGAGATCTACGAGTTTTATGCCGCCGGAGTTGAGGC
>JBGTLI010000382.1:0-4212 GCA_041744195.1 Wenzhouxiangella sp. | reverse complement strand
CCGGCGCTTTCGCTCCGAAGCCTGGGACGAGAAGTGGGTCTTCGACATGCTCAAGCAGGCTTACCTGCTGACCGCCGACTGGATGCTGGACAACGTGGCGCGCATGCAGGAGGTCAGCCCGGAAGACCGGATGCGCATCCGTTTCTACACGCGCCAGTTTGCCGACGCGCTGTCACCGTCCAACTTCGTTCTGACCAATCCGCAAATTCTGGAGACAACCCGCCGGCAAAAGGGCATGAACCTGTTGCGTGGCTTCCGCATGCTGCTCGAGGATGTGCAGCGCGGCGACGGTCAATTGCTGATCTCGATGACCGAACCCGGCGCGTTCACCGTCGGCGAAAATATCGCGACCACTGAAGGGTCGGTCGTTTTCCAGAACGAAATGATGCAGTTGATTCAATATGCACCGCGAACAAAGACCGTCTATACCCGACCGTTATTGATCGTGCCGCCCTGGATCAACAAGTTCTATATTCTCGACCTGCAGCCGAAGAACTCGTTCATCCGCTGGGCGGTCGATCGCGGCTACACGGTGTTCGTGGTCTCCTGGGTCAACCCGGATGAAAAACTGCGCTACAAGGGCTTCGACGACTATATGCACGACGGCATCCTGGCCGCCATCGATGCCGTCGAACAGGCCACCGGTCAGCGCGAGGTCAACACGATTGGTTACTGCATTGGCGGCACTCTGTTGGCCGCCACCCTGGCCTGGATGAAAGCCAGCGACGATGACCGCATCAAGTCGGCCACGTTTTTCACCGCCCAGGTGGATTTTGCTGACGCTGGCGAATTGCGCGTGTTCATCGATGACAAGCAGCTCAATGGCCTGGAGAAGAAAATGAAGGCCCAGGGCTATCTGGATGGCCAAAGCATGGCAATGACCTTCAATATGCTGCGAGCCAACGACCTGATCTGGTCGTTCGTGGTCAACAATTACCTGCTCGGCCGCAAGCCCGCCAACTTCGACCTCCTGCACTGGAACGCGGACTTCACCCGTCTGCCCGTAGCCATGCATACGTTCTACCTGCGCAAGATGTATCTTGAAAACCGCCTGGTCGAGGCCGGCGGTATCGAAATGGATGGCGTGCCAATTGATCTGACCACCATCGATGTGCCGGTCTACCTCCAGTCCAGCCGCGAAGATCACATTGCCCCCTACCCATCGGTCTACAAGGCAACCCAGATCTATTCGGGGCCGAGGACCTTCATGCTCGCCGGTTCCGGCCATATCGCCGGCGTCATCAATCCGCCCGAGGCCAAAAAATACGGTTACTGGACCAATGACGACCTGCCCGAAGATCCGGAAGCCTGGGTCGCTGGCGCCGAGCAGCATCAGGGGTCCTGGTGGCCACACTGGCACGATTGGCTTAAGCAGCACAGCGGCCGGCGCGTCAAGGCGCGCATTCCGGGCGAAGGCAAGCTCGAAGTCATCGAGCCGGCGCCTGGCAGCTACGTCAAGGGCTGACAGGGCGAGCGCCCGCGTCGGCTCAATGGCTGGATTGGCCCGGATGCGCTGCGGTGCGCAACATCCGCCCAAAGTGTGACCCAGTTCCCGGCACAGTCCGCATCAGACCGTTATTCTTGATAACCCAAATCCAATCGGAGCCATTCCATGAGCATCTCGACTGTCGCCATCAAGGGGGTGATCGTCGGTACCCTGCTGTTCATTGCCGCACCGTCTGCCATTGCCAACGAACCGGAGTTGATGATGCGCTCCGGATCAGGGTCGTCTTTTCGTATTCCGCAAGGCTCGAGCTGGTCCAGCGCCACTCCGACCCTCAACGACACCGGCACGGCCGCCCTGACCATCAATGCGGTTGCCCCTTCGTTCAACGCCGGAATCTGGCAGGGGACAGTCTCGGCAGGTGGCATTGTCGATGTCAGCGCCGAGGACTCGGCGTTGTATTCCGACGTCAGCATCAACGCGGCTGGCGACATGGTCTGGCGGCGGGCCTTTTCTGCCGCCGACGGTATCGTCAAGTACGATGCCAACGTCGAGTCCAGCGCCTTGTTGACCAACGCGCCGATCGGCGCCAGCAGTTGGACTTCCACACGAATCATCGATAGCGCACTCGTCGCCTACCGGGCCGGCTTCGGCGGCGGCAACGCCTGGACCAGTTTCGACAGTGGCACGACAACCATCCGTCTGGCCGAGACCGGCGTCGACAACAACAGCCCGTACGCCTTCCTGTTTTCACCCTCAGTCAATCAGACGGGGCTGATGGCCGGCAAAGCCGCCTTCCAGAACACCTCGCAAAACCGGATCATTACCGTCACCGTCGACAGCACCGTTACCGTCCTTGTCGACGACAACAACCTTGATGCCAGCAGCCCGTTTTCCGGCTTCGACAACAGCGTCGGTTTCAATGACCTCGGCCATGTCGCCTTTGTCGGCAATGTGCCGGGCACGGGACGAGGGCTGTTTGTCAGCGATGGCGATGGCTGGACCGAGTATGCGTTGCCGGGTGAGAACGGCCTGAACTCGATCGAGTTTTTCGCACCCGCTTTGAACAATGAGGGCCAGGTGGTCTTCCGCGGCTTTCACGACGATGGCCGCCGGGCCATCTGGCTGGCTGACGGCAACACGGTTCAGATCATTGCGGCCGAGAACGATATCGTCCAGACCGACATTGGTCCGGCGCGCCTCCAGAGCGCAGACGCCATTGGCGGCCCCAATTTCGGTGGCGCTGTCGCCATCAACAACCACGGCGACATCGCCTTTGTCTCATTGCTGACCGATCCGGAGAATTCGGCGACAAGTTTCGGCAGGGGGCTTTTCCTGGTTGCCGGCCAGCCGGGCGATGGCTTGTTTGCTGACCGATTCGAGGGCGAGCCGTAAATCACCCCTACAGGCTGGCCTCGGCTGCAACCGGCGATACATTGAAACCCTGGCTCTCCGAGATCAGGCGAAAGGCGATGTGATACTTGAATACGTTGCTGACGTACTCGACCGTTTCGCGGCCGATGACCCGTGAAGCGATGAACTCGACATTATCGAACCACAGGTTGGGATCCAGCCCTTCCTCTTCAGCCGCCCGACGCATTTCGCGCACCCGTCGCGGGCCCGCATTGTAGGAGGCCAGCGCGAACAGCAGGCGATTGTCGTCGTCCATCGGTTCATCGGCGTAGTAGCGATCGATCATCCAGCGCAGATAGCGCGCGCCGGCGTGGATATTGTTGGCCAACTCGGTGATATCACCGACTTCCATTTCAGCGCCCGTCGAGGGCAGCAACTGCATGACGCCGATGGCACCGGCCGGCGATCGGGCGCTGTGGTCCAGGCGCGACTCCTGGTAACCCTGGGCAATCAACAACAGCCAGTCAAGGTCGTACTGACTGCCAAAATGGTGGAACAAATCGGCTTTGCGCCGGAAGCGCGCCATCTGCTCTTCGCGATCGGCACCCATCACCCAGCGTGTATCCTGCAAATAGCGCTCGAAGGTGACGTTTCCGAACAGGGTACCGGCACGGTGGGTCACAAGAAAGTCATCCAGCATGGCCTTGAGCTCTCCACTGCCCTGGCGCACGGCAAAGGCAATGTCGGCGCCTTCGCGCAGCACGATATCGGAATGAACCTTGAGGTCTGGCAAAACCCGTGACCAGAAGTCGGCCAGATAGTCGTCAGCAACAGCGTGGTCGATGATTCCAGCACTGACCATCTCCAGCACGTCGCTGACCTCAAAGTGGCCAGGGGCGGGTTCGAGATGAATCAGGGGGGCGCCTTCGGCCTGGAACCGGCGATTTAGATCGGTGAGACTTTCAAAGAAACTGCTGCGCGGTCGAACCAGGACCGACCGCCCCGAAAGCTCCTCCAGCCTCGTCAGCGGCCTGGCCGTCGGTCCGGACACCAGCACTTCGCGCACATTGCGCACCAGCGGCTCGGTGAAAGACACTTCGGCTGCCCGCGCGTCGGTTACGGTCAGGTTGGCAGCGATCAGATCGCCACGACCTTCGACCAGCCACGGGATCAAGCGGTCACGGGTCACCGGCAGGTAGACCACCTGCACCCGCAGGTGACCTCGCCCCAGTTCCCGGTTGAGATGATCCTCGAAAGCTTCCATGAACGAGTGTGACAGGCCGCGCTGGTTGCCGCGTTCGTCGAGGAAATAGAAGGCGCGGCTGTATGGCACGAGCACCCGGACCTGGCGACGTTCGATCATGCCGTCAAGGTCGCCAAACCAGATGCTGGACAGCGACTCCAGATCCTGGCTG
>JBGTLI010000381.1:0-3192 GCA_041744195.1 Wenzhouxiangella sp. | reverse complement strand
AAATCCATGCTCGGCAAAGTGGTCCACGGTGTGACCGAAAGTCGGCGCCAGGTGGGCGCCGGTAGCGATCACGCGCAGATCCACGTCCTTGGCCGCCTGCAATTCCTTGAGGATCCAGAAAAGATGACCGTAGTCGGCCCTGGAGGTGCTGATGACCGCGATTCGGCGCTGTTGGCGTGGCATGGGGTCAGATTGCATTAAAGCACCCTCCAGCCGACCCAGATCAGACAGAAACCGACCAGAAACCCAAAACCCGTCCAGGCCAGGGCGCGAAGCCGTGGCCCGGGCTGGTGGGCCAGCGGTGTATGCTCGCTGGTCAGAAGGCGAATATTGAGCCAGGCCAAAACCGGAGCGGCCAGGAAAGAGAGCGTGGTGGCAAAGTCGATCAGGGCGGTAAAACGACTGCCGAAGTAGTGAATGATGATCAGCGCGCCAATGGTGACCAGCATCAGGGCGCTGACGTAGCGGCCGCGGTGCAGGTTGGGGGCCTTGTCCTCCTCGTCGGCCGCACCGCTGATTTCGATCAGGGCGCGGATCACGCGGGGATAGGCATCGGTGACCGCCAGGGTGGTCGAAAACATAGTGGTCAGCGCCGCCACGGCAATCAGCGGACGCGCCCATTCCCCCATGCTGATGGCGTACAGGTCCACCAGGCTGGCCGAAAACGCCACTGCTGAGGTCGGAAATCCGTCACCGGAGTTGTACATGACCAGTGCCCCCAGCAATACAAACAGCACCGCCAGCACGGTTGCGCCGATATAACCAATCCGGAAATCCAGCACCGCGTGCGCGACGCTGGGCATTTTCCCGGTCTGTTCCGCCCGCTCAAGGGTCCAAAGGGAATGCCAGGCGGCAACATCCAGCGGAATTGGCATCCAGCCCAGCAGGGCGAGGACGAACGCAAATCCGGCGGCCGTCCACACATCGTCCCAGCCAGCCACGGGATGCATCACCTGCCAGTCTGGTCCGGCGCCGAATGCCAGCGTAACGGCCGCCAGGGTGGAGACGGCCAACGCCGACATGATGATTTTCATCATCAGGTCCAGGCCCCGATAGCGGCCAATCGCCAGTACCGCGATGCACGAGGCCAACACCCCGAACGACAGCAGTGTGACAGACACATCAAGCCCGAAAACCAGCCCGGCAAGTCCGGCGGTTACCAGCGTCACACTGGCCTGGATGATGAACATCGTGCCCAGCGTGAGAAGGGTGAACAGGCCCAGCGCCCAGTCGCCCAGGCGCTTGTAACCACGGATCAGGCTTTCCCCCGTGGCCGCGGCATAGCGCGGCCCGAATTCCAGAAACGGGTATTTTAACAGACAGGCAATGATGACCACGCCTAGCAGCGCCAGCCCGTATTCGGCACCGGCCCGGGTGGATTGGACCAGGTGAGAGACGCCGACGGCCGCGCCGGCCATCAGCAAACCCGGGCCAATCGCGGCGCGCAGGGGGTGTTGGTCTGGATTCATTACTTTTCTATCTCCGTGACTTGTGGCACTGGGGGAGAGCCGGGCTGGGCGCGCTATGCTCGCCTTCTTCTTTAATCAGGATGCATCAACCCATGGTCAGACGCACTTTTAAATGGCTGGCAATCGGATTTTTGGCGCTTATCCTGCTTGCTGGCGCGCTGGTCGTCAACGTTATCTGGTTCAAGCCGGTGACATTGAACCTGTATTTCGAGCGCACCTTCCTGCAGTTTGGCCTCGATAGTCCACAAGCCCTGACCATGCTCGGCATCCTGGATGCGCTGCCGGTCAAGTTCTACCAGGGCAAGCTGGACGAGGTTTCGGTGGCTCGGACTGAGTCGCTGAATGAGTGGATGAGTGACAGCCTGGCCATGCTGCATCGTTATGATCGCGGGCGCTACGAAGGGCAGAAGGCGCTCTCGTATGACATTTTTGACTGGTTCCTGTCACGCCAGGTCGAGGGCGCGAGCTGGACCTGGCACAACTACCCGGTCCATCAGATGTTCGGCATTCATACCGGCTTGCCCAATTTCATGCTCCAGCTTCACCCGATTCGCAACGAACATGACGTCGACTTCTACCTGGAACGTCTGGGCCGGTTCCCGGACGCCTTTGGCGGGACGGTCGAGGTTCTGCGCGAGCATGAACGACGAGGCGTGGTCGCGCCACGATTTGCGGTCGAAAAGACCCTGGAGTCGATGCGCGATTTCATCGATCAGCCCGTGACCGAGAATCCGCTTTATGTCGAGTTGCTGGCCAAGGTTGACGAGTTGGAAGATTTTTCCGAACAGCGACGCGCCCGTCTGCCGGAGGAATTGGCGAGCGTGATCGGTGATTCGGTCTATCCCGCCTTTGAAACCTTGATTGCCTATCAGGACACGCTTCTGGTCAGCGCAACCAGCAACGACGGGGTCTGGCGCTTGCCCGATGGTGACGCGTATTACGCCTGGGCGGCCCGTTGGCACACCACGACCGACTATACCCCCGACCAGATCCACCAGATTGGCCTGGCCGAAGTGGAGCGAATCGAAAGCGAAATGGACGCCATTCTGTGTCGCCAGGGCTTCTGCGAGGGCGGGGTCGGGGAGCGCATGCAGGCGCTGAACGAAGACCCGCGCTTCCTGTTCGAGGATTCCGCGGCGGGCCGGGAAGCCATTCTGCAGGCGTTCCGCGACATCATTATTGAAATCGACGAAGGGCTGGACGACTGGTTTGATGTGCGTCCGGCCGCCGCGGTGGAAGTGCGCAGGGTGCCCGAGTACGCCGAAGAAGGCTCGGCCGGTGCCTACTACATGCCGCCGGCCATGGACGGCTCGCGGCCGGGTGTGTTCTACGCCAAGTTGCTCAATGTCGAGGAACACCCGAAGTTCGGCCTGCGCACCCTGGCCTATCACGAGGCCGTGCCGGGCCATCACTTCCAGATCGCGCTGCAGCAGGAAATCACCGGTGTTCCCATGTTTCGCAAAATGCTGCCCTTTACCGCCTACGCTGAAGGCTGGGCGCTGTATTCGGAGCAACTGGCCTGGGAAGCGGGTTTCCAGGATGATCCTTTTGATAATCTCGGTCGGCTCCAGGCCGAGCAGTTCCGAGCCGTGCGGCTGGTCGTCGATACCGGCATGCACCACCAGCGCTGGTCACGCGAGCAGGCAATCGAGTTCATGGTCGAAAAAACCGGCATGGCCCGGTCCGACGTCACTGCCGAAATCGAGCGCTACCTGGTGATGCC
>JBGTLI010000380.1:0-8583 GCA_041744195.1 Wenzhouxiangella sp. | reverse complement strand
GGCACATTCGACTTGTACTGCTTCGGCCGCCTTGGTTTGCGGACCAACTGATTGATCGTGGACATATTTTTTCGAGCCTTAAGATGACAAACGACAGACCCGCAAAAGCGGTCTGCCGAAGAACGGGAATTTTAAGGGGTTTGTTAGGGGCTGTCAAGGCCCGCCGGTGGCGGGACTTGACAGGTAGAGGGCGCTTCCCTTCGATATCATTCGCCAGGGGCGGCCGAGGTTTTTTCGGCCTGCTCGGCATCGGATGCTCTCAGCAGCGCGGCCAGTTCGGCCTCGGTATCCTGGGAGGCTTCCCTCAATGCTTTGCGACGCGCCAGGGCAACCCGGCCAGTACCGGCAGGAATCAACCGGCCCACGATGACGTTTTCCTTCAGGCCGCGCAGATTATCGACCGTGCCGCGAACTGCAGCGTCGGTCAGCACTCGCGTGGTTTCCTGGAAAGACGCCGCCGAGATGAACGACTCTGTCGCGAGCGATGCCTTGGTGATTCCGAGCAGAATGCTCAGAGCCGTAGCCGGCTGCTTATTGTCAACAGCAAGACGCTCGTTCTCTTCGCGCAGGCGGATACGGTCGATCTGCTCACCACGCATGTACTTGCTGTCACCGGCGTCCAGGATTTCGATCTTGCGCAACATCTGGCGAATGATGACCTCGATGTGCTTGTCGTTGATCTTCACCCCCTGGAGGCGGTAAACATCCTGAATTTCCTGGACCAGGTAGTCAGCCAGTCGCTCGACGCCGAGCAGGCGCAGGATATCGTGCGGGTTCGGTTCGCCGTCGACTACCGTTTCGCCCTTCTCGACATGCTCGCCTTCGAAGACCAGGACCTGGCGCCACTTCGGAATCAATTCCTCGTGGACTTCGCCATTTTCGTCGGTGATGACCAGGCGCTGCTTGCCCTTGGTTTCCTTGCCGAAGCTGACCACACCCGAAGCTTCCGCCAGCAGGGCGCCTTCCTTGGGCTTGCGCGCCTCGAACAAGTCGGCAACACGCGGCAGACCACCGGTGATATCGCGGGTCTTGGACGACTCCTGGGGAATACGGGCAATGATGTCGCCGACCCGAATTTCCTGATTGTCCTTGGCATTGATAACCGCGCCGGCAGGCAGGAAGTACTGGGCCAGCTGCTCGGTACCGGGGATATTCAGCGGCTTGCCATTGCTGTCGACCAGGCGAATGATTGGACGCAGGTCCTTGCCTTCGCTACCGCGCTTCTTGGGATCGGTGACGACCATTGAGCTCAGGCCGGTAACATCATCGGTTTCTTCGGTAATGGTGACACCGCCGATGAAATCCTGGAATGCGGCATAACCGGCCACCTCGGATACGATGGGATGGGTGTGTGGATCCCAGTTGGCAACATTCTCGCCAACCTCGACCTTATCGCCTTCCTTGGCACTGACGACCGCACCGTAAGGAATCTTGTAGCGCTCACGTTCACGGCCATGACTGTCGATGATGGAGAGCTCGCCGGAACGGGATACCGCCACCAGCTTGCCGTCAGCGTTTTCAACCGACTTCAGGTTATAGAAGCGAACTGAACCACCGGATTTGACTTCAATATGGTCAATGGCAACCGATCGCGATGCCGCGCCACCAATGTGGAAGGTTCGCATCGTGAGCTGAGTACCCGGCTCGCCAATCGATTGGGCCGCAATAACCCCAACCGCTTCACCCTGGTTGACGACATAGCCGCGGGCCAGGTCGCGACCGTAGCAGGTTGCGCAGATGCCGTGCCGGGTTTCGCAGGTGATGGCCGAGCGCACCAGCACCCGATCGACGCCTTTTTCCTCAAGGAACTGCACCCACTTTTCATCCAGCAGCGTGCCCCGTTCACACAATACGTCATCGCTGTCGGCAGCGTAGATGTCCTGGGCAACAACGCGACCCAGAATTCGTTCGCGCAGCGGCTCGACGACATCACCACCTTCAACGATCGGCAGCATTTCAAGACCTTCTTCGGTACCGCAATCGGTCTCGATGACAACCAGATCCTGGGCGACGTCAACGAGACGGCGGGTGAGATAACCGGAGTTGGCGGTCTTGAGCGCCGTATCGGCCAGACCCTTTCGGGCACCATGAGTCGAGATGAAGTACTGCAGAACGTTCAGGCCTTCGCGGAAATTGGCGGTGATCGGCGTTTCGATGATCGAGCCATCCGGCTTGGCCATCAGGCCACGCATGCCGGCGAGCTGACGAATCTGGGCGGCCGAGCCACGGGCGCCGGAGTCGGCCATGATGAAGATCGAGTTCATCGAATCCTCTTCAACCGAAACGCCTTCGCTGTCGACACGGGTCTCCTTGCCGATCCGGTGCATCATGGCCCGGGCCACTTCCTCGTTGGTGCGCGACCAGATATCGACAACCTTGTTGTAGCGCTCACCGGCGGTGACCACTCCAGAGGCGTACTGGTGCTGGATGTCCAGCACTTCCTTCTCCGCGCGGGCAAGAATGGTCTTCTTCTCCGGCGGCACCTGGAGATCATCCAGGCCAATGGAAACGCCTGCCCGGGTCGAATAGGCAAAGCCGGTGTACATCAGCTGGTCAGCGAAAACCACGGTCTCCTTCAGCCCCAGCTTGCGGTAGCACTCATCGATCAGCTTGGAAATCTGCTTCTTCTTCAGCGTCTGGTTGACCAGTTCAAACGGCATGCCAACCGGAAAGATTTCCCATAGCAATGCCCGTCCCACGGTCGTTTGTCGGCGTGCAATGATCTCGGTTCGGTTACCTTCCTCATCAATTTCGGTCTCGCGAACGCGAACCTCGACGGCGGCATGCAGTTCAACCTTGCGGTTGGCATAGGCGCGATGGACCTCGCCGACGCTGGAGAAACTCATTCCTTCTCCGACCGCGCCCGGCAGAGACCGGGTCATGTAATACAGGCCCAAAACGACATCCTGGGTCGGCACGATAATGGGCTCGCCATTGGCCGGAGACAGAATGTTATTCGACGACATCATCAGAGCCCGCGCCTCGAGCTGGGCTTCCAGGCTCAAGGGCACGTGCACAGCCATCTGGTCGCCATCGAAGTCGGCATTGAACGCGGTACAGACCAGCGGGTGAAGCTGGATGGCCTTGCCTTCGATCAATACCGGCTCGAATGCCTGAATACCCAGCCTGTGCAGGGTGGGTGCGCGGTTGAGCATGACCGGGTGCTCGCGAATGACTTCTTCGAGAATATCCCAGACTTCGGCTTCTTCGCGCTCGACCAGTTTCTTGGCCGCCTTGATGGTCATGGCCAGGCCACGGCGCTGGAGCTTGGAGAAGATGAACGGCTTGAACAGCTCAAGCGCCATCTTTTTCGGCAAGCCGCACTCGTGCAGCTTCAGGGTCGGACCAACCACGATGACAGAACGGCCGGAATAATCGACGCGCTTGCCGAGCAGGTTCTGGCGGAAACGCCCCTGCTTGCCCTTGATCATGTCGGCCAGTGACTTCAGCGGACGCTTGTTGGTGCCCGTGATGGCACGGCCACGGCGACCGTTGTCCAGCAGCGCATCAACCGATTCCTGCAGCATGCGCTTTTCATTGCGCACGATGATATCGGGCGCGTTGAGGTCCAGCAGGCGACGCAGGCGGTTGTTGCGGTTGATGACCCGGCGATACAAATCGTTCAGATCGGACGTGGCGAATCGACCACCATCCAGCGGCACCAGCGGACGCAGGTCAGGCGGCAGTACCGGCAGCACGGTCAGGATCATGTACTCGGGACGATTGCCCGACTCCATGAAGGCTTCAACCAGCTTGATTCGCTTGGTCAGGCGCTTGATCTTGGTTTCGGAATTGGTCGCCGAGATGTCTTCACGCAGCTTGGCCAATTCAGTGGTCAGATCGATGTTCTTCAGCAGGTCAAAGACTGCCTCGGCGCCCATCTTGGCTTCGAACTCGTCGCCGTATTCTTCCACGGCTTCAAAGTACTGATCATCGGTCAACAACTGGCCGCGCTCAAGCGGTGTCATGCCGGGGTCAAGCACCAGGTAGGACTCGAAGTACAGGATGCGCTCGATGTCGCGCAGGGTCATGTCCAGCATCAAGCCGATGCGCGAGGGCAAGGACTTGAGGAACCAGATATGAGCCACCGGTGAGGCCAGGTCGATATGCCCCATACGCTCACGACGGACCTTGGTCAAAGTGACCTCGGTGCCGCACTTTTCGCACTTCACGCCACGATGCTTCATGCGCTTGTACTTGCCGCAGAGGCATTCGTAGTCCTTGACCGGACCAAAGATCGCCGCGCAGAACAAGCCCTCGCGTTCCGGCTTGAAGGTGCGGTAATTGATCGTTTCCGGCTTCTTGACTTCGCCAAATGACCAGGAGCGGATCAGCTCGGGTGGAGCCAGTCCGATACGAATAGAGTCAAAATCAGTGATCTGGTTCTGACGCTTGTAGAGATTAAAAAGGTCGCGCACGTTGTGCCTCCTCCTGGATCAGGATTCTTCGAGTTCGATGTTGATGCCGAGCGAGCGGATTTCCTTCACGAGTACGTTGAAGGACTCCGGCATGCCTGCCACCATCAGATTGTTGCCATCGACGATTGACTTGTACATTTGGTTGCGTCCGGCCACGTCGTCGGACTTGACCGTCAGCATTTCCTGCAGGGTGTAGGCGGCACCGTATGCTTCCAGCGCCCAGACCTCCATCTCGCCGAAACGCTGCCCGCCGAACTGAGCCTTTCCGCCCAGCGGCTGCTGGGTGACCAGGCTGTAAGGTCCGGTGGAGCGGGCGTGCATCTTGTCATCCACCAGGTGGTTGAGCTTGAGCATGTACATGTAGCCTACGGTCACCGGGCGGTCGAACGCGTCCCCGGTACGGCCGTCGTACAGGATGGTCTGACCGCTTTCCGGCAGGTCGGCCATCTTGAGGAGCTTTTTGATCTCCTTTTCGTCGGCACCGTCGAACACCGGCGTTGCCATCGGAACGCCACCGCGCAGGTTGTCAGCCATTTCCCTGACTTCTTCATCGGTGAACGCCTTCATGTCGACCCGCGGACGGTCCGAGTTGTAGATCTCGCCGAGGAACTTGCGAATCTTCTCGGTCTTCTCGTTGGCCTCGATCATGCCCTGGATCTTGACCCCTAGGCCGCGTGCAGCCCAGCCGAGGTGAGTTTCCAGAACCTGGCCGATGTTCATGCGCGAAGGCACGCCGAGCGGGTTCAGAACGATATCGACCGGGTTACCGTCTTCGGTAAAGGGCATGTCTTCCGTCGGAACGATGGTCGAGATCACGCCCTTGTTGCCGTGACGTCCGGCCATCTTGTCACCTGGCTGCATGCGACGCTTGACGGCCATGTAGACCTTGACCATCTTGAGCACACCCGGCGCCAGATCATCACCGCGGGTAATTTTGCCCTTCTTTTCTTCGAAGCGCTTGTCAAAGATCTTGCGCTGCTTCTCGATTTGGCGGGCCGCCCGTTCCAGCATGTCCTGGGCATCGTCGTCACGCATACGCAACTTGAACCAGTCATCACGCTTGAGCTCGGCAAGATAGGTTTCCGTAACCTTGTTGCCCTTCTTGATACCCGCCGGCCCCTTGTCGGCAACCTTGTCAAGCAGAACCGATTCCAGGCGGGCGAAGATAGCGTCTTCCATGATCCGGAGCTGGTCATCGAGATCCTTGCGAACCTGGCGGATCTCATCCTTCTCGATCGAAATGGCCCGGGCATCCTTGTCTACACCCTCGCGGGTAAAAACCTGGACATCAATCACAGTGCCATCCATGCCGGTCGGCACGCGCAGCGAGGTGTCTTTCACGTCCGAGGCCTTCTCGCCGAAGATTGCACGCAGCAGCTTTTCTTCCGGCGTCAGCTGGGTTTCACCCTTCGGGGTCACCTTGCCGACCAGGATATCGCCAGCCTTGACTTCAGCGCCAATATAGACGATGCCGGATTCATCCAGTTTGGCCAGGGTGCTTTCGCCGACGTTCGGGATATCGGCAGATATCTCTTCGGTACCCAGCTTGGTGTCGCGGGCAACAGCCGTCAGCTCCTCGATGTGAATCGAGGTGAAACGATCTTCCTTGACCACCCGTTCGGAGATCAGAATTGAATCTTCGAAGTTGTAGCCGTTCCAGGGCATGAACGCGATCAGCATGTTCTGACCCAGAGCCAGCTCGCCGAGATCGGTTGACGGACCATCGGCAAGGACGTCACGCGTGCGCACCTTGTCGCCCACCTTGACCAGCGGACGCTGGTTCATGCAGGTGTTCTGATTGGAGCGCTGGTACTTGGTCAGGTTGTAAATATCCACACCGGGATCGTCCTCGCCCACTTCCTCTTCATTGGCGCGAACCACGATTCGACCGGCATCAACCTGATCAACGACACCACCACGAAGCGCGACGGAGGTGACGCCAGAGTCAGTCGCCACGGCACGTTCCATTCCGGTACCCACCAGCGGCTTGTCGACCCGCAAAGTCGGCACGGCCTGGCGCTGCATGTTCGACCCCATCAGGGCGCGGTTGGCATCATCGTGTTCCAGAAACGGAACCAGGGATGCGGCGACCGACACGATCTGACGCGGGGAGACATCCATGTAGTCCACTTCGCTGGTCGACTTCAAGGTGAACTCACCCTGATAGCGGCAGGGAATCAGCTCGGCGACAAAGCGCTTGTCCTGGTCCAGCTCCGCGTTGGCCTGGGCGATTACGAAGTCACCTTCCTCAATGGCCGAAAGGTATTCGACTTCGGTCGTAACCTGGCCCTTGATCACCTTGCGGTAAGCCGTTTCCAGGAAACCATAGCTATTGGTGCGCGAATAAACGGCCAGCGAGTTGATCAGGCCGATATTCGGGCCTTCCGGCGTCTCAATCGGACAAAGTCGGCCGTAGTGGGTGGGATGCACGTCACGCACTTCGAAGCCAGCACGCTCGCGAGTCAGACCACCGGGACCGAGTGCCGAAACGCGGCGTTTGTGCGTGACTTCCGACAGCGGATTGTTCTGATCCATGAACTGCGAGAGCTGCGAGGAACCAAAAAATTCCTTCACCGCCGCGGCAACAGGTTTGGCGTTGATCAGGTCCTGTGGTGACAGGCCTTCGCTTTCGGCCACACTCAAACGCTCACGCACCGCGCGTTCAACGCGAACCAGGCCGATACGGAACACGTTTTCCGCCATTTCACCAACCGAGCGCACGCGGCGGTTACCAAGGTGGTCGATATCATCGACGGTGCCGTTACCGTTGCGAATGTCGATCAGTACTTTCAGAACGGCCAGAATATCGTCCTGGTCCAGCACGCCAGACCCGATAATTTCCTTGCGACCGACCCGACGGTTGAACTTCATCCGACCCACACCCGACAGATCGTAGCGCTCTTCGGCGAAAAACAGGTTCTTGAACAAGTTCTGGGCCGCTTCCTTGGTGGGCGGCTCGCCCGGGCGCATCATCTTGTAGATTTCCCACAGCGACTCGAGCTCGCTGGCAGTCGGGTCGATGCGCAGGGTATTGGATATGTAGGGCCCCTGATCCAGATCGTTGACGTAGAGAATGTCAAACCGCTTGACCTTGGCCTCGCGCATGGCCTCGATCGTTTCGGATGTGATCTCGTCATTGGCGCGGGCGACCAGCTCACCTGTCTCGCTGTCGGCGATATTGTGAGCCAGGATCTTGCCCACCAGATAGTCGTCGGGCACATCAAGGGTGCTGACGCCGGCCTCTTCAATCAACTTGACGTGGCGCGCCGTAATCCGCTTGTCCCGGGCGACAATGACGTTGCCTTCCTTGTCGACGATGTCGAACATGGCACTCTCGCCACGCAGTCGCTGCGGGACCAGGTCAATTTTGGCGTCGGTCTTGCGCAGGGTGACCTTGGTCTTTTCAAAGAAGAAATCGAGAATGCTCTCTTCTTCCATTCCCAATGCGCGCAGGAGGATAGTCACCGGCAGTTTGCGGCGACGGTCAATACGGGTAAAGATGCAGTCCTTCGGGTCGAATTCGAAGTCCAGCCAGGAGCCACGGTAGGGAATGACTCGGGCTGAATAAAGCAACTTGCCGGAAGAGTGGGTCTTGCCGCGGTCATGGTCGAAAAAGACGCCGGGGGAGCGATGCATCTGGTTGACGATGACACGCTCGGTACCATTGACGATGAAGGTGCCGGTTTCGGTCATCAGCGGCAGGTCGCCCATGTAGACGTCCTGCTCCTTGACTTCCTTGACGCGCTTGTTGCGCGCCGGGCTGTCTTTGTCGTAAATTACCAGGCGAACGGTCACGCGCAGCGGCGCGCCATAGCTCATGCCGCGCAATTTGCACTCGGTAACGTCGAATTCCGGGTCGCCGAGCTTGTAACTGACGTACTCCAGTGCGGCATTGCCAGAGTAACTGGCAATCGGGAACACCGAAGAGAGCGCTCCGTGAAGACCGATTTCGGTGCGATCATGGTCGCGTACATCGACCTGCAGGAACTGCTTGTACGATTCGATCTGGGTTGACAGCAGAAAGGGTACTTCAAGCACCTGTTCATGCTTGCCGAAATCCTTTCGAATGCGCTTCTTTTCCGTAAAGGAGTAATTCATGTGCGTCTTACCCACCTGATATTGGTCGGCCGGGATTTGATTCAGACTGCTGCCATGGCACCCGGTT
>JBGTLI010000379.1:0-2248 GCA_041744195.1 Wenzhouxiangella sp. | reverse complement strand
TCCCCGGCGCGATGTTCCGCATGATCGGCCGCATCCGGCCTTCGCTGTCCGACAAAACCCTCTCCCCGCGTCAAATCGGTAACAGCGGTGAATGCCTGGAACTTGGATGAACGGATCCGGAAATCCCCCTCGAGCCCCTCGTGACCGCAGCGCATTTCTTCATTGCCGCGAAAACGATGTTTGATTCATCAACCGACCGGTCTGGTTCTCAACTCAAACATTTTTATTGTTCATGCCAACGCCGGCTAAAGCCAGGGATTGACACCCTCTTTTTCAGATTCCCACAGCAGCGAGATTGAAGTCAAGAAATAATTAGACTTTTTTGAATTTCGACGCGCCACGGTGAATTACTACAAAGTCAGCACGCGGTCGCCCAGGCCGCTGGCTCGGGCAAGGCGTTCATCGCGCGTGATCAGACTGGCATTCAGCAATCGGACCAGCACGACATAGGCCGCTGCAGTCAAATGGCTGCGCAGAGACCAGATGCCTAGCGGCGAATCGGAAGGGCTTGCAATTGTATTCAATATTAATTAAATTGATGACAGTTAGCCTGTGGATCACGTGATGGCCGAAAAAACCACCTTGACGGTGCGATTGAGCGGCGCGCTCAGCGAGTATGTCAGCGCCAATGTCGGCGACGGCGGGTCCTATGAAAATGTCAGCGAATACGTTCGTGACCTGATTCGCCGAGATAAGCAGCGCCAGGAAGCGGAAAACTTCGAGCGGCTGCGGGCGGAGTTGACGCTGGCATTCCGGCAATCTGACGACAGCTATCGGTCCTTGACTGCAGCAGAAGTGATTCGGCGCAACCAGATCGCGAAATGACCAAGGTCCGCGTTCAGGAACGGGCCATCAGCCGGCTGGATGAGATTTATCGCTACACCGCTTCGGAATGGGGTGTGGAACAGGCGGAGCACTACATTCACGGCCTGTTTGAATCATTTGAACGGATCCGGACCAACCCATCCTTATCTCGGCCCATCCCGGCCGAATTTGCTGTGGAGGGTTATTTCTATCGCTACCAGAAGCACTTCGTCTACTGGAAAAGGCTGGCTGACGGTGACATCGGCATCGTCACGATTCTCCATCAGCGCATGCACCAGATCGAGCGCTTTCGGGGCGACTTTGGCGATAAAGCTTGATCTGACCTTCGCGCTCTTAGCCCAGGCGACGAAGGACGGACGGTTTGCGCTCCAGCGCAAGAAGCGCGGTCGTAGTGCCGTTAAGGGCGTGTCTTTGCGATTAGTAAGTCTTTAGTTTTGCACAGCTTTGATGGCGGTCTGCCAGGGTAGCTCGGCGTTGCGGATTCGGGCCGGGAACGCGCCTACGGCGCGCAGGTGATCAAGCTCCCCAAGTTCGGGCTCCGGCGGTAGGCTGGTGTCGCAGAGCACGGCATGGAAACCCTGATACCAACCCGGCAAGTCTTCAACCTCGCGCCCTTTGAGCCACTCGGTCAGCATCGATGCTGACGCTCTGGTGACTGCGCAAGCTTCGCCCGAAAACGCTGCCTGCACAATTCGCCCTTCAACGATTTGCATTTCGATCAAAATGTCATCACCACACAGTGCGTCGTAGCCGCGCGCCGAATGCGTGGCTGCAGCCAACGGCCCGAAGTTGCGCGGATTCCGGTTGTGCTCAAGAATCAGCTGCTGATAAAGCAGTTCCAGCCCCACACTCGCCCTTTCACCTTTCACCTTTCACCTTTCACCTTTCACCTTTCACCTTTCACCTTTCACCTTTCACCTTTCACCTTTCACCTTTCACCTTTCACCTTTCACCTTTACACCGCTCTTACCCCAACATCTTTCGTGCTTTTTCCAGGGCGTCGAGGAAGACGTCGATTTCGGTGCGCAGGTTGTAGGCGGCGAACGAGATGCGGGCGGTTGCGGGCACCTGGTAGAACTGCATGACGGGCATGGCGCAGTGGTGGCCGGTTCGAACGGCGACGCCGTGGTGATCGATGATGGTACCGAGGTCGTTGGGATGGACACCGTCAAGGGTGAATGAAACCACCGGCCCCTTGCTGGCTGCCTGGCCGATGATGGTCAGGCCGTCGACCTCGCTCATTTTCTCGGTGGCGTAGTCCAGCAGTTTCTGCTCGTGGGCGGCGATGGCTTCGACGCCTGTGTCTTCAAGAAAACGAACGGCGGCGGCAAGTCCAATGGCGCCGGCAATGTTGGGCGTTCCGGCCTCGAACTTGTGCGGCACCTGGTTGAAAGTGGTGCCTTCGAAGCTGACCTTCAGAATC
>JBGTLI010000378.1:0-4718 GCA_041744195.1 Wenzhouxiangella sp. | reverse complement strand
ACCACAGAGTGTACGAGTCCGTCCCCGAACCCGCTGTCGCGCAGCAAACATCCAAGAGCCTCTCGCGCAGAGACGCTGAGGCGCAGAAGTAAAAGCAGTCAAGTGCCTTTTTCCTCTGCGTCCCTGCGTCTCCGCGCGATTCGGTTTTAATTTGTTTGATGAGAGGCACAGAGGTCACATTTCAATCCCGGGCCGGGGGTACGTCGGGGGCGAAGTCGAAGGAGTCGTAGAACAGGTGTTCTTCGGCTACACCAGCCTCCAAAAACAGCGTGCGGGCAATGTGGACCATGGCGGGGGGGCCGCTCATGTAGACGTCGTAGCTGGCCAGGTTGGGGTGGGCGCGCAGCACGGCTTCGTGGACGTAGCCACGTTCACCCGTCCAGCCGTCATCCGGCTCGACCAATACCGGCGTGAAGCGGAAGCGGTCGGACTTTTCCCATTCCGAAACAAGCTCGCGGGCGTACAGGTCTGATTCCCGGCATACGCCCCAGTACAAGTCGATGGGGCGCTCGTCGCCGGATTCGATCAGCTCTTCGATCATTGATTTCAGCGGCGCGAACCCGGTGCCGCCGCCCATCATGATGATCGGTCGGGTCGAATCTCGGCGCACGAAGAAGGTGCCCAACGGCCCCTCGATCCTGAGGATTTCCTTAAGCTTTATATCGGAAAAAACATGGCCGGTGAAACCGCCGCCATCGACATGCTTGATATGCAACTCCAGAAATTTGTCTTCCGAAGGGGCTGATGCAATCGAAAACGCGCGGCGCTTGCCGCCCGGCAGCAGGATGTCGATGTACTGGCCGGCCAGGAACTGCAGGCGCGCTGCGCGTGGCAGCTTCAATCGCAGGCGCATGATTTCCGGGGTGAATTGCTTCAACGATTCGACCCGGGCCGGCAGCATCCGGACCGGAATGTCGGCCACCTGCTCGATTTCATGGGCATCAATCAGAATATCGGCGACCGGGACGGCCTGGCAGGTCAGGTTGAAACCGCCGGCCATCTCTTCCAGGGTCAGCGCCTCGGGCGGATTGTACGGATAAGCGACATGCCCATCGACCAGCCGGCACTTGCAACTGGCGCAGGTACCGTTGCGGCAGCTATAAGGTAGAACGATGCCATGGCGCAGCGCGGCGGCGAGTACGGTTTCGCCGGGCCGGGCGTCGAATTCCCGCCCGCTGTTGGCGATGCGGATCTTCCGATTCGTCTGACTTGGGGTCACTGAGTTTGTCTTGTAGAGTCTGGTCTGGGTTTTCAAATGAGGTCAAAGGAGCCTCTGAACAACTCTGCACGGGCCCGGGCAGGGTTATTCGGAGGCTCCCTAAAGTGACCCTAATGCCAGCTATGCTAATCTGCCCGGCTTGTCGTTGACAGTGTAACCGCCACGAACCGTGAAAGGCTGGACCAAAATTCATACTGCCGACAACCCGACAGAGGTCGGTTTCGTGCGGGGCCTGCTGGAAGCCGAAGGCATTTCGACCCAAGTGCGAAGCATGGACCTGTGGGGGGTGGCCGTGGAAATCTACTTTGCCGAAGGGGCGCGTCCGTCGGTCTGGGTCAGGGATCATGACATTGAACGTGCCCGCCAGGTTCTGGCCGAATCCGATCGTCGCGGCAAGACTGCCCCCTGGGCCTGTCAACGCTGCAATGAGACGCTTGAAGGCCAGTTCACAACCTGTTGGCGCTGCGGCCAGGAGAGGCACGGCGCATGAGCGAACAAAACATCAACCGGCGTTTCCCCCGTTTTCCATGGCGCCTTGCCTGGCGGCTGCCGCTTTTCCTGCTGCATATCGCCATTCTGCTGCCACTGGCGCTGCTGACTTTTCTGCCCGGACTTCGAAGCCTTTCGTTTGGTGGCATGCGGCTGTATCAGCACGCGGACAAGGGCTGGAACCGGATGTTGCTGCGCATTTTCGGCATCCGTCTGAAGGTGACTGGCGGCCTTCCGGACGGGCCTTGCCTGATCGTGTCCAACCATATCAGTTGGATGGATATCAATCTGCTCCACGCACTGTGGCCGATGTGGCTGGTGGCCAAGGCCGAGATTCGTGACTGGCCCCTGGTCGGCCCGATTGCGGTCCTGGCTGGCACGATTTTCATCAAGCGCGGCAGTGAGCCATCGCGCCATCGGGTAACGCGGCGCATGGCCGCGCTGTTGAAGCGTGGCGAGCGGGTAGGCATCTTCCCCGAAGCCGGTATCAGTACCGAGGCAGGAGTCGGTCGGTTTCACGCCCGCCTGTTCGCGCCGGCAATCCGAGTTGATGTGCCGGTGGTGCCGGTCGCAATCCGTTATTATCGCAACGGGGATCTGCACGATGTCATGGTGTTCGCTCCAGGCGAAAACTTTTTCATGAACCTGCTGCGCTTGCTTGCCCAGCCACCAAGCGAAGGCCAGGTGATGATTGGCGCGCCGCTTCATGGCACGGTGGGGGAGCGCAGTACGCTCGCCCGTCGCTCGAACGAAATGGTGAAGTCATTCTATGAATCCTGAAAAGCCATACACCGAAAAGCGCGCATTCGAGCCACGCGGCCTGCTGAGCAGTCCCCACGTACAATCCCTCCTGACCTCCGGCCCCTGGCGTCGCCGCCAGGTCCGCCGCCGGGCACTCGAGTACGTTCAACACAGCCAGACCGAAGTCATCAAAGCCAGCGACGGCACTCGCCTGCTCGGCTTCCGCAACAAATCACGGGTCGCTCAACCCGATCGTCGCGATGCCCTGGTTATTTTGCTTCACGGCTGGGAAGGCAGTGTCGACTCCAACTATTTGTTGTCGGCGGCAGAAACGCTGGATGCGGTCGGGTTCGATACCTTCCGACTCAATTTTCGGGACCATGGCCAATCCCACCACCTCAACCGCGATCTGTTTCACTCGTGTCGCCTGGACGAGGTTCTGGACGCGGTCGGCCAATTGCGAACAGCCTATGACCGCGGGCCGGTGTTTCTGGTTGGTTTTTCCCTCGGCGGCAATTTCACCCTGCGGGTGGCGCGTCAGGCGCCCAATCACGGCTTCAGCATTGATCGGGCCATCGCCGTCAGCCCGGTCATCCGACCCCACAATGTGCTTGATGCGCTGGAGACGGGCCTGAGCCTATATCAGTTCTACTTCGTCAACAAGTGGCGACGTTCACTCAAGATCAAGCAGGCGCTGTACCCGGACCATTTCCGCCTTGAAGACTGGTTCCGGCTCAAGGATCTGCGATCCCAGACCGACTGGCTGGTCGAGCATCAGACCGATTTTCCCAATCTCGACGCCTATTTTGAGGGTTACTCAGTGGCCGGAGACTACCTGGCCGGCCTGGAAACCCCGACAACCATCATCACCGCCGCCGATGATCCGATCATCCCGGTCGCAGATTTTTACGAACTACCCAAATCGCCCGCACTGGAACTCGACGTGCTGTCCCGCGGAGGCCACTGCGGTTTCATCGAGAACTGGCGCATGGATAGCTGGATTGAACAACGCCTGATACAGGAACTATGGCCGCTAACGAGAAAGGTAGAAAGGTAGAAAGGCACTTTCCCCCTAGACCCTATACGCTATCGCCTTCATCAGCCCCGCAGTCAGCCCCATCAGCCCCTGCACGGGTGTCGGCAGGGTGCGGGCGCCGTGGTTGGCCGCCATGTCGGCGTGGCGGGCTTCGTCTTCCTTCATCCGCTGCACAATGGCGCGCGAGCGCTGGTCCTGCGCGGGCAGGGTGTTGAGGTGGGATTCAAGGTGGGCTTCGACCTGGCGTTCGGTGGCTTCGACAAAACCCAGGCTCCAGGCGTCTCCGGCCAGTCCCGCAGCGGCGCCAATTGAAAAAGACCCCACATACCAAAGGGGATTGAGCAGGCTGGGGCGGCTGTTGAGCTGGTTCAGCCGTTCAGCGCACCAGGCCAGGTGATCCTCTTCCTCGCGGGCGGCTTCGGCCATTTCCGTGCGAACCCGTTCTGAACGTGCCGTTGCCGCCTGGCCAGCATACAAGGCCTGGGCACAGACTTCGCCGGTGTGGTTGATTCGCATCAGTCCGGCGGTATCGCGGCGTTCGGCCTCCGTCAGTTCGGCATCATCGAGACCGGTGGCTGGCGAGGGCGCCGTTCCGGTCGGAGCGGGTCCGAGAGCGACACGCAGCGCCTGGTCCGCATGACCCAGCCACCGATCCATGAATGTAAGATTGCGCACGGTTGGAAACCTTTTAATCAAGTGCTGTTACTTCATTGTAGGTGTTTCCCCGCCTGATCTGAACATGCCATTCGATAGGGAGCCTCTGAATAACTCTGCACGGGCGCGACGGGTCTTTGCGGGAGTCACGCGCTTGACGGCATTCCGACGGGGCTTCTTCGCTTCGCGAAACCGCCCTATCTCCATTGCCTGCGCTGGCTCGGCTTGGGCGAACGCGGTTTGGTCATTCCAAATGAGCGAGTCCAAACGAGGCGGAGGCCCCGCAAAGGCCCGTCCCGAAGGGTTTTGCTGGAGAGGCCGCATCTCGATCGTTGCGCCTCTCGGCCGTAGCTAAGGCTACTGTCGCTCGTGTCGCACCGAACGATCTGCGGCCTCTCCGACGAAAACGCGCTCCGTGCAGAGTTGTTCAGAGGCTCCCTAGTGTACCCCGTCGTTAATTCTGTAACTTTCAGAGTGTGACTGAGTCGACAAATCAAGGCGCGAACCGCAGTGAATGGCCAGCCCTTTACAAGGTTCGCAACGCCGAGTTGTCGACTCAGACGCACTCCCGAAGGGCGA